>JANNAV010000333.1:0-5178 GCA_031384695.1 Paracoccaceae bacterium
AGCCTTCGCTGATCTGCGCGCTCTGGAGGGTCTTGCTTGGAACCCTATCCAAGGGGAGGGGCCGGACGCAGGCTTTTGGTCAGTTGGCAGGTTCGCCGACATCGTCAAAGTGTCGCGTGATACCGAAACTTTTTCCTCGGCTGTTGGGCATATCCAAATCTACAATATCGACGATGATGCGCTGTCGGCGCGTGCTTCGATGATTGACATGGACCCGCCGGATCACACGCGTCTGCGCCGTCTGGTCAACCCCGGTTTCATCCCCAAAAACATTCGTGACTATGCCCCAGTCGTAAAAGCACGCGCAGGGGCATTGCTGGATAAGATGCAGGCCGAGGGCGGCGGCGATTGGGTTGCAAACATGGCAAAGCCGATCCCCATCGGCATCATCTGCGATATGCTGGGCGTTCCCTCCGAAGACCATAATCTGATGATCGAGATGACGGATAATCTGGTTGCGGGGACATCAGCTGCGCCGCTTGACCCGGCGGCTTATGGCAATACTACGCCGCTGCGTCTCTTGCCTTTCAACAGCCCACAGCACATGGTTTACGGGAATATGCCCGCCGTTTGGGGGCAACGCGGCGTGCTGATCCGCGGGATGACCTCGTGTCAAAACTCGTGACAGTCGAAATCGACGGCGAGCGGCTTACAGATGACGAATACACCAATTTCTTCCGCCTCTTGATCTTTGCCGGCAACGAAACAACCCGTACTGCAATGTCGCATATGGCCTTGCTGATGGCCCAACACCCCGATCAATTCGCACAGGTTCGCAAGGATCGCAGTCTTGTCACCAACGCCGTTGAAGAGATCGTGCGCTACTCATCGCCCATCCTGTATTTCCGCCGCACCGCGACGCGGGATGTAGATCTGTCGGGGACCATAGTGCGTAAAGGTGACAGGGTGGTAATGTGGTATGCGTCTGGCAATTTTGACGAGACGCGGTTTGAAAATGCGCAGACCTTTGATGTGACGCGTCCGGCCATGTCATTCCATGCAGGCTTTGGCGGCGGCGGCGTGCATACCTGCCTTGGTGCGGGTCTGGCGCGGCTTGAACTGGCGGTTTTGTTGGATGAGGTCTTGGATCGCGGGCTGACGATCCAGCTCAAACACGAGCCTGAATTTGTGAACACAAACTTCGTCAACGGGATTGAAAAACTGGACATCAACTTTTGCAAATCGCCGCCTTGAAATCGTTAGGAGTCCCGGATGTCCGAAAATTTCAAGACCTACACGATGACCGCGAAAAATGTCGAATCCAGCACGATTTCTTCTTTCCTGCTGATGCCTGAAACGGGAGTTTCGCCAGATTTCCGGCCAGGCGAATATTTGATATTTGAACTGCCCTGCGGGTCAGATGGCACGGCAATTCGACGTGAATATTCGATCTCTGGTCTGATCGACGGGGCGCTGCGCGTAACCATCAAGCGCGAACCCGCCGCAATATCGCATTTACCTGGTTTAGGGTCTAACTATTTCCACGATACGCTGAATGTTGGCTCAAAACTTCAGGTTGCCGGTCCATATGGACAGTTCCAGCTAGATCGCGCGTCTCCGCGTCATGCAGTTTTGCTGAGCGGCGGCGTGGGTCTCACGCCCATGGTTGCGATGGCACGCGATCTTTCAGCTGACGGCAAGGGTTTTACCTTCATCCATGCCTGCGAAGATGGCGCTGTACACGCGATGGGTGCAGAGATGCGGGCATTGGCCAAAGCGCATAAGTCGATGACCACGCATTTTTGTTATCGTTTGCCGCGCCATGCCGATAAACCGGGGCGGGATTATGACAGCAAAGGTTTCCTGACGGCGGGCACATTGCAAGGCCTGTTGCCCTTGGCGGATTATGATTTCTACCTTTGCGGTCCTGGTCCGTTCATGCAAGCAATCTATGATATCTTGCAGAATCTGGGCGTGCGCGATGATCGCATTCGCTATGAATCCTTTGGCCCAGCCACGCTGCTGCGCGCCCGTGCCTCCGCGCTGAACCTGCCGCCACCCATTCTGCACGCTGAGGGCGACAGCAATGCGCCGGTAGTGCATTTTGCCAAATCTGGTCTGAGTGTCGCCTGGGATCCGTCCTTGAACAATCTTCTCGAATTTGCCGAAGAGCAGGGGCTCATGCCAGATTACAGTTGCCGCGCGGGCACCTGTGAAAGCTGCAAGACGAAGGTTATTGCGGGCAGCACAGAGTACCTGTTCGAACCCTTCCAAGCGCCAACTGACGGCAGCGTTCTGCTCTGCTGTTCGATACCAAAAAGTGATGTTACGATTGATCTGTGATCTCTTTCATATAGGCGAGAAGGCAGTCACTCACCCTGCGACGCGCACCACTTTCCAGACTGATCATTGTCAGACCGCGCACCAGTTGCGGCCTGCCGAATGGCAGTCGTTTCACAGCTGCGCTGCTATGTGCCAAACCAAAGCGGCGCGGCGTTATCGAAACGCCCACCCCATGCGCGACAAAAGACTCAATCGCTTCTATCGAGTCGATTTCAAGAACTGGCCGGACGAATAATTTACGTACCGCCAGATGTTCCTCGATTTGTTGGCCGGCCCACGCACGACGGTTGAACCAGATAAACGGATGCTCCAAAGCTTCTGCGTCGGTATCAGCTTTCATGCCGTGTGGAATGATTACATCGAGTGGTTCATCGCAGATCGGTTGAGAAATCAAGCCGTCTGGCAAAACCCTTGGCTGTGTCACGACCGCGAAATCAATATCGCGTGCGCGCACTGCCTGAGCCAGATCACCGGAAAGTCCGCTCCGGATACGCACCTGTAATCGGGGATGCGCAAATTGCAGCCTTGCAAGGGCTGGCGGAACAAGGCCTGCGAGCACTGACGGCACCACGCCGATAATTACTGATCCGGATAAGGAATCATCTTGGCCAATTGAGCGAATTTCATTCGCAATCCCAAGCATCTGTCTGGCGAGGTCGACAAGTGCGAACCCGTGTTCAGTCAAAGTCGGAGGTCTCGTGTCTCGATCGACGATGTTCAACTGCAGTTCGTCTTCAAGGGCTTTGATCTGTTGGCTAACCGCTGAGTGGCTTAACCCCATTTCGGTTGCAGCTGAGAAAAAGCTTGGGTGCTCCGAAACGGCAATGAGTGTTCTTAAGAATCGCAGATTCATCAAGCTCACAGTGTTAGGTTTCCTAACTTTATGGTGCACATAATTTCGCTTTTGTAAAGATCTCTTGAACACTAGGCTGCCAGGATACGAACGCTGGCAATTGCCTCAACACGGGATGAGAAACGAATGGCGGCAACGCACCCCCCAATTAAATCCTTGGCAGGCGTTCGCGTGTTGGACCTGAGCCGTATTCTTGCGGGCCCAACGGCAACTCAGCTTTTGGGAGATTTTGGTGCGGATGTCATCAAGATCGAACGCCCTGG
Source organism: Paracoccaceae bacterium (assembly GCA_031384695.1). Taxonomy (GTDB): domain Bacteria; phylum Pseudomonadota; class Alphaproteobacteria; order Rhodobacterales; family Rhodobacteraceae; genus JANNAV01. Next base: position 3,400 of record JANNAV010000333.1, read on the forward strand.
GGGCGGTGACGACTCACGCACCTGGGGCCCACCCTTCGTATTGGACGCCGACGGCAATCCTACGGATGAAAGCGCTTACTATCTTTGTGCGAACCGCAACAAGCGGTCAGTATCGGTTGATATTGCAACGTCAGAGGGGGCGAAGATTGTGCGTGAGCTGCTGCACCACTGCGATGTCTTGGTGGAGAACTTCAAAGTTGGTGGATTGAAAAAGTATGGTTTGTCTTATGACGACCTTCGACAGGATTTTCCGCATTTAGTTTATTGCTCGATTACCGGATTTGGTCAAACCGGCCCAAATGCGAATAAACCAGGATATGATCTGCTTGCCCAAGGCTATGGTGGCATTATGAGCCTGACAGGCCCAACCGACGGTGAACCCACAAAAGTTGCTGTTGGGATTTCGGATGTCATGACCGGAATGTATGCCGCTACCGCAATTCTGGCTGCACTTCGCCATAAGGACCGAACAGGAGAAGGTCAGCAGATCGACATTGCTTTAGTGGATTGTCAGGTCGCTTGGCTGGTGAACGAGGGCACCAACTATCTTCTGACCGGACACGAGCCGAAACGACGTGGAAACCAACATCCTAATATCGTGCCCTATCAGGTATTCGAGGCCGCGGACGGCCATCTTATCATCGCTGTTGGAAATGATGCCCAGTACCGCAAATTCTGCACACTGCTAAAAGCACCCGAGCTTGGGTCGGACCCGAAATTTGCAACTAATGCGGCGCGGCTCGTGAACCGCGAGACGTTGCTCCAAAAGATAGCTGCGTTGATAAAGCCGTTCACGCGCGACACCTTGATAGCCAAGTTGGAAGTTCTGAACATTCCTTGTGGGCCAATCCATTCTTTGGCGCAGGTTTTTGCCAGTGAACAGGTCGCAGCGCGCGGCATGAAGGTGCGAATGACGTATTCCGGTGCGAAAGGCGGTTTTGTTGAGCTGATTGGAAATCCCGTCAAGATGTCCAAAACCCCTGTGGCTTATGACCGGCCACCACCGCGCTGCGGAGCCGATACAGACGCTGTGTTGGCTGAACTGCTTCCCCAAAAGTCGCCCAGATCTTGTTAGAAAGCTTTTTCGATATGCTCACCTCCGATCAATTGATCCTGCAATCTCAGGCCTGCGATCTTGCAAATGGCTTTGTGCGCGATCGTGCGGCTGAAGTTGACCGGACAGAAGAGTATCCATGGGACGTTGTCGAACAGCTGACCGAAGCAGGCTTTATGGGTATGACCATTCCCAAAGCCTACGGCGGACGGGGACTGACATATTTCGATGCGGTTCTGGTGATCGAGCAGATGGCGCGCACCTGCGGTGTTACGGGCCGGATCGTGGTCGAAGCCAATATGGGCGGCATCGGTGCTATTATGGCCTATGGAACTGAAGAACAGAAGAAATTTGTGGCGCCCTTCGTGTTGGCTGGTGACAAGCCAGCGATCTGTATCACCGAACCTTGTGCTGGAAGCGCGGCTACAGATATGACCACTACTGCAGTGCGCACGAAAAGCGGCTATGTGCTGAACGGCGTCAAGCATTGGATCACCGGGGGCGGAGTTTCAAAGGTACATCTGATTTTTGCGCGCGTGATTGAGGATGGCAAAGATCAGGGGATTGGTGGCTTCATTGCTATGCGGGACCAAACGAAGGGGTTGTCCATTGGCAAACGTGAACCAGCCATGGGCTTGCGAGGCATTCCCGAAACCTATCTCCACTTCGAGGATATGGAGGTTGCCGACAATATGGTTGTCACCTTGCCAGAAGGCTTTCGCAAG
>JANNAV010000021.1:0-7404 GCA_031384695.1 Paracoccaceae bacterium
AACAGAGGCATCACCAGGAAGGCCAGCACCAGCCCGGCAATCCCCCAAGCAGCCCATCTATGCACCCACTCGCCCTGCATCACGCAACCCGTCCCGCCGCCAGCCACCGGGTAGCGCTGACAAGCCCCGCCGCCAACCCCAGTACCGCCAGCAGTTGCACCGACAGCGCCGCCGCCAACCCCCAGTTCAGAGTTTTATCGGTATAAAACACAATGAAACTGCTCAGCATCTGATCGCCCGGCCCGCCGATTAACGTGGGGGTGATGTAATAGCCAAGCGCGAACACAAACACGATGCCAGACCCGGTCAGGATACCGGGCAGGATCATCGGCAGTTGCACGCGCCGCCACGCCGTCCACCAAGGTGCCCCCAAGGATCGCGCCGCCCGCATATAGGTGGGTGGTATACGGCGCAGCACCGACAGGATCGGCAAGATCATCAGCGGCAACAGCACCTGCACCATCGTCACCATCAGACTGCCGCGAGTATAAACAAGGCGCAACGGCTCGGTCACAGCCCCCAGCCAGATCAACACGGAATTCACCGGGCCTTCGCCCTGTAACAAGATGATCCAAGCAACTGTGCGCACCAAAAGCGATGTCCACAGCGGCAGCAATACCATTGCCAACAAAACGGCGGCAACGCGCGGCGGGGCGGCAACAATAACATGTGCAACCGGCAGAGCGAGGATTGCACAGATTGCTGTCACCGAAAGGCTGATCGCGATGGTGCGCCACAGGATCGTCAGGAACAGTGCCGACTGCGGCGAAACCTGGCCGATGCTGCCATCGGCACGCCGTTCCAGATCAAGGCTGGTCAGCAGGTAGAACGCGGTAAAGCGGCCGTTTTCATGCGCGATAACAGACCAAAGCGCGGGATTGTCCCAGCCTTTTACCTGCGCCAGCACTGAATTGCGCACATCACCTGCGGGAAAGGCCGCTTCAGCCGCCAACCGCGCGGTTTTCAGAATGATTGTGCGCGTGCCCGGCACCGCTTGGTTCAGCCGCGCCGCCAACGCGCCTGCGCGTCCCGCATTCTGGGCGACTGCAAGGTCACTGACAAGGGCTGCAAACGCCGGTTCAGGCGGCAAACCATCTGCCAAGGTCCATGCGGACAAACTTTTGGATGTCTGCGCCAGATTGATTTGCAAATCGCGGTTGTCGATGGCGCGGAACAAAAACATGCCGACTGGCACGATCACCGACAGGATCACGAATAGCAGCAGGGGTGCCACCATCGCCATAAAGGGCAGGTGCCCCCGCAGCTTTGGCACAGGGCGATGTGCCGTGGCCAATGCGGGGACACCCTGCTGCATTACTGCGATTGCCAGGTTTTGAAACGTTGCTCCAGCGCTTCCTGGTTCTCGGCCCAGAATGTAGCGTCATACGGCGCGCCAAAGCCGATATGCGACGGCGCGGTTGGCAGACGGTCGCGCTGTTCTGGTGTTAGCAGATCAAAGACGCGGGTATCACCGGTGCCATATCCATAAACCCGGGGGAAGCCCGCCTGATTTTCAGGGACAGCGAAGAATTCCATGAATGCCTTTCCTGCGTCGGGGTTGGGTGAGTTGGCAACAAGCGCCCACATATCCGTGCCATAGAAGAACCCGGCCTCCCATGCGATCTTATAATTCTTGCCGTTATTTTCATTATCATACGTAACGCGGCCATTATACATATCTGTCATCACCACTTCGCCCGCATCAAGGTTCTGGATCGCCGTGGACGAGCTGTTCCACCACACTACGCTTGGTTTGATCTCATCCAGTTTGGCGAAAGCGCGGTCAACGCCTTCGGGGGTGCGCAGAACGGTGTAGACATCAGCAGGCGCAACCCCATCGGCCATCAGCGCATTTTCAAGCGTGTAAAGCGCGGTTCCCAGTACGCCACGCTTGCCCGGGAACTTTTTCAGATCCCAGAAATCAGCCCAGCTTTTTGGCCCATCCGCCAATTTATTGCCGTCATAAACCAGCACAGTGGCCCAAGTATCCGATGCGATGCCGCAGGCATGCATCGTTCCTGGCAGAGAGTGTTCCGACAACGCGCTGACCGATTCGGGCAGTTTCGCAAACAGCCCTTCGTCACAGCCGATATCCATCTGCGGCGCTTCGACCGAGACCACGTCATAGCTGATGCTGCCGCTTTCGGCCATGGCGCGGACCTTGGCCAGCGATCCGTCCCATTCATCCAGCGTCACGGCAATGCCACTGGCGGCACTGAAAGGGTCTGTCACGCCCTTTTTATAGGCTTCGTTCCACGTTCCGCCCCATCCAACGATGGTGACAGTGCCCTCGGCATAGGCGCCCGAGGCAGCGCTGACAACGGCAATCGTGCAGAGAAATCTGGAGAGACGCATAGCGATACCTTTCTGAATGAGGAGTCGTTCTTGTGGTTCCGGTCAATAGTTGATCAACTATTTTATTCTGTCAACACAGAAATTCTGGGGGGCGCGCGGCAGTGATTATCCTACGGTTGGTAACCACAAAGCCAATAATATATGGCTTTCTGCGATGATCCGCTTGTTTAGGCAGCGTGACTCATCAGGGAGGAGCATGATTTCAGTTTGACAAGCTTTTGAATGTTGCGCAATAGTTGATCAACTTTGGAAAGGAATGGCCGATATGCTGCGCAACACCGATCTCGATGATGCCATTGCGGATGCGACTTCCCGCTACATTGCTGCAAATCCGAAAAGCCTGGCGCGGCATCAGGCGGCGTGTGCCAGCCTGCCGGGCGGCAACACCCGATCCGTGCTGTGGTTTGAACCTTTTCCGGTGGCCCTGACGGAAGGCAAAGGCGTCCATGTCACCGATCTGGATGGTCACAACTACACCGATTTCGTCAGCGAATATTCGGCTGGATTGTATGGCCATTCCGATCCGGTGATCATGGCGGCGATCATTGATGCGGTGCAAAACGGCGTTGCCCTTGGTGGCCCCAACACGTTTGAAGCCCGGCTTGCCGAAGAGCTGGTATCGCGGTTCGCGGCGCTTGACCGGGTTCGGTTTTGCAATTCGGGCACCGAGGCCAACATTATGGCGATGTCTGCTGCCCGTGCGATCACCGGGCGCGACAAGGTTATGGTTTTCCACGAAGGCTATCATGGCGGGGTGCTAAGCTTTGGGCACGGCGGATCAGTGCTTAACCTGCCATTCCCGTATGTTTTCGCGGATTACAATGATGTTGCGGGCACCGAGGCGCTGTTGCTGGCGAACAAGGACAGCATTTCATCGGTTATTCTTGAACAGATGTTGGGCAGTGGCGGCTGTATCCGGGCGACAGATGCGTTTCTTGCAATGTTGCGCCGCGTCACCCAAGAGATCGGCGCTTTGTTGATTTTTGACGAAGTGATGACCTCGCGCCAGCATTACAACGGTATGCAGGCGATCACCGGCGTGACGCCCGATCTGATGACTTTGGGCAAATATGTGGGCGGCGGCGCCAGTTTTGGTGCATTCGGCGGACGGGCCGATCTGATGGAGCGGTTTAACCCCACGTCTGCACAGGCTTTTGGCCATGGCGGTACGTTTAACAACAATATCATCAGTATGGCGGCGGGCTATACCGGGTTAACCAAGGTGTTGACCCGCGAAGCGTCGGATCGGTTCAATGTGCTGGGTGAAAGACTGAAATCCGCGATGCAGGACATGCTAGATGCACATGGCGTTGCGGCCTGCACCACGGGCTATGGGTCTTTGTTCAACCTGCATTTCCTGCCAACCGGTCAAGTCACGCCCGCGGCGGTCGAAGCGATTGATCATCGCCCCAGCAAGCTTTGGCACCTGGAAATGCTGCTTGCGGGCCAATACGTCACCCCGCGCGGTATGATAGCGCTGGCGCTGCCGCATACAGAGGTTGAAACAGATAATTTTCTGGAGGTATTCGACGGTTTTCTGACAGATTATCGGTCGGTTCTGCCGCAGGTTGCCGCCTGATGCGCCCCGTTATCATCACATGCGCCCTGACCGGCAACAGCGACACCACCGGACGCAGCCCGCATGTGCCGGTAACACCCGAACAAATCGCCGCAAACGCGCTGGCTGCGGCGGCGGCGGGGGCGGCCATCGTGCATATCCATGTGCGCGATCCGGTCACCGGCAAAGGCAGCCGCGAGGTGGCGCTGTATCGTGAGGTGACGGACCTTATCACCGCGTCGGGGTCTGATGTTATTGTCAATCTGACCGCAGGTATGGGCGGGCAGTTGATCTTTAATGCGGACAATCCCTTGCCTGCAGCACCGGGAACGGATCTGGTTGGCGCGGTCACCCGTATGGCCCATATCGACGCGCTGCGCCCCGAAATGTGCAGCCTTGATTGTGGCAGCTTTAACACCGGCGTGGGGGATGAGATTTTTGTCAGCACCTTGCCGATGATGCTGACAATGGCTGCCCGGATGCAGGCCGCCGGGGTGAAGCCGGAACTGGAAGTATTCGATTTTGGCCACATGCGGCTTGCCTGCTACTTGGTTGAACAGGGTTTAATTCCGCCGCCGCCGCTGTTTCAGTTTGCGTTGGGCCTGCGCTGGGGTGCGCCGTCTGATGTCGGCACGCTGCTGCATCTGCGATCAATGCTGCCCGATGGCGCGCAATGGGTGGCCTTCGGGGCTGGGCCGGAACAATTCCCCATGGCCGCGCAATCCATTTTGCTGGGCGGGCATGTCAGAGTCGGTCTGGAAGATAATCTTTACCGGCGAAGGGGGGTGCTTGCCAGCAATGCCGAACTTGTCGAAGATGCCGTGCGTCTGGTAGATGCGCTGGGGCATCGTGCGGCTACGTCTGCCGAGGCGCGCGAAATTCTGGGCCTTGCAGGCAAGACGCGGTGACGATTGAATGAAAGCCGACAGATGCCCAATGACCTGACCGATTCAACCATAACGCACAGCTTTGAGCCGGCCTATCGGTCGCTGCGCATGGCTATGATGTGCGGCGATGTGATGCCGGGCGAACGGATGGTGGTAAAACGCCTGTCCGAACGTTTTGGCACCAGTTCGCTTCCCGTGCGGCAGGCCTTGCAACGGTTGGTCGCCGAAGGGGCGCTGATCGACCGGCCTTATTATGGTGCCGAAGTGCCGGTTTTGGACGTAGAGGCGGTGATGGATCTTCGCCGTGTGCGCTGCGCGCTGGAAGGGCAGGCCGCAGAATGGGCCGCGCAAACCATCACCCCGGCAGAGCTTGACCGGTTGCATGCGTTGCAGGCCAAAATGCAGGCCGCCGTCCATTTTCCCCACACCAACACCTTCCTGCCGTGGAACCTGGAGTTTCATTTTACTGTATATCAGGCGGCGCGATCACCACATATATTGCCGCTGATCGAAAGCCTGTGGCTTCGCGCTGGCCCCTGTCTGAACGTGGTGCGGACCGAAACCAAACTAGGTATGGGTCTGGATCATCATGTTGAACTGCTGGCCGCGCTGACCAGCGGCGACGGTGTTGCCGCCCGCGCCGCCATTGTCGCCGATTTGACAGAGGCGGCTGAAATTATGGCGCGCGCGCTAAGCAGCTACCGGCCTGCACCCATGATGTTGCGAAAAAGCACGAGGTGACGACCGAATTAGAAAATTTGCCGCTCTTCCGCGTGCAGTCACGAAGGGGCGGGCGGCGAAGTTGGCCGTCAGCAAGAATACTGAATTCGGCTGGCTGCCGGATGTCGGCGCCCGGCCTCACTCGCCGCAGACAAAGCGGCAGAGGCGGCCGGGGTGGATGTGCTGATTGCGCAAGGGGTCGAGGCGGGCAGTGATGTACATGGGGCGGTGGCCGCACTTGTGCTGGTGATACAGATTTCGAAGGCGACTTCCCTGCCGATCGTCGCCTCGGGCGGGTTTGCAAACTTGCAAGCCTGGGTGCGATCACCTGCCGCGCGACGTGATGGCTTGGGAAGACGAGCTTCCTCTGCTAGGGTACGTGAGTGACTTGCCATAGCGCATCACTGACATTCTGAAGGTGATGGCTGCGGTTGCCGGACAGAGTTGCGCTGATCGTTAACCCACCCAACGCGGCAGACCGCATCGCAACGATCCTGCTTGAAGCGCAAGCCGCTCTCGCAAGGCTGAAAGGGATGAATTATGAAACCACCCGCCTCATCGCCCTGTCTGGTCGATGAATTCGACCCAACCCATGTGGACCTCGAACAGGCGCATGATGTGGCGGTCTGGCGCAAGGCGACGCGCCTACGACTGCTGGCCGAGCGCGCCGCGGTGGCGGTCGACGTGCGGCATGATGCTTCTCATGCCATAGCGGATCATCTGGACCGCGTGCTTGGGGATCAGTTCGGGTCATTGCAGGGCCTGACGATCTCAGCCTGGTGGCCGATCAAGGCCGAATTGAACTTGCGCAGCTGGATGGCTGGTTTGGCGGCACGCGGTGCGCAAGCGGCGTTGCCCGTTGTGGCCATGCAAGGTGCGCCGCTGATCTTTCGCCCCTGGACCTCTGAGACCCGCATGGAACGCGGTGTCTGGAGCATTCCCGTCCCTGCCGAGGGGCCAGAGGTTACACCCGACATCACCTTGGCCCCGGTGGTTGGATGGGACGCGGCGGGATTCAGGTTGGGCTATGGCGGCGGCTATTTTGACCGCACCCTGGCGGCCCTGTCACCCCGGCCGTTTGCAATCGGCGTGGGCCTTGACGCCGCCCGCCTGACCACGATTTTTCCGCAGCCCCATGATATTCCCATGCAGACCATCGTGACAGAGACTGGCAGGCAGACCTTGAACGCGCACACATGAGCACCTCTGTCCAACAAATACGCGACCAGACCAACCTGCGATCCTGACCCAAGGCTTTCGCCCATTTTTTCTCTTGGCGTCTATTTGGGCCGCAAGTGCGATAGCATTGCGGAAATTAATGCTGTGTCCGAACCGCTATCGATCCGGAGTCTGGGCCGTCATCCACGGGAAACCCGCAGGTCAGCAAGGGCTTCAAGCTGCGCGCGGACATGGGCATCCAGCAGCCGTTGCTTCGTCGTGGCATCAATCAGCACCGGATTGCCCGAGTATTTTTCCACTTCCGCCCCTATTTGTGCTGCAATCAATGCGGCCACCCGCGCGGGCCAGGTCACCCATACATCACGCTCCTGCCGCGCCAGGCGGAACACGAGCGCTTCGGCGCGCGCCCGGTCGACCAGTGTGCCCTTCTTTTTCTGGATCGCCAGCTGGCGTTCCTGTGCTTGGTAGACCGTCAGAGCGGTTCGGGCCTTGAGGTAGCTGTCGGTCCCGCCACTGCCACCGGTTGGCAGGGCAGCATCGCCACCAGGCGAGCGGCGCTGCTGGTCGGGGTCGGCCATGTCTGCCCGGCGCAGGTCTGATGCGGCCGCGTTGACTGATCCATCGGCGTAAAACACCAGCCTGCCACCACGTTTGGCGTTCTGGACAGCACCACGTGACAGCCCGGCATGAGTGGAATACTCGCGC
>JANNAV010000003.1:0-4666 GCA_031384695.1 Paracoccaceae bacterium
GCCTGAATTGACCGTCGTTTACCCACCGTTTAACCCCCTGTTCACCTCCACTTGAACAGCCACCTGAATCGCCCGCCACTCAAAAATCGAATTGCTGCAGCTTCTGCTGTAAAACACTGCAGCTTCTGCTGTCACGCCACACACACAACTACTTGTCCACAGAAGAATTTCGCAAATATTGCTTTACAGGCTTCCGCTTTGGGCACACCATATCTAGTAAGACCATGTCGGGCAAACGCTGAGGATCGCCTGGCACCCTGCTTCTTGTGGGTCTTGGCCCGATAGAAGCTTCATAGTGAGGCCGGGACATGTCGCTTTCTGAAGATTTCATGCTGAATGACGACCTGCACCCGATTGATATCGTGGAAACCCTCGCCGCCCACCACGATTGGGAGTTTGACCGCGTCACCGATGACCAGATCGCCATGGCGGTCGAGGGGCAGTGGCGCACCTATGCCCTTACCCTCGCCTGGTCGGCCCAGGATGAAACCCTGCGCCTGATCTGCACCTTCGAGATGGAACCTCCGACCGAGAAAATGGGCGAGTTGTATGACGTTCTGAACCGTTGCAACGATATGGTCTGGACCGGCGCCTTCACCTATTGGACCGAGCAAAAGCTGATGGTTTGGCGCTATGGCTTGTTGCTGGCGGGCGGGCAGATGGCCTGCCCCGAGCAGATCGACCGGGCAATTTCGGTGGCCGTCATGGCGGCCGAGCGGTTTTATCCCGCGTTCCAACTGGTTGCCTGGGGTGGTCGCACCCCTGCGGATGCGATGAAAGTCGCCATTGCCGAGGCTTACGGGCGCGCATAACCTGCGCATCTGATGGTCGCAGAAACGGAACACCCGATGATGCTGGATAAAGTGGCCCGCCAAGGCCTTGTGCTCTTGGGATGCGGCAAGATGGGCACCGCACTGTTGACGGGCTGGCTGGCCGCGGGCGTGCCCGCCGCGTCGGTCTGGGTGATCGAGCCCAACCCCGGCGATTGGCTGAAAGCCGCAGGTGTGCATCTGAACGCAGGCTTTCCCGCCGCACCCGCAGTGGCTCTGCTCGCGGTCAAGCCGCAGATGATGGGTGCCGCCCTTCCCGCGTTGCAGGCGCTTGGCAACGGGAAAACCCTGTTCCTGTCGATTGCGGCCGGTACATCAATAGCCACGCTCGCAGGTGTGCTGGGTGCGCGCACGCCGATCGTGCGCTCCATGCCCAACACGCCCGCCATGGTGGGGCGGGGGATCACCGCCATCTGTGGCAACAGCTTTGCCGGCGCGGATGGTCTGGCGCTGGCGCATGTCCTGATGCGCGCCGTGGGCGAGGTGGTGGAACTGGAGGGCGAGCACCAGATTGATGCCGTCACGGCGGTTTCAGGCTCGGGTCCGGCCTATGTGTTCCACCTGATCGAGGCGATGGCCGCAGGCGGTGTCGCCGAAGGGCTGCCGCCGGATATCGCCATGCAACTGGCCCGCGCCACCGTCTGCGGTGCCGGAGAGTTGGCCCACCGCGCGCCCGAAACGGCGGCGCAGCTGCGCATCAACGTCACCTCGCCTGCAGGCACCACGGCGGCGGCCCTCGCGGTGCTGATGGATCAGGCGCAAGGCTTCCCGCCGCTCCTCAACCGCGCCATCAAGGCCGCCGCCGACCGTGGCCGCGAGCTTGGCCGCGAGCTTGGCCAATGATCAGCTATGATGATTTCATGCAGGTTGATATCCGGGTCGGCCGCATCACCCGCGCCGAACCCTTCCCCGAAGCGCGCAAACCCGCCTTCCGCCTCTGGGTCGATTTCGGGCCCGAGATCGGCGAAAAACGCTCGTCGGCGCAGATCACCGTGCATTATACGATTGAAAGCCTGCTCGGCCGCAGGGTGCTTGCGGTGGTGAATTTTCCGCCGCGTCAGATCGGCAAGGTGCTGTCCGAGGTGCTGGTGCTGGGGGTGCCTGATGCTGCGGGCGAAGTGGTGCTGATTGCGCCGGACAAGGAGACGCCACTGGGCGGAAGGATGTTCTGATGTCGAAACTGCTGATCACCCGTCGCCTGCCCGACCACGTTCTGGCCGCCGCAACCGCGCGCTTTGATGTCACGTTGCGCGATGATCCTCTGCCACTGTCGGCAGCTGAACTGCGCGCCGCCCTGCGCGATTACGACGCGGTTTTGCCCACGCTGGGCGATCTCTTCCGGGCCGATGTGTTCGCCGATGTGCCAGCACCGCGCGCCAAAATCCTCGCCAATTTCGGTGTGGGCTATAACCATATCGACACCCAGGCGGCGCAGAAGGCGGGCCTCGTGGTCACCAACACCCCCGGAGCCGTTACCGACGCCACCGCCGATATCGCCCTCATGCTGATCCTGATGACAGCCCGGCGCGCGGGCGAGGGCGAGCGGATGTTGCGCGCCGGGCGCTGGCATGGCTGGGGGCCAACCCAGATGCTGGGGCTGCACGTCACCGGTCGCCGCGTGGGCATCATCGGTATGGGCCGGATCGGCAAGGCCATCGCACGGCGCTGTCATTTCGGCTTTGGCATGGAGGTGGTGTTTCACAACCGCTCGTTCATCGCCGATCCCGACATGCCCGCGCTGCAGGTGCCGCTGGCCGAGGCGCTGACCGCCGATTTCGTGGTGGTGGCGGTGCCCGGCGGGGCGGCCACCCGGCATCTGATCAATGCGGAAACGCTGCGGCTGATACGGCGTGATGCCTATTTCATCAACATCTCGCGCGGTGATGTGGTCGATGAGGCGGCCCTGATCGCGGCGCTGCAATCGGGTCAGATCGCGGGCGCCGGGCTCGATGTTTACGAGCAGGAACCGCAGGTTCCCGCCGCCCTGATCGCGATGGAAAATGTCACCCTGCTGCCGCATCTCGGCACTGCCGCGCTGGAGGTTCGCGAGGCGATGGGCATGATGGCAGTCGCTAACCTGATCGCGCACAGCGAAGGTCAACCACTCCTTAACCCGGTTTAACCATTGCCGCCAACCGCGTCCCATTCCGCCCGCCCGCGTCCTGCGTGCCAAGGCCGCCCGAGGGGGCTCGATGCCCCCGAGGGCGGCGGCTGGTTCAAAGGCGATCCATGATCCTATCGCGCGGTCGCCGCTTCATTTTCGTCCATATCCCGAAAACCGGCGGCACGGCGCTGGCGCTGGCGCTCGAAGCCCGCGCGATGAAAGACGATATCCTGATCGGCGATACTCCCAAGGCCCGGGCGCGCAAGGGGCGGCTGGCGGGGATCAAATCGCATGGCAGGTTGTGGAAACACTCCACCCTCGCCGATATCGCCGGTCTGGCCACCGATGCCGAGATTGCCAGCCTTTTCACCCTTACCCTGATCCGCAACCCCTGGGACCGCGCCGTCAGCTACTACCACTGGCTGCGCACCCAGTCTTTCGCGCATCCCGCCGTCGGTCTCGCCAAAACCCATGATTTCAGCGGTTTTCTCAACCACCCGCACACCCGCACCGCGCTGGCGCTCTGGCCCTTCGCCGCCTATATGCGCGACCGCGGCGGTGTCGAGCGCGCCAGCCTATTCGCGCGGCTGGAGCATCTGGCCGCAGACCTTGCCCCCTTCGAGGCTCATCTCGGCTTCAGCCTCGGCCCCATCGCGCGCGCCAATGCCACGCCGCGCTCCTCAGATTCGCGCCCCCCAGATTGGCGCTCCCCAGATTCGCACTCCCCAGATTGGCGGCCGGCCTACACTGACGCCGACGCCGCCCTGCTGGGTGATCTTTGCGCCACCGACATCGCGCGATTTGGCTATCGTTTTGATCCGACACCGGCATAAAACGTTTGCGGAAGGTGCAAAGCGCCGGGCCTGTCCCGGCGCCTCGCTGTATCAGGCAGCTTGCTGAACCGCGAACCGGGTGTAGAAACTCTCGCCCTTCGCGGCCATGTCGCGCAGCAACGCGGGCGGCGCAAACCGCGCGCCATGCGCGGCCACCAAACCATCGCAAATCTCCACCGTCCGCGCCGCCCCGATCATGTCCAGCCAACTGAACGGCCCGCCCGACCAGGGCGCAAAGCCCCAGCCCAGGATCGCCCCCACATCGCCCTCGCGGATATCGGTCAACACGCCTTCCTCCAGCGCGCGCACCGCCTCCAACACCTGAGACATCAAAAGCCGGTGCTGCACCGTCACCAGATCGGGCTGCTCCTCGGCCACTGGCCACATCTGGCCCAGACCGTCCCACAACCCCTCACGCTTGCCCGCCGCGTCATAGGCATAAAACCCCGCCTTGGCCTTGCGCCCCATCCGGCCCTTCTCGGCCAAGGCAAAGACCACTGCATCCACGTCGTCATCGGGATAGGCATTGCCAAGCGCCGCCTTGGTCGCCTTGGCTATCTTGATCCCCAGATCAATCGAAATCTCATCCGTCAGTTGCAACGGCCCAACCGGCATGCCCACCATCCTGGCCGCATTCTCCACCAGCACCGGCGACACCCCTTCGGACACCATCCTGATCCCCTCATTCGTGTAAGGCAGGATGCAGCGATTGGCATAGAAGTACCGCGCATCGTTCACCACAATGGGCGTCTTGCGAATCTGGCGTACGAAATCCAGCGCCTTGGCCACGGCCCGGTCACCCGTCTGCGCCCCCTTGATAATCTCCACCAGCGCCATCCGGTCCACCGGGCTGAAGAAGTGGACGCCGATGAACTGATCGGGCCGCTTGCTGGTCGTGG
>JANNAV010000008.1:0-7064 GCA_031384695.1 Paracoccaceae bacterium
CCGAGCAGCGCAAAAACCTCCTGCCGCAATGGACCCACATGTACAATTGGCATCGCCCGCACGGCAGCCTGACCTCAAAGCCACCTATCAGTCGCCTTGGTCAACCGATGGACAACCTGTTGAGGTTCCACAGCTAGCCGATCAGCACAACCACCCAGGCCACGCCGCCCGCAATCGCTGTCAGCGCCACCGCCGCCGAGCCGCAATCCTTGGCTTTCTTCGCGCGCGGATCGCGTTCGGCCGAGATATAGTCGATCGCCTCCTCAAGCCCGGTGTTCATCAACTCCGCCGCCAGCACCAGCAACCCCAGCGCCAGAATCATCCCCCGCTCGGCGGCGGAAAGATCGAGGCCCAGCGCCAGTGCCGCCGACAGCGCGTTCACAACCGTCCATTGCCGCAGGGTTTTCTCGGTGGCCCAGGCCGCGCACCAGCCCTGCCACGACCATATCACCGTATTGCAAAAGCGCAGCACCTCGGCGCGCAACAATGCTTTCATCGCCTGACCCTCCCACCACGGCCACCGCTGGCGGGGGCCTTGCCGGGCTATCTGACCTGACTACGACAAGGCTGTCTACACGCGTCGGCAAAAACTGCCCGCGCCTTCAACCCGCGCCCTCAGCCCGCGCGCAACCGCTCGGCCACCTTGCGCACCACCGCCTTGCGCTGGGCATTGCCGGGATGGGTGCTTAGATACCGGTTGCCCGGATTGGGCAGCCTGTCGAAATACGCCGAGCCGCGCACTGGATCATAGCCCGCCCGGATGGCAATCTCGGCCCCCAGCGCGTCGGCCTGCAACTCGAACTCCTTGGAATATCCCAGCACCGCCCGCCCCGCCGCCTCGTTTTGCGCCCGCTCGATGGCGGCTTTGTCAAGCCCCTGGCCCGAGGCCTGCACCCCGGCAAACAGCGCCCCGCTCAGCGCCGCACTGGAGGCTTGCGGGATATGATCGGCAATATGATGCGCCATCTCGTGGCCCATCACGAAGGCCAACTCGTCGGCATTGCGCGCGTCCTTGATCAGTGCGGTGGTAAACACTAGAAGCGGGCGGCGGTTGGCATCCTGCGTCTGATAGGCGTTGCGCGGCTGGCCCACCCGGTCGTCGATCACGATGCTGAAATTACAGCGCCGCGTCTTGCCGATGCTGCGGCACATCTTTCCCGCCAAAGGCTCCACCCGCGCCACAACCGAGGCGAAAACCGCCAGTTGCTGGGCGCTTGGCAAGGCGCGCGCCACCGGTTTGCCGTCTGTCGCGGTGATGGCAGGCGCGCTTGTCGTGCAGCCGGTCAAGGCCAGAACCAACACCAACGCGTGCCACAGATAGCCGATAATTTTCCGATTGAAAGCCCCCTCACCAAATCTTGCATCCGCGCCAAACCCCCGCAGGCCGCCAGGCCGATTTCCCCTTGAGGCGGCGCCACCTTGGCCTTACCACTTGCCGCATGTTCACCATCGAGCACGAATTTGATGCGACCGTGATCACCCTGATTGATGAGGGGTCTTTGCCATTGCAGGAAGACATCTGCATCGAGGTTTTTGAAGACTGCATCGTGGTGCAGCAGGTTGATCCGCGCACCGATCAGGCGTTGCGCCTTACCCTGTCACTTGGTCAAGCGCAGGATCTGGCCGCCGCGCTGAACCTGCCCGAAGGCACCTACCGGCTGGCCTCCGCCACGCGGTAACGGCGCTGCCACCGATTGGCCCGAACCCCCTACAGGAGCAGCCCATGCCACAGCACAACCCCGGGGCCACCGCTTTTCTGGCCCAGCGCCGCTCGCGGCCGGCCAAGTTGTTCACAGCACCGGTGCCGGATGAGGCGGCGCTTGCCGCGATCCTGACCACGGCCTTGCGGGTGCCCGATCATGGCAAGCTGCAACCGTGGCGGCTGGTGGTGATCGAAAAGCCCGCGATGGCGCGTCTGGCCGGTTTGGCCGAGGCGCGGGCCCGGGCGCTGGCAGGCGATGCCGAGATGATCCGTAAAGGCCGCGGCCAGTTTGATCTGGGGCAGTTGGCGGTGGCGGTGATCGCGGCCCCCAAACCGTCCGACAAGGTGCCCGAGATCGAGCAGTTGTTCTCGGCGGCGGCGCTGTGCTTTGGCATTGTGAACGCGGCCGAAGCTGCGGGCTGGGGTGCCTGCTGGCTGACAGGCTGGCCCGCGCATGACCGCGCATTCATCACCGATGCCTTCGGTTGCCTCGCGTCCGAGCGGTTGGCAGGCATTGTCCATATCGCAACCGCCCCCCCCGACGGGCCCGACCGGCCGCGCCCCGATCTGGCCACCCTGCTCAGCCGGGCCGCGTCATGATCTTTCACGATTTCAGCCGCGCATTGGGCCAGATCGGCGATCCGCGCTTTCGCCGGGTGCTGTTTCTGGGCGTGCTGCTCAGCCTTGCCTTGCTGGTGGCGGTCTATGCGGCGTTCCTGTGGGCCATTCAGACCTTTACCCCCGATACCATTGATATCCCGTTTGTCGGCCCGGTGGGCGGCCTTGGGACGTTGCTCAGCTGGGGGTCGGCGGCCTTGATGATCGGGCTGTCAGTGGTTCTGATGTTGCCGGTGGCCTCGCTGTTTGCCGGGCTGTTTCTGGAAGATATCGCCGCCGCCGTCGAAGATCGCCACTACCCCGGATTGCCGCCCGTACCGGCCGCTGGCCTGGCCGATACGCTGGTGGCCAGCGTCAACTTTCTGGGGCTGATGATCGCGGTGAACCTGATCGGGGTGCTGTTTTACACCCTTTCCGGCCCGTTCGCGCCGCTGGTGTTCTGGGGGGTGAACGGGCTGCTGCTGGGGCGCGAGTTCTTTACGCTGGTCGCCATGCGCCGGATCGGGCGGCAGGGGGCGAAGGCGCTGCGCAAAAAGCACCGGTTGCAGATCTGGATCGCCGGGGTTCTGATGGCGGCGCCGCTGTCGATCCCCTTTGTCAACCTGCTGATCCCGGTGCTGGGGGTGGCGACCTTCACCCATCTGTTTCACCGCCTGCAAGCGCAAACCCAAACCCAAGCCTGAACCCAAGCCTGAACCGCCCCGCCCGTTGCCCGCTACGGCGTGATCCCGAAGATGTTCAGATCGTCGATGCCGATCCAGCCCGACATGATGATCGTCACCAGAGCCAGCCAGATCACCAGCGCCACCCAGGTGGTGGTTCTGGCGGCGCGCCCGACGTTCTCTTCCGCAGGTGCCGAAGGCGGCGTGCCCGGCACGATCCGGCCCTTGTCGGCCTGACTTTGAAACCGCAGCGGCAGCACGCAGAAAAACACCATGAACCAGGTCACGGAAAACAACACGATGGCACCGGTGATCGTCATGCCTGCTCCAGTTCCACCAGACAGCCGCTGAAATCCTTGGGGTGCAGGAACAGCACCGGCTTGCCATGCGCGCCGATCTTTGGCGCGCCCGAGCCCAGCACCCGCGCGCCGCTGGCCAGCAGATGATCGCGCGCGGCAACGATATCGTCCACCTCATAACAGATATGATGGATGCCGCCGTCCGGGTTCTTGTCGAGAAACCCCCGGATCGGCGAGGCCTCGCCCAAGGGATACAGCAACTCGATCTTGGTGTTCGGCAGTTCGATGAACACCACCGTCACCCCGTGATCAGGCTCGTCCTGCGGCGGCCCCACAGTTGCGCCCAGCGCCTGCCGGTATTGCGCGCAGGCCGCCGCAAGATCGGGCACCGCGATTGCCACATGGTTCAGCCTGCCGATCATCCGCGCACCCCCGGGTTTCATGCGTATATGCGGTGCGGCGCGGCACAGGGCAAGGGGCGCGCGCGTCGCAGCGCAAGGCGGCTGGTTTATTTGCGCCAGACCGATCCGCGTTTACGAAGCCTTAGGCATAGCCGTGCTTCACTAATGGCCATCGCAACACTCACACCACAGGTGCCTGCCATGCCCAGCCCGCTGCCCTCGCCTTTCCCCAACGCAGCACCGCCTTTCGGCAGCATCTGGCGCGGCAATCCGCGCGCCGCTTTGCCATTGCAGGGGCTGACCATCCTTGCGGTCGAAGACAGCCGCTATGCCTGCGAGGTGCTGCGCCTGATGTGCCAGCGTGCGGGGGCACGTCTGCGCCGCGCCGAAACGCTGGAGGCCGCCCGCGCGCATCTGCGCTGTTACCGCCCCGATGTCGCCATCATCGACATCGGCCTGCCCGATGGCCGGGGCGAGGTGCTGATCCGCGAACTGGTGCTCAGCATCCGCCGCCCCGCCGTGATCCTTGGCACCTCGGGCAGCTGCGAATACGCAAGCTCGGCTCTGGCCGCCGGGGCGGACGGATTTCTGGAAAAACCGCTTGCCGGGATTGCGTCCCTGATCGCCACCTTGCGCAAACAACTGCCGGTGCCGGAGTTTGAATGGCCACCGCAGGCGGTATCGGCGCAAAAGCCCGATCGGCTGGCGCTGCATGATGATCTGGTGCATGCTGCGGCCCTGCTGGCCGACGCCCCCGATGCCGCCCGCCGCCGTTATGTCAGCAGTTTTCTGGCCGGCGTCGCCCGCCTTGCCGAAGATGCAGCGCTGGCCGCCGCCGCCGAAACGCTGCGCGATCCGGACGGCGATCTGAACGCGCTGCGGGCCTTGGTCGATTGCCGTCTGGCACTGGACAGCGCCGATTTCGGCCCGAAATCGCCTTAGAGCCTGTCGGACAAAACCGGATACCGGTTTTGTCCGACAGACAGGCGGAAAAGCAAAAACCTTGAGGTTGTCCGGCAAAAGCGGCGGCCGGTTCTGTCGCAAGACGGCCTCTACTTGCCATAAGCCTCTGCCCAATGGCGCAGCAACTGCCCTTGCAGCCGTCGCGCCCGCTTTACCCAAGCCTGCCCGCCCGGCGGTTCTTCGCGGTTCTCCAGCGCCAGCGCGGCCCGGCGCGGCACGTCGGCGGCAAAGATTGCAAAGGCCAGCCCGCGCGCCCCGGGCCGCGCCACATACCCCGCCAGCGCCGAGGCGAAATTGAGCGTGCCGGTTTTGGCCTGTACCCGCACCGGGCTGGCCTTCACCACCTTGCCCGCCGCATCGACCAGGCCGGTTTCCTTCAACAGCCCCGGCAAAACCCCATGCCGCGCGGCCAGCAGCACGCGCAGCATATCCGCCGCCGAAATCCGCGTGGCAGCCCCCAGCCCCGAATGATCGTAAAACCGGGCCGTGATGCCAAAGCGCCGCTTTGCCCAATCGCTCATCACCGCCCCCGACCCCGGCAAACTGCCCGCCTCCGACGCCGCAAGCCCCACCGCCTCGGCGGTGATATTGGTCGAAAACTTCAGCATACCGCGCAAAATCTGGCCGAGCGTTGCACTTTGATGGGCCGCAATCACCTCGGCCCCCGGGGGCAGCGCCTGCACGATGGTGGCAGGCGGCAGCCGTATCCCTTGCGCGGCACAAAGGGTGGCAAACACCTCGGCCGCGTATTCCGCCGGGTGCCGCACCGGCAGCCAGCGGCTGCCATCCGCAGTCAGCGCCGATGCCGCCACCGTCCACGCGTCCACCCCCTGCGCCGCCGCTAACGTGAACAGCGGCACCTCGCGCGCCACCACCGCCATCTTCGCCATCGCCACCTGCGGCACAAACCGGGTTCCGCGCGCATCCATGCTGACGGCCCAGTCGCCACCCGCGCGCTTCCACTCGAAGTAAACCCGGTTGAAATTCAGGATCAGCCCCGAAACTCCCGGATTATAGCCCACCTGATCCGGCTGATCCGCCGCGATCCGCGCCAGCGAGGGCAGCGCCCCGGCATAGGCCAGAAAGCGCCCCGTCACCTCGCGCACCCCGCGCGCGGCCAAAGCCGCCGCAAGATCTCCCAACTGATCGGTGTCAAGCGTCGGATCGCCGCCCCCCGCCAACACCAGATCGCCCTCCACCCGCCCGCCAACCAAGGCCCCAACCCGCATCACCCGGGTTTGAAACCGGTGCGCATGGCCCAGTTTTTCCAACGCAAACAGCGTGGTCAGCGTTTTGGCGACGCTGGCCGGCGGCATCGGCAGATCGGCATTCCCGGCCTCCAGCACCGCACCACTGGCCACATCCGCCACTACATACCCCACCAGACCGCCCAGCTTGGCCGCCGCGATCAGCCGCTGCGCCGCCGCACCCGTACCCTGCGCTTCCGGCAAACGCCGCGCCACCGGACGCGGCGAGGTGACCAGCGCATCGGCCCAGACCGGCAGCGCCACCCCGGCCAAAAGCCCGGTCAAAAACCGTCGCCGCGCAATCGTCCCGGTCACTTTCGCCACGCGCCACGCGCCCAATCGCCGCGCGCCCTTATCGCCGAGGATGACGCCGCATTCAGCGGCAGATTGACAAAGCACCATGCGGGCGCTTTGCGCGCGCCAAGCCCCTCGCCGCGCGCCACCCTGTCCACCCGGAACGCCCGCGCCGCCACCGAAAGCCGCGCCGCCACCCCCGAGCCCGGCCGCGCCAACACCCCCAGCGGCACCGCGCGCAAGATATCGCGCCAGCGGTGCCAGTGATGAAACTGCACCAGATTATCCGCCCCCATCAGCCAGACAAACCGCACCCCCGGATACATCGCCCGCAACCTTGCAATTGTGTCCGCCGTGATCCGGGTGCCCAGCGCCGCCTCCAGCCCCGTCACCACCACGCGCGGATGCTGCATCACCGCACGCGCCTCGGCCAGCCGCGCCGCCAGTGGCGCGGGTTGCAGCGCCTTCAACGGGTTGCCCGGGCTGACCAGCCACCAGACGCGGTCAAGGCCCATCCGCTTGATCGCCTCGCGCGTGATGTGCACATGCCCCGCATGCGCCGGATCGAACGATCCGCCCAGCAAGCCCACCACCATCCCCGCCCGCGCCTGTGGAAATCCTGCCCGCAACCAACGCTCCCGCCTGATGACGCCCTATCTCTGGCGGCGGCGGCCTTGAAGTTCAAGGCGTTTCCTGCGCCCGGACAATGCCACCCGCCGGAACTTGCATCGCCAATGCGCCGCCACGTTGCCCTTGGCCGGCAATATCGCTACATAGCCTGCCAAAGCGGACCCAAAGCGGACAGGAAGCACCAAGATGGCCTCGTATCAATACGTCTACCACATGGACGGCGTTTCCAAAGCCTACCCCGGTGGCAA
>JANNAV010000076.1:0-5270 GCA_031384695.1 Paracoccaceae bacterium
GCCAGTGGCCCGGTGCTGATCCACGCGGTGACCGTCAAGGGCAAGGGCTATGCGCCGGCCGAGGCGGCGGCGGACAGGTATCACGGGGTGGCCAAATTCGATGTGGGAACCGGCGCGCAAGCCAAGGCCAAATCCAACGCGCCCGCCTATACATCGGTGTTCGGCCAGGCGTTGACCGATGAGGCATCGCGCGATGGCAAGATCGTGGCGATCACGGCGGCGATGCCGTCGGGCACCGGGCTTGACATCATGGCCAAACGGTTCCCCGCGCGGGTGTTCGATGTGGGCATCGCCGAACAGCACGGGGTGACCTTTGCCGCCGGGATGGCGGCGGCGGGACTGAAGCCGTTCGTGGCGATCTATTCCAGCTTTTTGCAGCGCGGCTATGATCAGATCGTGCATGATGTGGCGTTGCAGGGGTTGCCGGTGCGCTTTGCGGTGGATCGGGCGGGGCTGGTGGGGGCGGATGGGGCCACCCATGCGGGCGCGTTCGATGTGGGCTATCTGGCCAATCTGCCGGGGTTCGTGGTGATGGCGGCGGGGGACGAGGCGGAACTGGTGGATATGGTGGCGACAGCGGCGGCGCATGACGCAGGCCCGATTGCCTTCCGCTATCCGCGCGGCGAGGGCGTGGGGGCGGAAATGCCCGCGCGGGGCCGGGTTTTGGAGATTGGCCGCGGCCGGGTGGTGCGGCAGGGCGAGGCGGTGGCGCTGCTGTCGTTCGGCGCGCATCTGGCCGAATGCCTGATTGCCGCCGAGATGCTGGCGGCGGCAGGGATTTCCGCCACGGTGGCGGATGCGCGGTTTGCCAAGCCCTTGGACGTTGATCTGATTGGCCAGCTGGCGCGGCACCATCCGCTGATCGTGACGGTGGAACAGGGTGCGATGGGCGGCTTTGGCGCGCTGGTGTTGCAGCATCTGGCCAACAGCGGCGGCCTTGATGGCAAGCTGATGCTGCGGACGATGACCCTGCCGGACCGGTTCATCGAACAGGCCAGCCCGGCGGCGATGTATGCCGATGCGGGCCTTGCGGCTGCGGATATCGCGGGCTTGGTGCAGCGCGCGCTGGGGGTGGCGCCTGCGGGCGATCTGTTGCGGGTGGTGGCGCGGAACTGACAGCGGCACGCGTAAAAGAAAAAGCCCCCAAAGAAAAAGCCCCCGATGCTGCGGGGGCTTTTTACGTTGGGGGGGGGCAGCGATCAGGGCGCAGGGGCTGCCTCGGTGGCGGGGGCTGCACCTTCAACAGCCGCGGGGGCGGCCGCTGGGGCCGGGCTGAAGGTGGACAGATAGGCGTAAAGATCTTCGGCGGTTTCCGCGTTCTTTACCTTGAACACCATCTTGCCCTTGGCTTTCTTGTCACCCAGCTTGTCCTGCAGGAAACCTGATGGGTTCTGCACGTAGGCCACGAAATCGGCCTCGTTCCACACCAACCCGGCGGCCCCGGCGGCAATGAGGCTTTCGCCGTATTTGAAACCCTCAAGGCTTCCGGCCACCCGCCCGAACACGCCATAAAGGTTCGGCCCCACCTTGGCACCCTTGCCAGCCAGGGTTTCACCGGACGCATCCACCACCACATGGCACGTCTGGCATTGCTTGAAGTCTTTCTCGCCCTTGGCCGCATCGCCGCCTGCATGGGCGGGGGCTGCGGCCATTGCCAGCACGGCCAGCGCTATCATTGTCTTGGTCATTGTTTTCTCCCATTGGTGCGCCCTGTCCGGGGCGTCATAAATCGTTTTTAGTGAAGTAGGTCACGCCACCGCGCGGGCAAGGGCACAGCGTTGCCAAAGGGCGCTGAGTGCGGTGACCAGATGGTCGATGTCGGCGTCGCTGTGGAAGGGCGAGGGGGTGATGCGCAGCCGCTCGGTGCCCTTGGCGACGGTGGGATAGTTGATCGGCTGCACATAGATGCCCCAGTCGCGCATCAGGATGTCGCTGATCATCCGGCATTTCACCGGATCGCCGATCATCACCGGGATGATGTGGCTGTCATTGGCCATATGCGGTATGCCGATTTTATCGAGGCGGGCGCGCAGTTTGGCCACCTGTTCGCGTTGCAGAAGACGCTCGGTATCCGAGCGCTTCAGGTGCTGGATCGAGGCAGTGGCGGCGGCGGCCACGGCAGGCGGCAGGGCGGTGGTGAAGATGAAGCCGGACGCAAACGAGCGGATGAAATCGCACATCGGTGCCGAGCCGGTGATATAGCCGCCGACCACCCCGAACGCCTTGCCCAGCGTGCCTTCGATCAGATCAATCTGATCGGCCAGCCCTTCGCGTTCGGATACACCGCCACCGCGCGCGCCGTACATGCCCACCGCATGCACCTCGTCGATATAGGTCATCGCACCATGCGCCTTGGCCACCTGCACGATTTCCTTGATCGGCGAGATATCGCCGTCCATCGAATACACGGACTCGAACGCCACCACCTTGGGCCGGTCGCCCACGGCGGCCAGCTTGCGGTCCAGATCGCGCCAGTCGTTGTGCCGCCAGATCACCTTGTCGGCCCGCGAATGGCGCACGCCTTCGATCATCGACGCGTGGTTGCCCGCATCCGACAGAATCACCACATTGGGAATGCGACTGCCCAGCGTCGACAGCGCCGCCCAGTTCGACACATAGCCCGAGGTGAACAAAAGCGCCGCCTCCTTGCCATGCAGATCGGCCAGTTCGGCCTCCAGCAGCAGATGGTTGTGGTTGGTGCCCGAGATGTTGCGGGTGCCCCCCGCGCCGGTGCCGCAGGCCTGCACGCAATCGACCATTGCCTTGACCACATCGGGGTGCTGGCCCATGCCCAGATAATCATTCGAGCACCAGACCGTCACCTCGGAAACCGTGCCGTCCTTGTGGTTCGCCGCACGCGGAAACTCGCCGCGTTTGCGTTCCAGTTCGGCAAAGGTGCGATAGTTGCCTTCGGCTTTCAGGGTTTCGATCTGGGCGCGGAAAAGGCTGTCAAAGTCCATGGATATCCTCGTGCAGGCTGGCTTGGGTGCGGGCCGAAGTGCGGGTTTTGCTCTGGGTTTTAGCTTGGGTTTTACGCGTCGGCAACATCCAGCGCCACAGTTTTTCGTCGGGCAGCGGCAGCACCATGAACCAGTGTTCCAGCACCGCCAACAACGCAAGGCTGGTCAGCAAGGCAAAGCCCGCGCCGGTGCCGGGGGTGGTGGCCGAGATCGCACGCTCCAGCAGCAGGGCCGATGCGATGGTCAGCAGACTGACCGAAAACGGAAAGAACGCGGTGATGCGCGACAGGCGGAAATGGCTGGGCAGATGCGCAAGCGGACGCGGCAGCAACTGGGTGTTGATGCGCGGCACCCCGAAAAACAGGTTCAGTTTGGCCGATATGCGCGCGCCGAACAGCAGCGCGAAGGTGGCAAAGGCAAAGGGGTTCGCGGCCCCCAGGCTGGCCGTGCCCATCGCCAGCAACACCCCGATCAGCAGCGCCTCGTGCCAGGCGATGGTGCCCACCGCGCGCCAGAAGCGGTCAACCAGCGCCGCCCCGGGGGGGCAGGGCTGATGGTTGGGGCCAGTGATGATGCCGGACAGGAACGCAAGTTCGATCCAGCCCCAGATCGCCAGCGCCGCGAAAAACCCAAGATAGGTGCCGGTCACCGTCGCATCGGGCAGGGCGGCGCGAAAGGCAAAGATGCCCGCCGCCAGCACCGGCAGGCCGAACACCACCGACAGGGCATGCTGATGCTCGTTGCCATTGTCGGCCACCCGCACCCGCCACAGGATGATGCCGGTGGAAAACCACCAGGCGAAAAGTGCTATCACTGCGCTGTGCCAGGGGTTATCCACCATGGCGGCACTGCCTTGAGGCGGGGGGTGCGAAGATCAATAGACCGGCTCCATGCGGATGTTTTTCGGCGGCACCGTCTTGATCACCGGCATGGTGTAGATCGCGACAAAGCCGCGCAGGGCCGAGGCACCCGCGAACATGCGGCCCAAAAAGCCCGCCACGCCGCCGCGCCGTCTGGCGGCATCCATCGCCGCGAAGGCGTCGCGCATCCGCCGCAGGTTGGGCAGCCAGCGCGGATGGTCGATGTCGATCTCGATCGGGAACACCTGCCGGGCGATGGCGCTGGTTTTGCGGAACACCTCCTGATCATACCATTCGATATCGACGCCAAGCGCCTTGTGAAACTCGGGCCGGGCGTGGTCGCGCACGAACATGGTGGAATAAACCGCTGTCAGGAAGAACCGGATCCACAGCTTGTTCAGGAAGGTGGTGGTCAGTTTCGGGTCGGTGCGCATCAGCAGCGCAAACGCCTCGCCATGGCTGAACTCGTCATTGCACCATTCGCGGAACCATTTGAAGATCGGGTGGAACCGCTTGTCGGGGTTGGCCTCCAGATGACGGTAGATGGTGATATAGCGGGCGTAGCCGATCTTTTCCGACAGATAGGTGGCGTAGTAGATGAATTTCGGCTGAAAATAAGTGTATTTCTTGGCGCGGGTCAGAAAGCCAAGGTTCACCGCCACCCCGGCCTCGCGCAGGGCATCGTTGATGAAACCGGCGTGGCGGGCCTCGTCGCGGCTCATGTAGCTGAACAACTCGCAGATATCGGGGTTGGAGCCGCGCCGCTTCATCTCTTTGTAAAGCACGCAGCCCGAAAATTCGGCGGTGCAGGAGGAAACCAGAAAATCAATGAACTCGCGCTTCAGTTTCGGCTCCATCCCATCCCAGTTGGCATCCCATTCCGTCCATTCGACGGTTTTCTTGAAATGCCCCTTGTTGGGATCGGATTTCATCTGGGCGATCAGGCGGTCCCACTCGGCGCGCACGGGTGTGACATCGACCCGGTCCATCGCATCGAAATCGGTGGTGTAAAAGCGCGGGTTCAACAGGGTGGTCTCGGTGGCCATCGCGGTGGTGTCGGGATGGTCCTGCGAGGCGGCAAGTTCGGCATATTCGGCCTCAAGGCCTTTGGGCGCGGCGTTCACAGCGTCACCTCATCGGAAAAGGAAAACTCGCACAGCTCCATGAAACCGAAATCGCCGGTCATCCGGGTCCACAGGCGTTCAAGCGCGTTGGCGCGGGTGATGGTGGCCTGCCGGTCTTCGGTGATCAACTCGCCATAAGCCGCCATGATCGGCGCGCCGTGCACCAGCACCTCGTCACCCGGATAAACCACAGCACCATTGTTAAAGCGGACATGCGCATAGAGGCTTTCGAAACGGTGGCTGACCTCGACGGTGCAGGGGACCATTTCGGATGATCGCGTGAAAATTCCCATCATTTCGTTCCCTTTATTGGTGGTGTTACTGTG
>JANNAV010000120.1:0-26816 GCA_031384695.1 Paracoccaceae bacterium
ATACCCCGAGGAGACCCGGCTGACCTACCGTTTCCTAGACCTGCGGCGTGAGAAATTGCACGCCAACATGATGCTGCGCTCGAACGTGGTGCGGTCGATCCGCAACCGGATGTGGGATCAGGGGTTTACCGAGTTTCAGACGCCGATCATCACGGCGTCCTCGCCTGAGGGAGCGCGGGATTTTCTGGTGCCGTCGCGCCTGCATCCGGGCAAGTTCTACGCCCTGCCGCAGGCGCCGCAGCAGTTCAAGCAGCTGATCATGGTGGCGGGGTTCGACCGGTACTTCCAGATCGCGCCCTGTTTCCGCGATGAAGACCCGCGCGCGGACCGGTCGCCCACCGATTTCTACCAGCTTGATATCGAGATGAGTTTTGTCGAGCAGGAAGACGTCTTCGCCGCCGTGCAGCCGGTGGTGCAGGGGATTTTCGAGGAGTTCGCGCCGGGGAAGAAGGTGTATGCCGACTGGCCGTTGATTGCCTACCGCGACAGCCTGTTGTGGTACGGATCGGACAAGCCGGACCTGCGCAACCCGATCCGGATGCAGATCGTCTCCGAACATTTCGCGGGGTCGGGTTTTGCGATTTTCGCGCGGTTGCTGGAGAATGAGGGGACGGAAGTGCGGGCCATTCCGGCGCCGAAGGGCGGCAGCCGCAAGTTTTGCGACCGGATGAATGCGTTTGCCCAGAAAGAGGGCCTGCCGGGGATGGGGTATATCCTGTGGCGCAACGCCGAGGATGGTTCGGGGATGGAAGCGGCCGGGCCGGTGGCCAAGAACATCGGGCCAGAGCGGGCCGAGGCCATTCGGGTGCAGTTGGGCCTTGGGCTGGGGGATGCGGCGTTTTTCCTTGGTGGCAAGCCGGAGCAGTTCGAGGCGGTGGCGGGGCGGGCGAGGAATGAGATCGGGCGGGAGTTGGGGTTGACGGAGGAGGGGTGCTTCAGGTTCGCCTGGATTGTCGATTTTCCGATGTATGAGAAAACCGACGAGGGCAAGATTGATTTCTCGCATAACCCGTTTTCGATGCCGCAAGGCGGGCTTGAGGCGTTGCAGGGCGATCCGCTGGCGGTTTACGCCTATCAGTATGATCTGGCCTGCAATGGCTATGAGCTGATTTCGGGCGGCATTCGCAACCACAAGCCCGAGATCATGTTCAAGGCGTTCGAATTGGCGGGCTATCCGGCGTCCGAGGTGGAAAAGCGCTTTGGCGGCATGGTGAAGGCGTTCAAATATGGCGCACCCCCGCATGGCGGCTGTGCGGCGGGGATCGACCGGATCGTGATGCTGCTGGCGGATGAGGCCAACATCCGCGAGGTGATCATGTTCCCGATGAACCAGCGCGCGGAGGATTTGCTGATGGGCGCGCCGAGCGAGCCCTTGGGGGCGCAGTTGCGCGATCTGGGCCTGCGGGTGGTGCCGAAGGACTGATGTGGCTGTGGGTATGCGCGCGGACCGATCTTGGAAATTCTCTGGGAAAGAGTTCCTCGGGACGAGGGCGATAAGGCGGGATGCCGTTGGGCAAGGGATGTTCCGCAATCGGGTGGGTAGGGCAAACTGGGGCGCGCCTGACTGGGCTGGCGCTTTTCGCGCCTGCCATCCGGCAAGTGAAATAGGCGGGGAAGGAAATCAGCCGTTCGGGGCTTTTCCCCGTTTGCGCGGCGGGATTTCGCTGGCCGCAGAAATTAGCGGGTGAAAGCGACGGAAAGGCTTCCTACATACGTTTGATGTGGAAACGGGAGCGCGCCTGATGACCCTCGATCCGACCATTGCCGCCTTTCGCTTTGGCTATGGGCTGCCGGTGCCGCAAGGGGCCGGGGCGGAGCCTGAGGCGATGTTGCGGGCGCTGCGCGGCCCGGACACGGTCCGGGCGCGGTGGCCAATTGTGGGCATGGCGGAAGTGTTGCCGCTGGCCGATGCCATCCGCCGCCTGAAAACCCGCGCCAAGGAGGATGCGGCGGCGCTGCCGCTGGTGGCTGTGGCGGAGGCCGACATTGAGGCGATGGCCGACGCCGCGCGCCGCGCCACGCTGGCGCGCGCCATCGACAATCCCGACAGCCTGCGCGAGCGGCTGACCGCGTTCTGGGCCGATCACTTTACCACCGTACCCAGACAACGGGTGGAGGCCACCCTGCCCTACGCGCTGGTCGAGGACGCCATCCGCCCCAATCTGACCGGAAACTTCGCGGACCTGCTGACGGCGGTGACGCTGCATCCGGCGATGCTGACCTATCTGGATCAGACCCAATCGGTGGGGCCGAATTCGGCCACCGGCCTGCGCAAGGGTGAGGGGCTGAACGAAAATCTGGCGCGCGAGTTGATCGAGCTGCACACGCTGGGGGTGGGGGCGGGCTATCAGCAGGACGATGTGCGGCAGATGGCGGAATTGCTGACCGGGCTTGGCTATAACGTGCGGACCGGCATGTTTTTTGACCCCAAGCGCGCCGAGCCGGGGGCGGAAGTGGTGCTGGGGCAAAGCTATGCCGGCGATGGGCTGACCCCGATCCGGGCGGTGCTGCGCGACCTGTCGCTGCGGCCCGAGACGGCGGCGCATATCGCGCGCAAGCTGGCGGTGCATTTCGTGTCGGATGCGCCGGATGCGGGGTTGGTGGCAGCGCTGGAGGCGGCCTGGACCACCAGCGGCGGCAACCTGGATCAGGTTTACGAGGCGTTGCTGCGCCACCCGGCGGCCTGGGCGCATGAGGCGGACAAAGCGCGGCAACCGTTTGAATTCATGGTCGCGGCGCTGCGGGCACTGGGGATCACCGGGGCGGATATCGGGGCGTTGAGCGCCAAGCAGATGAAGCGGCAGTTGATGTGGGGGTTGCGCGACATGGGGCAGGTGATGAAAGAGGCGCGCGGCCCGGATGGCTGGGCGGAGGCGGCGGAGGCGTGGATCACGCCGCAGGGGTTGGCGGCACGCATCAGTTGGGCGATGCAGGCGCCAAGCCTGCTGATGGCCAATTTGCCCGAGCCTTTGGCGATGGCGCGGGCGGCTTTGGGCAGCCGGGCCGGCGAGCGGCTGCTATGGGCGGTGGCGCGGGCCGAGAGCCTGCGCGAGGGGGTGGGGCTGGTTCTGGCCTCGGCCGAGTTCAACCGGCGATGAGGGTGGCCGCATGGAGAGGGATGGCAGCATGGAACGCGACAAGGGATTGAACCGGCGGCTTTTTCTGCGGGGGGCGGCCTTGCTGGGCTGTTCGGCGGCAGCCCATCCTTTGATGACGACGGTGACGCTGGCGGGATCGGACGGCGGACAGCCTTTGGGCGATCAGCGGCTGATCGTGGTGATTTTGCGCGGGGCGATGGACGGGCTGGACGTGGTGCGCCCGGTGGGTGATGCAGAGTACGCAGGCTATCGCCCGACGCTGCTTGCGGGACCGCCGGGGCTTGATCTGGACGGGTATTTCGCGCTGCATCCGGCGCTGGGCGGGCTGATGCCGCTGTGGTCTGCGGGCGAGTTGGCCTTCGTGCATGCGACATCCACCCCCTACCGCGACAAGCGCAGCCATTTTGACGGGCAGAACCTGCTGGAGGCGGGGACCGGCCTTGATGTGCCTGCGGGCAGTGTCAAGGATGGCTGGCTGAACCGGCTGTTGCAGGTGACGCCGGGGGTGCAGGTGGAAACCGCCTATGCGGTGGGACAGGAAGCGGTGCCGTTGCTGGCGGGGCCTGCGGCGGTGCGCAACTGGGCACCGGAAACCGAACTGGTGCTGTCGCCGCAGGCGGAGTTGCTGCTGGAGCATATCTATCACGATGATCCGCTGTTTCAGGCGGCGGCGACCGAGGCGATCGAGTTGACCTCGGAAGAGCGCGGGGTGGCGGCCGGGGGTATGGCGGCAGATGGCGCGGCGGATGGCGGGGTGCGGTTGAAATCGGTGGCGGCACTGGCCGATTTTGCCGCCGCGCGGTTGCGGGCCGACACCCGGATTGCGGCGTTTTCGCTTTCGGGTTGGGATACGCACCGGGTTCAGGCCGGGATCATCGGCAAATCGCTGGCCAAGCTGGAGACGGTGATCTTGCAGATGCGCGACAGTCTGGGGCCCGAGGTCTGGGGCAAGACCACGCTAATGGCGATGACGGAGTTTGGCCGGACCGCGCGCGAGAACGGCTCGGGTGGGACGGATCACGGCACGGCGGGGGCGATGGTGCTGGCGGGGGGGGCGATCCGGGGCGGGCGGGTTTATGGCGAGTGGCCGGGGCTTGGCGCGGGCGATCTGTTTGAAGAGCGCGATCTGCGGCCCACGTCGGATGTGCGCCAATGGGCGGCATGGGCGATGCGCGGGCTTTACGGGATGGAGCGGGGGGTGTTGGAGGGCGTGGTGTTTCCGGGGTTGCAGATGGGGCCTGATCCGCGTCTGATCCGAGTATGATTGGGGCCCGATCTGCGATTTGTCGGGTAAATTGTTGTCAAACCCGGGTGTTGTGCTGCATAACGCGGGCAGCAGATGGGGTGAGGCGATGGGTGAAAAGCGGCTGTTGGGCGAGGCTGTTGCGGGTTGGGTGGTGCCGGAGCGCCCGGGGCCTGCAGTGATCGAAGGGCGGCTGGTGCGGCTGGAACGGCTGGACCCTGATCTGCATGCGGGTGATTTGTTCCGGGCGTTTTCCGGGCATGAGTGGCTTTGGGATTACATGCCTTATGGG
This sequence comes from Paracoccaceae bacterium, assembly GCA_031384695.1. Classification (GTDB taxonomy): domain Bacteria; phylum Pseudomonadota; class Alphaproteobacteria; order Rhodobacterales; family Rhodobacteraceae; genus JANNAV01. The sequence continues at coordinate 4,634 of JANNAV010000120.1, forward strand.
CCTTTCGCCTCGGCCAGCGCCTATCACCGCTGGGCGAAGGAGATGAGCGGGGCGGCGGACCCGGTGTTTTACGTATTGCGCGACGTGGCGCGCGGCCATTGCGGCGGCGTGGCCTCGCTGATGCGGATCACGCCCGAGGCGGGGGTGATCGAGGTGGGCGGCATTTGCATCGCCCCCGAGATGCAACAGGGGGCGGCGGTCAGCGAGGCGATGTTCCTGCTGATGCAGTGGGCGTTCGTGGCGGGCTACCGGCGATATGAGTGGAAATGCGACGCACTGAACCTGCCGTCGCGGCGGGCGGCGCAGCGGTTGGGGTTTTCGCATGAGGGGGTGTTCCGCCAGCATATGCTGATCAAGGGGCGCAACCGCGATACCGCGTGGTTTTCGGTGATTGATACCGAATGGCCGGGGCTGAAGGCCGCCTTTGAGGCCTGGCTTGCCCCCGCCAATTTCGACGCGCGCGGGATTCAGCGCGAGCGGCTTTCCGATCTGACCGGCCTCGTGCGCGGCGGGGCTGATCCGTCGGTCTGACAGCCCGTTGTCTGAAAACCAGTCAGTTGACAGCCTGTCACGGCCGCAGGTGCCGCACCCTTGCGCCCCATTCGATGGCGGCGGCGTGCAGGCGGTCGATGGCGAGTTCTTCGCGCACTTCTTCCAGCATGCGCAGTTCCACCTCGCGCAGGTTGCCGTCGGCGGCAGCGACATCGCAGGCCAGCGCATAAGCAGTCTCGTTCAGGCGTTCGGGCAGCGCATCGCGGATCAGGCCGAACAGGGCGGCAAGGCCGTCTTCTTCTTCGAACAGGTCAAACACCGTCTGGGCGATCAGGCGGATCCGGTCGCTGTCGTAATTGGCGAACACCGGCATGTGGTTGACCATGCGCTGAATCGCCATCAACTCGGGCGTGCGCATCTGCTCGTCCGAGGCGGAAACCGCGATCATCACGGCGACAAGCGCGTCTTGCGGTGAGAGCGAGGCGGGGGTGTCGGGCATATCGGCTCCTGTCATGTTGCGGTGCAGAATATTGACGCGGCGCCGTCTGAGCAATAGAGGAACGGGCGATGCGCGGTTTAAGGGTTTGGCGCGCTTTGGGGGATGCGGCATGACGGCTTTGCGCGATGCGGGGATGGTATCAAAGGCCTGGCCCTTTGAAGAGGCGCGCGCGCTGATGCAGCGGTATGAGAAAAAGGCGCCGGAAAAAGGCTATGTGCTGTTTGAAACCGGCTATGGGCCAAGTGGCCTGCCGCATATCGGCACGTTTGGCGAAGTGGCACGCACGACAATGATCCGTCGCGCGTTCGAGGTTCTTTCGGACATACCGACCCGGCTGATCTGCTTTTCCGACGATGTGGACGGCATGCGGAAAGTGCCTGACAATGTGCCCAACCCGGAAATGCTGCGGACGCATCTGCAGCGGCCTTTGACATCGGTGCCAGACCCGTTTGGCGAATACCCGAGTTTCGGGGCGCATAACAACGCCATGTTGCGGCGGTTTCTAGATACGTTCGGCTTTGAATACGAGTTCATCAGCGCCACCGAGTTCTACAAATCGGGCCGGTTCGATGCCACGCTGTTGCTGGCCTGCGAGCGTTACGACGCGATCATGGCGATCATGCTCGCGTCTTTGCGCGAGGAGCGGCAGCAGACCTATTCGTGTTTTCTGCCGATCCATCCGGAAACCGGCCGGGTGATGTATGTGCCGATGAAAGAGGTGAATGCGCGCGAGGGCACCATCACCTTTGACGACGAGACGGGGCGCGAGTGGACGTTGCCTGTCACCGGGGGGCAGGTCAAGCTGCAATGGAAGCCGGATTTCGGGGCACGGTGGGCGGCGCTGGACGTGGATTTCGAGATGTATGGCAAGGATCATTCCACCAACACGCCGATCTATGACGGCATCTGCGAGGTGCTGGGCGGCCGCAAACCGAACCACATGAACTATGAGTTGTTTCTGGACGAGACGGGGCAGAAAATCTCGAAGTCCAAGGGCAATGGCCTGACGATAGACGAGTGGCTGACCTATGCCTCGACCGAAAGCCTGTCGTATTTCATGTATCAAAAGCCGAAAACCGCCAAGCGGATGCATTTCGATGTGATCCCGCGGGCGATGGATGAGTATCACCAGCAGTTGCGCGCCTACCCTGCGCAGGACGCGGCGGCACAGGTGAACAACCCGGTGTTTCACATCCATGCGGGCCGGGTGCCTGCCAGCCGCATGGTGGTGTCGTTCGGGATGCTGCTGAACCTGGCCTCGGTGGCGGGGGCCAAGGATGCGCGCGGGCTTTGGGGCTTTATCAACCGCTATGCGCCGGGTGCCTCGCCCGAGGCCAACCCGGATATGGATGCGGCGGCGGGGTTTGCGCTGCGCTATTTCAACGACAAGATCGCACCGCTGCGGGTTTTCCGGCTGGCAGACGCGGCGGAGCGGGCGGCGATGGAAGACTTGCGCGGGCGGCTGGCGGTTTGGGACGGCGGGCTGGATGACGAGGCATTGCAGACCATGGTGTTTGCGGTGGGCAAGGAGCACGGGTTCGAGCCGCTCAGGGGCTGGTTCAAGGCGCTTTACGAGGTGCTGCTGGGGGCGAGCGACGGGCCGCGGTTCGGCGGTTTTGTGGCGCTTTACGGGGTGGAAGAGACGATTGCGCTGATTGACCGGGGGTTGAGCGGGGCGCTGATATCGCCGTCACCTTAAAGCGTGTTGCGTACAATCGGGTCCAGCCGATTGTACGCAACACGCAACATTCCCAAACTGATCTTGTCCTGGATTTCCTTCAATCTGAATCAGATTGAAGGAAATCCGCTCTAAGCGGCGCGTATTGACAGATTGCGGATCGGCGCTAGGCTTCCTGTCAGGGGACGTCATGCGAAAGGGACCGGTCATGCGTTTTGGCCTTTATGCACTGTTGGGTGCTGTTTGTTTTGTCTTGCCGGCGGCGGCACAGGAACTGCCCATCCAAAGCACCATCCAGAGCCAGCTGGACGCGTTTGAGGTGGATGATTTCGTGACCGCATTCAGTTTCGCGTCGCCCACCATCAAGGGGATATTTGTGAGCCCCGAGAATTTCGGCACCATGGTGCGGCAGGGGTTTCCGATGGTCTGGCGGCACGAGGATGTGCGGATGCTGGAGTTGCGCGAGGTGGCGGGCAGTCTGTATCAGCGGGTGCTGATCACCGACGCGTCGGGGCGCAGCCATGTGCTGGACTACCAGATGATCGAAACGCCGGAAGGCTGGCAGATCAACGGGGTGCAACTGTTGCCGCAGGCCGGGGTTGGCGCCTGAGGCCGCAGGCCGGGGTTGGGGCCTGAGGCCGCAGGCCGGGGTTGGGGCCTGATGGCGGGTTGGTTGAACGGTTGGAGCCTCCGGCGGGGATATTTAAGCAGAGAAGAAACCGGGGGCCGGGTTCTGGACGGGTTCAGGTTTTCGGGCGGTGGGCCTTGATGATGTCCGGGTTGGTTTCGATGCGGGCGGCGCCGATCAGATCGAGGCAATAGGGGACGGCGGCGAAGATGGCCTCCAGGCTGGTGGCGATGGCGTTGGGGCTGCCGGGCAGCGTAATGATCAGGGTTTTGCCACGGATGGCGGCGCCCTGGCGTGACAGGATGGCGGTGGCGACGACTTTGAGGTTGGCGGCGCGCATCGCCTCGCCGAATCCGGGCAGGACGAGGGGGGCGACGTCGGCCACAGCCTCGGGCGTCTGGTCGCGCGGCGCGGGGCCGGTGCCGCCGGTGGCGAGGATGAGATCGGCGTGCCAACCGTCGGCGAGGGCCATCAGGGCTGCGGCCACGGTGGCGCGGCCATCGGGAGTGATCTGGCGTTTGATCTCGATGGGTGAGGTGATGGTGCGGCGCAGCCAGTCTTCGGCCGCCGGGCCGCCTTTGTCTTGGTAGACCCCTGCGGCGGCGCGGTCGGAGACGGTGAGGATGGCGATGCGGGCCATGGGAGATCCTTTTGTTTGGGGCGCTGGCGAATCCGATAGGTGTGTATCCGTTACTTGCGAATCCGTTACTTGCGAATCCGGGGGGAGCGCCCTATATCTGTAACCGAGAGGTTGGCGCGGGCAAGTGCCTCGCCAACCCGGTCAGGTCCGGAAGGAAGCAGCCGTAACGAGCCCCGCTTGGGTCGTTGTCAGCCTCTCACCCTTTCCCCATGGCGTGTGATGTGATTTTATGAGCCTTTTGGGGGGCATTTGACGCAAAGTTTTGATCTGGTGGACCTTGGCTGGTCGGGGTGGTTTGCCGGGCAGGTGGCGGAGGCCGAGGCGGGTCTGGTGCCTTTGCGGGTGGCCGAGGTGCACCGCACGCGGATGCTGGCCTACGGGGCGGCGGGGGCGGTGGATATCGCAGCCATCGGGCAGGATTTTGCTGTCGGCGACTGGGTGCTGGTGAACGGCGCCATGAGCGTGCAGCGGCGGCTGGAGCGGGCATCGGTGCTGGACCGGCTGGCCGCCAGCCGCGATGCCACGGGCGTGCAGCGGCAGTTGATTGCGGCCAATGTCGATACGCTGTTCATCACCACCTCGTGCAATGCCGATTTCAACGTGGCGCGGCTGGAGCGGTATCTGGCGCTGGCGGCGGGGGCTGGCTGTGTGCCGGTGGTGATTGTGACCAAGGCGGATGGGGTGGCGGAGCCGGAGCAGTACCGCGCGCAGGTGCTGGCGTTGCAGCGGGGGCTTGCGGTGGTGGCGCTGGACGCGCGCGACCCTGCGGTTGCGGTGCTGCTGGCCGCATGGTGCCGGGCGGGGCAGACGGTGGCGCTGGTAGGGTCTTCGGGCGTGGGAAAATCCACGTTGGTCAACACCTTGACCGGGGGCGAGGCTGATACGGCGGCGATACGTGAGGGCGATGCGCGGGGGCGGCATACCACAACATACCGGGCGCTGCGGCCTTTGCTGGGCGGCGGGTGGATCATTGACACGCCGGGAATGCGGGCGTTGCAGTTGAACGCCACGGACGGGATTGATACGGTTTTCGCCGAGATCACCGATCTGATCGGGCAGTGCAAGTTCCGTGATTGCCTGCATGAGGGTGAGCCGGGCTGTGCGGTGCAGGGCGCGATTGCGGCGGGGGCGTTCACGCCTGAGCGGTTGGAACGGTGGCGCAAGTTGAAGCGTGAAGACAGGGTGGCCACGGCCTCCAAGGCCAAAGTTCAGGCAAAGGTGGCCGAGCGGGCGCGGCTGGCGGCGAAACCTCCTGCGCCGAAGCGGCGCAAGCGGTATCACGAGGATGGGTGAGGCGTGGTTGCGCGTGTTGGTTGCTCTGGCGCGGGGCTGTGATTAGAATGCGCAGAGCTGAGGAGTGCCATGTCTGAAACCCCCGCCTACCGCGTTCTGGCGCTCAAATACCGCCCGCAGACCTTTGCCGATCTGATCGGGCAGGAGGCGATGGTGCGCACCTTGAAGAACGCCTTCGCGGCGGACCGAATTGCGCATGCGTTCGTGATGACTGGGGTACGGGGGGTGGGCAAGACCACCACGGCGCGGATCATTGCCAAGGGGCTGAACTGCGAGGGCCCGGATGGTACGGGCGGGCCCACGACCGAGCCTTGCGGGCTGTGCGAGCCTTGCCGCGCCATTGCCGAGGGGCGGCATGTGGATGTGATGGAGATGGACGCGGCCTCGCGCACCGGGGTGGGCGATATCCGCGAAATCATTGATTCCGTGCACTATCGGGCGGCGAGCGCGCGCTACAAGATCTATATCATCGACGAGGTGCACATGCTGTCGACCAGCGCCTTCAACGCGCTGTTGAAAACGCTGGAAGAGCCGCCGGCGCATGTGAAGTTCATCTTTGCCACCACCGAAATCCGCAAGGTGCCGGTGACGGTGCTGTCGCGCTGCCAGCGGTTTGATCTGAAACGGATCGAGCCTGAGGTGATGATGGCGCATTTATCGCGGGTGGCTGGGCTGGAGGGCGCGGCCCTGGCGCCGGATGCGATGGCGCTGATCACGCGGGCGGCGGAGGGTTCGGTGCGGGACGCGATGAGCCTGATGGATCAGGCGATTGCGCATGGGGCGGGGGAAACCAGTGCGGCGCAGGTGCGCGCGATGCTGGGGTTGGCGGACCGGGGGCGGGTGCTGGATCTGTTTGATCTGATCATGCGGGGCGATGCGGCGGCGGCGCTGGCCGAGATTTCCGGGCAATATGCCGATGGCGCCGATCCGGTGGCGGTGCTGCGCGATCTGGCGGAAATTACCCATTGGATTTCGGTGATCAAGATCACGCCGGACGCGGCGGAAGACCCGACCACGCCGCCCGATGAGCGGCTGCGCGGCCTTGACATGGCCGGGCGGTTGCCGATGCGGGCGTTGAGCCGGATGTGGCAGATGCTGTTGAAATCATTGGAAGAGGTGGCGCTGGCACCGAATGCGATGATGGCGGCCGAGATGGCGGTGATCCGGCTGACGCATGTGGCAGACTTGCCCGACCCGGAAAGCCTGATCCGCAGGTTGCAGGCGGGGCCGGGGCCAGTTTCAGGGCCAGTTTCGGGGCCAGTTTCGGGGCCGGTTTCGGGGCCGGTTTCGGGTGGGGCGCCGGTGGGGAGTGCGGCCACGCAGGCCCCGGTGATGCGGATGGCGCCTTTGCGGGCACAGGGGGGGCAGGCTTTGGCGCTTGCCGAGGGGGATTTGCAGACCTATGCCAGCTTTGAGCAGGTGGTGGCGCTGATCCGGGAAAAGCGCGACATGCGGCTGTTGGTTGAGCTGGAAACCGGGCTGCGGCTGGTGAAATATACCCCCGGCCGGATCGAGTTCGAGCCGGGCCCGGGTGCGGCACCTGATCTGGCGGCGCGGTTGAGCCAGCGCTTGCAGGGGTGGACCGGCGGGCGCTGGGGGGTCGCGGTGGTCTCGGCGGGGGGGGCTGCGACGATTGCCGAAAGCCGCGACGATGGCTTGGCGGCCGAGCGGCTGGGGGCGATGGAAAACCCGCTGGTGCAGGCGGTTCTGCTGGCCTTTCCCGGCGCGGTGATCAGCGAAATCCGCAGCCCTGCGGTGATGGCGGCGCAGGCGGTGGCGGAGGCCGCGGCGAGTGCGTTGCCCGCGATGGATGACGACTGGAACCCGTTCGAGAATGATTGAGGCCAGATGATGCAGGAAGGTGTGCAATGCTGAAAGGTTTGGGCGGCTTGGGCGATATGGCCAAGATGATGAAAACGGCCGAAGAACTGCAAGCCAAGATCGGCGAGTTGCAGGCGGCGCTGGCGCGCACGGTGGTGATTGGCGAGGCGGGCGGTGTGAAGGCGCGGGCGACGGCGAAGGGCAATCTGACCGGGCTGGAGATCGACCCTGCACTACTGGCACCGGCGCAGAAAGAGGCGTTGGAGGATATGATCGTGGCGGCGGTGCAGGATGCGCAGGCGCGGGCGGCGGCGCACAGCCAGCAGGAGATGAAGCGGTTGACCGAAAGCCTTGGGTTACCCGGCGATATGAAGTTACCGATCTGAGATGGCGCAGGCGCCGCGCGATATCGAAGCGCTGATTGATCTGATGGCGCGGCTGCCGGGGTTGGGGCCGCGTTCGGCGCGGCGTGCGGTGCTGATGCTGTTGAACAAGCGCGCACAGGTGATGGCGCCTTTAGCGCAAGCGATGGCGCAGGTGGCGCTTTCGGCGCGCGATTGCGTGGCTTGCGGCAACATCGGCACGGCGGATCTTTGTGCGATCTGCGCCGATACCGCACGGGCCACGCGCGAGATTTGCGTTGTGGAAACCGTGGCCGATCTGTGGGCGATGGAGCGCGGCGGGGCCTTCAAGGGGCGCTATCATGTGCTGGGCGGCACGCTTTCGGCGCTGGATGCGATGGGGCCGGACGAGTTGGGCATCCCCAGACTGGTGGCGCGGGTGGCAGCGGAGGCGGTTGCCGAGGTTATTCTGGCGCTGAACGCAACGGTGGACGGGCAGACCACGGCGCATTACATCGCCGATGTGCTGGTGGCGAGCGGGGTGCAGGTGTCGTCATTGGCGCAGGGGGTGCCGATCGGGGGCGAGCTGGATTATCTGGACGATGGCACGATTGGGGCGGCACTGCGGGCGCGCAAGCGGTTCTGAGGCCGCCCTGCCCTTTTCACGTTATCGCTGCAATTTCGCCTTTATTGGCTGCAATGATCGGGGCAGAAGCATCCCGAAGGGCGAAGCGATGGCGATCATTTCCATGTTGTGCGGCAGCGTGCTTGGCATGTTTTCAGCGTTGACCTCGCTGATTTTCCTCGATGTAAGCTGGCTTGCGGCGCTTGGCATCTGGTCTGTGGGCGGGGCTGTGATGAGCCTTGGGTTGCTGGCCATGGCGCTGACGCCCGCGCAAGCGCCGGGCGCGGACGGCGCGCGGCAGACCGCCCCGGCTCCAGATTTTACTTGATCTGCAAGGGCGGTAGCGGCATATCCAAGGGGCAACGTTATCTCTATCGATCCCTGTCTCCGTTTTCGGCCACAGCATTCGACCACAGCTGACCGAGCCAGGCCGCCGCAGTTCCGCGGGCGGCAGACTAGACAGGAGACATCACGATGGCTAAGGGCACCGTGAAATGGTTTAATGAAACCAAAGGCTTCGGCTTTATTGCCCCGGAAGGTGGCAAGAAGGACGTGTTCGTGCATATCACCGCGCTGGAGCGTGCTGGTCTGCGCTCGTTGAAGGATGGCCAGCCGGTTACCTTCGATATCGAAGCCGGCCGTGATGGCCGCGAATCGGCAACCAACCTGGCGTTGGCCTGATCACGCGTTCGGTTGCAGGCTGAAATTCGGGGTGGGCCTTGCGGCCTGCCCCTTTTTTGTGCGTTGCGGCTGGGGGAGCGAAGCCGCTTTGGAACCAACGCATCGGTTCTAGAGCGCTTTGCATTTGATCTGGATCAGCAGATCAAATGCAAAACGCAACATTCCCGACGTTTGGCCTGTTTTGGTTTGCCTTCAATCTGATTCAGATTGAAGGCAAACCGCTCTAAATCATCCGCATCGCCAGACGGTCGCGCAAGGCGTGTTCGAAGCCGACGCGGAGCGATACTGCTGTCAGCGGTGCGCGCAGGATTGTGGGTTTGTTCGGGTCTTCGGAGAACACCTGCAGTTTGCAATCCTGACTGACAAGGATGGCGGGGATGTGCCGCGAGGTGCCAGCCAGCATGGAAACCGCCTTGATCCCGGTTTCGATGCCGCCACAGGTATCGCAATCCAGCACGAAAAGCTCGTATCCGGCGGGATCGTTGTGCATCGCCTCGAGGCCGGTGAACACCTCGGTTGCACATTCGATCATGCTGCCCAGACTGGCCAGCCGGGAAGCGATCAGCCCGGATTGATCATCTGCCGACACCAGCAACACCCGAACGCCGAAGCCTACCTGGGCGGAACTTTCGGGCTCGAATGAACGGACTAACTGCATGGCGCATTCCCTAATTGTCTACGCCTTCCTTATCTGCGCCAGATACGGCGAATTTTAGGAAATTTCCCGGCAATTGTTTCCACAATTGCGGCAGAGGAATGGCGTTGCAGCGATTGCCGATCCCTTGCAAGATGTGCCGGAGCGACCTGAGGACCATCATGGCAAAGCCGGATTACCAAAGCCTTATTGACGCCGAAACCTGGGATTTTATCCGGGCGACCGAAGCCGCCTACCCAGCCTGCACCGTCCGCATGAGCATTGCCGAGCAGCGGCGGATTTACGATACGATGTGCCGGGGGTTCTTTCAGGGCTATCCCGGAGGGATAACCTCGGAGGACCGCAGGATCGCCGGTGTGGCGTGCCGGGTTTATCCGGGGGCCGCACCAAGCGTGATCTATCTGCATGGCGGCGGCTTTGTGGTGGGGGGCTTGCACAGCCATGATGATGTCTGTGCCGAGATCCGCCATCGCACGGGATTGTCTGTGATTGCAGTGGATTACCGGCTTTCGCCCGAGCATCTGCACCCGGCGGCGCTGGACGATGCGCTGGCGGTTGTGCGGTTCGCAGCCCTTGCGGGGCCGGTTGTGCTGGCGGGCGACAGTGCGGGGGGAAACCTTGCGGCGGCGGTATCGGGGGTGCTGCGCGGCAGTGGGATGGTTCTGGGGCAGGTGCTGATCTATGCGGGTCTGGGCGGCGATATTGATGCGGGCAGCTACATTGCGCACGCGTTCGCGCCGATGCTGACGCGCGAGGATGTGGTGTTTTATGCCGACGTGCGGTTTGCCGGTGGCGCGGGGGAGCGTGATGCCAGCGCCGCGCCTTTGCAGGACAGCAGTTTTGCGGGCCTGCCGCCGACGGTGGCGATATGCGCCGAATGCGATCCGGTTGCCGATGATTCGCGTGCCTATGCGCGGCGGATCGCAGCGGCGGGGGGGCTTGCGCATTGGCTGGAGGAGCCGGGTCTGGTGCATGGTTATCTGCGCGCACGGCGCAAGGTGGCGCGGGCGGCGGCCTCGTTTACCCGGATTTGTGACGCTGTTACCGCCCTTGCCACCGCCGAGTGGCCTTATGGAGAAACCCGATGAACGCACATGCAAACCTCGCCCATTGGGCGGAACGCATTGATATGGCTGCGGCTTTTCGGTGGTCGGTGAAGCTGAACCTGCATGAGGCGGTGGCCAATCACTTTTCGTTGGCGGTGAACGAGGCGGGGACGCGGTTTTTGATCAACCCCAACGGGCGGCATTTTGCGCGGATCACGGCCTCGTCTCTGGTTGAGATTGATGCGCTCGACCCCGACACCATGCGCCGCCCCGATGCGCCAGACCCGACGGCCTGGGGCTTGCACGGGGCCATTCACCGCGCAGTGCCGCATGCGCGCTGTGTTATGCATGTGCATTCGATGCATGCGACGGTGCTGGCCAGCCTTGCTGACAGCCACCTGCCCGCGATTGATCAGAATTCGGCGATGTTTTTTGGTCGGCATGTGGTGGATGATCACTATGCGGGCATGGCGTTCGAGGCGGAAGGTGCGCGCTGTGCCGGGATGCTGGCCGATCCGAAGATCACCACCATGGTGATGGGCAACCATGGGGTGCTGATCATCGGGCGAACGGTGGCCGAGACGTTCAACCGGCTGACATATTTCGAGCGCGCCGCCGAGACCTATATCCGGGCGCTGCAAACCGGCAGGCCGCTGCGGGTGTTATCGGATGCGGTGGCCGAGAAAACTGCGCAGGAATGGGAGGCTTATCCGGGGTTTGCCGAGGCGCATCTGAGCGAGATCAAGGCGATGCTGGACGCGGAAAGCCCGGATTACGCGGGCTGAGATCAGGTTGACATGAAGGGTTTGGCCTGCATGCTGGCGGGTATCGCCACGCCAAGGCGGGTGAGGATCGAGGGCGCAAGGGCCAGTTGATCCAGCACCTGATCCGGGCCGGGCATTTCCGCATCGCCGAAGTAGTAGAAGGCAAAATCCTGCTGCGCCTCGCCGGTGCCGCCGTGATGGCCGCGCGCGTCCTGACCATGATCGGCGGTGACGATCACCTCAAAGCCATCGGCACGCCAGCGGTTGATGAAGGGGGCAAGCATCGCGTCCATCACATAGCAGGCATGGTCCATCTGTTCGCAATCGTGAAAGAAGCGGTGGCCCATGCTGTCGAGCGTGCAAGTGTGCAGCATGCCGTAGTCGATGCCATGCTTTTCGCAAAGCCGGGTGAGGGTGGCGAACAGATCGACATCGGAGGGGGTCATCTGATTGGCGTGGCCATAGCCTGTCATGGTGTGAAAGCGGCCATGGGTGATGGGGCCCGTGGGTTCATCATATTCGATATCGCGCACCAGATCGAAGGGGGCGCGGTTGAAGAGTTCGGACCAGAAGCTGTGGGCGACGGCGCCGGTTTTGCGGCCAGCTTTGGTCAGTTCAGAGAAGATATCCGGCTGGGTCAGGCGATGCACCGCCTCGTTGCCCCAGACGTGGTGCTGTTGCGGCGGGGTGCCGGTGTGGATCGAGGCATAGCAACTGGCCGAGGTTGAGGGCAGCACGGCGCGCATCCGCCAGACCCGCGCCTCACCCGATTGCACCCAGCCTTCGAGGTTGCCGAACAGGCGGCGCCAGTTGGCGTAGGGTACGCCGTCGAGGAGGATCAGCAGGAGTTGGCGCATCCTTTGGCCTTTGCAATGCGGGAAGGGCGGAGCCTCCGGCGGGGATATTTAAGCAGAGAAGAAGCGGGGGCTCAGTTTCCGGCGCTTTCCATCTTGCGGGTTTTCAGCACCTTTTCCAGCCAGCCGAGTTTCATTTCGGGCACCGAGGACAGCAGGAGATCGGTGTAATCATCGAAGGGCGGGGTGAGCACGTCAGTTTTGCCACCGTAGCGTTGCACCTCGCCCCGGTACATCACGGCGATCCTGTCACTGATGGCGCGGACGGTGGCGATATCATGGGTGATGAACAGGTAGGCGACGCCTTCTTCGGCTTGCAGGTTCAGCAGCAGTTTCAGGATGCCGTCGGCCACCAGCGGATCGAGGGCGGAGGTTACCTCGTCGCAGATAATCAGTCTGGGTTTGGCAGCCAGCGCGCGGGCGATGCAGACGCGCTGTTTCTGGCCACCCGAAAGCTCCGCCGGGTAGCGGTCGATATAGCCCGCGCCCATTTCGATCTTTTCCAGCAGGTCTTGCAGGCGGGCGCGTTTCGCCTCGCCTTTCAGGCCGAAATAAAACTCCAGCGGGCGGCCGATGATGGTGCCGACGGTCTGGCGCGGGTTCATCGCGGTATCAGCCATCTGGTAGATCATCTGCAACTCGCGCAGATCGTCCTTGCTGCGCGAGGCGAGATCGGGGGACAGGGTGCGCCCGGCGAAGGTGATGCGGCCCTGGGTGGCGGGCAAGAGGCCGGTGATCACGCGGGCGAGGGTGGATTTGCCCGAGCCGCTTTCGCCAACGATGGCGAGGGTTTGCCCCGCAGGCAGATCGACGGTGACGTTTTTCAGCACGTCAAAGCTGGTGCCCTTGTAGCGGGCGGTGATGTTGGCGACAGATAGCACAGCGGTGGTATCGGGTTTTTCCACATGTTCGATGGAGCGGACGGAAACAAGGGCCTTGGTATACTCCTGTTGTGGGGCGTTGATGATCTGATCGGTGGTGCCGTATTCCACCTTTTTGCCGCCGCGCAGCACCAGAATATGATCCGCCACCTGCGCCACCACGGCCAGATCATGGGTGATATAAAGGGCGGCGACGCCGGTATCGTGGATCGCCTCTTTGATTGCCGCCAGCACCTCGATTTGCGTCGTGACATCAAGGGCGGTGGTGGGTTCGTCGAAGATCACGAGGTCGGGTTTGGGGCAGAGCGCCATCGCCGTCATCACCCGTTGCAACTGGCCGCCCGACACCTGATGCGGATAGCGCGAACCGATGGTTTCGGGGTTGGGCAGGCCCAGTTTGCGGTAGAGCATGATGGCGCGGGCCTCGGCCTCGGCGCGGGGCATCAGTTTGTGCAAGAGGCAGGTTTCGATCACCTGTTCGGTAAGGCGTTTGGCCGGGTTGAAGGCGGCGGCGGCGGATTGGGCAACGTAGGTCACCTCGCGCCCACGCAGGGCACGCAGGCCCGAGGCATCGGTTTGGCGGATATCGCGGCCACCGAGCAGCACCTCGCCCCCCGTCAGACGCACGCCGCCGCGCCCGTAGGCCATGGCAGAAAGGCCGATGGTGGATTTGCCGGCCCCCGATTCACCGATCAGCCCCAGCACCTTGCCTTTTTCGACCGAAACCGAAACATCCTGCACCAGCACCACGTCGCGGGGTGGCTCGCCGGGGGGGTAAGACGTAGCCTCGATCCGCAGGTTCTTGATTTCGAGGAGTGTGTCAGGCACCACGGCCTCCTTTCAGGCTGGTGGTGCGCGACAGCACCCAATCGGCCACCAGATTGACCGAGATCGCCAGTGCCGCGATGGCCATGGCGGGCACCAGCGCCGCCGGGATGCCGTAGACCAGCCCCTCCTTGTTTTCCTTCACCAGGCCGCCCCAATCGGCCAGCGGCGGCTGGATGCCAAGGCCGAGGAACGACAGGGTCGAGATGAACAGCACGGCGAAGATGAAGCGCAGGCCAAGTTCGGCCACCAGCGGCGACAGGGCGTTGGGCAATATCTCGTGGAAGATGATCCAGGATCGCCCCTCGCCGCGCAGGCGGGCGGCCTCGACGTAATCCATCACCGTGATATCAACCGCAACCGCGCGGGCGAGGCGGAAGACGCGGGTGGAATCCAGAAGGCCTATCACCACGATCAGCGTCGGCAGGGTGATCGGCATCACCGACAACACCACGAGGGCGAGGATCAGCGACGGGATCGCCATGAACAGATCGACGGTGCGCGACAGCACCTGATCCACCCAGCCACCGGCGGTTGCGGCCAGAAAACCGAGGGACGAGCCGAGGGAGAAGCTGAGGATGGTGGAGGCGGTGGCGACCAGAACCGTCACCTGCCCGCCATAGATCAGCCGCGAGAGCAGATCGCGGCCGATGGTATCGGTGCCCAGCAGATGTTCGGGCGAGCGCGGTTCCCACACATCGCCGACGATTTCGGCCATGCCGTAGGGGGCGATGAAACCGGCAAAGATCGCCACCAGAAAGAAGGCGCCGGTCAGGGCGAGGCCGATGAGGGCCGAAAGGGGGATGCGCTTCATTCAGGGCTCATTTCAGGGGGCTCATTTCGGGGGGCTCATTTCGGGCGGCTCATTTCGGGCGGCTCATTTCGGGTGACGGAGGCGGGGGTTGGCAAGGATCGAGACCACGTCGGCCAGGATGTTCAGCCCGATATAGACGGCGGCAAAGATCATGCCGCAGGCCTGCACCACCGGCAGATCGCGTTTGGAGACGTGATCGACCAGATATTGCCCCATGCCGGGATAGACGAAAACCACCTCGACCACGACAACGCCGACCACCAGATAGGCAAGGTTCAGCATCACCACGTTCACCACAGGGGCGATGGCATTGGGGAAGGCGTGTTTCCAGATTACCGCCATCGGGCCGAGGCCCTTCAGTTGTGCAGTTTCGATATAGGCCGATTGCATCACGTTGAGGATGGCGGCGCGGGTCATCCGCATCATGTGGGCCAGCACCGCCAGCACCAGCACGATCACCGGCAGGGCAATGGCGTTCAGGCTTTCAAGGATGCTCATGCCCGGGAAAATCATCGCCACGGAGGGGAACAGGCGGATCTGCACCGCGAGGACATACATCACGATGTAGCCTGCGACAAATTCGGGCAAGGAAATGGTGGCCAGCGTGACGCCCGATATCAGCTTGTCGGGCCACTTGCCGGCGTAGCGCGCCGCCAGCAGGCCCAGCGTGATCGACAAAGGCACAGCGATAGCGGCGGCGGAGCCTGCGAGGAACAGGGTGTTGCCGAAACGTTTGCCGATGGCGGTGGCGATATCCTCGCCATTGGTAAGCGCAACCCCGAGATCGCCGTGCAGGATGCCCCAGAGCCAGTTGAGATAGCGGGTGGAGGCGGGCACGTTCAGGCCCAGCGCCTCGCGCATGTTGGCGAGCGATTCAGGGGTGGCGGACTGGCCGAGGATGGCTTGGGCCACGTCACCCGGCAGGGCTTCGGTGCCCGCGAAGATCAGCAAGGACACCGCAAACAGCAGCAAGAGGCCCAGCGCGATGCGCTGGACCACCAATTTTATGACCGGATGCACCATGGCCTCAGGCGAACCAGGTCTTGGCCGACGCCCAGCCGCCCATCATCTCGTAGTTCGGATCCAGCTCAAACCCCGCGACCGCATCGGTGTGGGCGTCGATGAAATCGTTGAACATCGGGCAGATGGTGCCGCCGTCATCATGCACGATGGCGGCGATCTGGGCGTAAAGACCGGTACGCTTGGCGGTATCGGCTTCGCCGCGCGCGGCAAGGATCAGGGCATCGAGATCCTTGTTGAAGTATTTGGTATCGTTCCAATCAGCGGTGGACAGATAGGCGGTGGACCACATCTGATCCTGAACCGGGCGGCCGCCCCAATAGCTGGCGCAGAACGGATTGACGTTCCACACGTCGTTCCAATAGCCATCATCGGGCACGCGGTTGATCTCCAACGGTATGCCCGCGGCTTTTGCCGATTGCTGGAACAGGGCTGCGGCATCGACGGCACCCGGGAAGGCGGTATCGGCCACAGTCATCACGATGGGGGAGCCGTCATGGCCCGAAGCCTTGTAATGCTCGGCGGCTTTGGCGGCATCGTATTCGTATTGCGGCTGGGCGGTGAACAGCGGATAGGCCGCGTTGATCGGGATATCGTTGCCGACGCCGCCGTAGCCTTGCAGGATCTTGTCGACCATCTCTTGCCGGTTGATCGCCCATTTCAGCGCCAGCCGCAGATCCTTGTTGTCAAACGGCGCTTTGTCGCAATGCATGATGAACACGTAGTGGCCACGGCCCGACACGTTTTTCACCTGCACGCCCGGTGCTTTGGCCAGCAGTTGCGCGGTTTTCGGCTCGATCCGGTTGATCATCTGAACCTGACCCGATTGCAGTGCCGACGAGCGGGCGGTGGCATCGTTGATCACCAGAATCTCGACGCCGTCATAGTGGCCGCGCGTCGCGTCCCAATCGGCGGGGTTCTTCGAGAAGGTATAGCGCACGCCGGCCTCGGCGGTATCCAGCTTCCATGTGCCGGTGCCGATGGCGGCAGCCGGGGCCTCGACGCCACCTTTTGGCTGCACGACGAGGTGGTAATCGGACAACAGATACGGCAGGTCGGCGTTGCCGGTGGAAAGCTTCATCACCACGGTGTTGCCATCGGCCGATATGTCGGCAATGCCCTGCATGATGCCCAGCGCGCCGGATTTGGAGTTTTCATCCGAGTGGCGTTTGAAGGTGGCCACCACGTCATCCACCGTCATATCGGTGCCATCGTGGAACTTCACGCCTTGCCGGATATCAAAGCGCCATTCGGTGCTGTCGGCGTTGGAGGACATGCCTTCGGCCAGACGCGGCTCGATCGTGCCATCGGCGCGGACGTTGACGATGGTATCGCCCCAGTGGCGGTTGACGGCGAAGGGCACCGGGCTGTCGGCGAGGCCGGGATCGAGCGTATCGGTGGTTTCACCGCCACCAAGGCCGATTTTCAGGGTGCCGCCCTTTTTCGGCTCTTCGGCACGCGCATCCGATGGCAGCATCGAGGTGCCGAGCGCCGCAGTCAGCCCGAACGCGGCGGTGCGGTTCAGAAAAGCGCGGCGGCTGAGGCGGCGCTGTTCAATCTGGTCGATGATCAGGTCTAGTTGGTCTTTCATTCAGCAGCTCTCCCGGAAGGTTTTTTATTGATTGATGAGTCAAGCATGGTGCAAAAGCAGCACCGGGGTAAACAACTATTTTGCCCCCTGAGACATGATTTTGATGCGGGCATGGGTTTGGCCCGCAGCGAATTGCGCGGGCCGGATTGTTGCGGGCCGGTTTGTTGCGGGCCGGTTTGTTTTCGGCGGGTCAGGCCAGCCAGCAGCGTTGCAGGGCTTTGCCGTTCATCAACTCGCCGTTGGGGTCTTGGGTCCAGCCCCCGAGGGTTTCACTGATCGCTTCGACAAAATCGTTGAACATCGGCAGGATCAGGCCGCCCTCATCGCGCAGGGTGTTGGCGAGGGTGGAGTAGAGCGCCTTGCGTTTGACCGGATCAAGTTCGGCCCGCGCGGCGATCAGGGTGGCGTCGAAGGCGGGGTTCTTGAACTTGGTGTCGTTCCAGTCGGCGGTGGACAGGTAGGCAGTGGAATACATCTGATCCTGCACCGGGCGGCCACCCCAATAGCTGGCGCAGAACGGCTGCACGTTCCACACATCCGACCAATAGCCATCGTCGGGCACTTTCTTGATCACCAGCGGGATGCCTGCGGCATTGGCGGATTCCTGAAACAACTGCGCCGCCTCGACCGCGCCGGGGAAAGCGCCTGAGGCCACCACCAGTTCAAGCGGAGAGCCATCGTGGCCGGATTTCTTGTAAAGTGCTGCCGCCGCCGCCGCATCATATTCGCGCTGCGGGATGGTTTCATCGAAGAACGGGTAGGCGGCGTTGATCGGGAAATCATTGCCGATGGTGCCAAGGCCGCCGAGGATTTTCTCCACCATCTCGGCCCGGTTGATCGCCAGTTTCATCGCCATGCGCAGATCGGCGTTATCAAACGGCGGCTTGTCGCAATGCATGATGAACACGTAATGCCCGCGCCCGGCGGCGTTCTGGATCGAGATGCCGGGGGTGCCGTTCAGCAGGCCCACGATCTTGGGGTCAACCCGGTTGATCATCTGCACCTGCCCCGATTGCAGGGCGGCCACACGGGCCGTGGCATCGTTGATCACCACAATTTCCACCTGATCGGCGTGGCCCGAGTTGGGATCCCAGTAGTTGGCGAATTTCTCGAACGCCGTGCGCACGCCGGGTTCGTGGCTGACTATTTTGTAGGCCCCTGCCCCGATGCCTTCGGTTGGGTTATCAACCCCGCCGTTGGGCTGGATCACCAGATGATAATCGGCCATCAGGTAGGGCAGATCGGCGTTGCCGGAGGCGAGTTTCAGGGTGACCATATCGCCCGAGGCCGACATTTCGGATATCCCCTGCACGATGCCCAGCGCGCCGGATTGCGATTTCTCATCCGTGTGGCGCTTGATGGTGGCGATCACGTCATCGGCGGTCAGGGTTTTGCCGTTGTGAAACTCCACCCCGGAGCGGATCTTGAATTTCCATTCGGTGGCATCGGGGTTGGAGGAAATCTCTTCGGCGATGCGGTAATCGAGGGTGTTGGTGGGGCTGACATCCAGCAGCATCTCGCCAAAGTTCATGTTGATGCCGAAGGGCACTTCGGAGGCCGCGAGTGCCGGATCAAGGGTGTTGGTGCTTTCGCCGCCCTGCATGCCGGCGCGCAGCAAGCCGCCCTTTTTCGGGCCTTCGGCATGGGCGGCGGTGGCGAGCATGGTGCCCGCCATGGCGGCAGAAACCCCCAAGGCGCCTGCACGGCCGACAAATTCACGGCGGCTGAGATGGCCCTTGGTGGCGCGTTGCAGCAGGTAATTGAGTTCGGCGTTCATGTCAGTTCCCCCCGGTTTTTTGATGATGTTTTGGTGGTGATGCACCAATTCAGTAACCGCTGCGCGGATTGTGGCAACGATTCGGTGTGCCGCGTGCGATCACACAAAGCGGCGCGGCACCTGATCGTCCCAGTCGCGGGTGAAAATCAGCGTTTCGCCCTCCCAAGCGGTGAGGGTTGCCTGCATCCGCAGATGGGTGGCGGATGCGGTCATCTCGGCGTGGGCTATGGTTTTCACCTGCCAGTCACCGCGCGAAAGGCGTTGCTCCCAGATGTGGACGGCGCGGGCGGAAAGGGGATCATCGGGGTGGATTTCCCACCGCTCGGACATGGTTTCGCCCGAGCAGAGGCCGTGGGTCAGGTTTTCCATGTCGCCGCCATCGTCGGTGACCAGCAGGCTGATCTTGCCCGAGATGAGATCGGCCTCGGTGCGGCGGCTGGCGTGGCCGGGGCGCAGGACGCGGTGGTGCCAGGCGGGGGCGGTTTCGGCGGGGGGCGGGGCCCATTCGGCGCGGCTGCCCTGATGCACCGGCAGATCGAGGTTTCCGGCGGAAAGGGTCAGGGTGGCGGGCTGCGGCGAGGGCCAGAGGAACGGCCAGTAGGTGGTGGACAAGGCGAGGCGCAGGCGGTGGCCGGGGGCGAGGCGGTAGGCCATCTGGTCGATATTGAAGGTGATCGCGGTGGGCTGGCCGGGTTGCATCGGTTCCGGGGCTTCGGCCGAGGTGCGGTGGCAGAGGTTCAGCATGCCGTGGGCGATGCGCACCGATGCGCCATGGGGGGCCACATCGCAAAGGCGGGCGGCGAGAAAAGCGAGGGGTTGATCGGAGGTGAGGGTAAGGGTGAGGCGGGCCGCGCCCAGCAGATCAAGCGGCGCGGTGAGAGGGGCCGTATCAAAGCAGGCCGACATCGCATCATCAAGGCGCTGATCGCCGGGCATTTCGGCGTTCAGGCCCATCGGGAAAAACTCGCCCGTGTGCAGGCCAAGGTGTTGGGGGGTATTGATTTTGGTGTTGAGGATGGCTTCGGTGCCGAGGGTGCCATTCCCCAAGCCGAGAATCTGGCGGTGGACGCGGGAGCTGGGCCATGTGGGTTCTGCAAGCCAATGCCCGGCGCGGTGTTGGGCGCAGGCATCGGGCGGGGCGGAGTGCAGCATGTAGGCGCGGTAGGCAGGGTCATCTTCGGCGCCGTTCGGGATGTTTTTCAGCCAACGGTCCCACCAGCGGACGGCTTCCTGCAAAAAACCCACCTTGGGGCCGGGGACGGCGGAATGCGGATATTGATGCACCCATGGGCCAACGATGCCCTTGACGGGTGCCGGCACGTTTTCCACCAGATGCGCCACTGTGTTCATGTAGTTATCAGCCCAGCCACCCCAGATCAGCACCGGGGTGGTCATGCGGGCGTAATCTTCGCGCACCGAGCCGTGTTGCCAATAGGCCCCGCGTTCCTGAAGGGCTGCCCAGCGCGGGGCAAGCCATGGGTTGGCGTCAAGCCGGGCCAGCCACATCTCGCGCCAATCGGGGCGCAAGGCAGGATCGGCGGGGCGCGAGGAGTACGACAGCATCACCGCGCCCCAGCCGAAATTCTCGCCCAGCAGGCAACCGCCCTTGTAGTGGATATCGTCGGCAAACCGGTCTGTCGTGGCGCAGACCGAGATCACGGCTTTCAAAGCGGGGGGTTGCAGAAAGGCGGTTTGCAGGCAGTTGAAGCCGCCCCAGCTTTTGCCCATCATGCCGACGTCACCCGTGCACCATGGCTGTTTGGCCAGCCATGCGATCACCGCCACCGCATCGGCCAGTTCCTGCGGGGTGTATTCGTCCAGCATCAGGCCCTCGCTGTCGCCCGAGCCACGCATATCGACGCGGATGCAGGCATAACCGTGGCGGGCAACATAGGCGTGCATCAGCTCGTCGCGCGGCAGGGTGCCGTCGCGCTTGCGGTAGGGGATGTATTCAAGGATGGCGGGAACCGGGTTTGCGGCGGCATCGGCGGGCATCCAGACCCGCGCCGACAGGCGGCAGCCGTCGGGCATGGGGATGCCCATGTCTGGGTCTTCAATGAGGGTTGGCAGCATGTTGGACAGCGGTTGCATGATGGCCCCTTTGCGTGATGGGGCAAAGGCTAGGGCGTGCGCGCTGAAACGCTGGACTGAACCATGGCTCAAAGCCGACATCGCAGGAATTGGCACACGGTCGGGTGTGAGGCCGTGTGCCCTTTGCGGGAGCAGGTTTTACGGCGCGACGCGGGCGAAACCGGTGATTTTGATCAGATCATCGGTGCCGTAATCATCGACGTTTGCCATGCCGGTATCGTCGGAATGCTGGATCGAGACATAGGCGGAAAGGCCGTCGGCCGCGAAGATGAAGCCGGTGGGCTCGGCGGAGGTGTCTTTCACCGAAAGCATCCGGATGCAGCCGTCGGATTTCAGATCACGGTCGGCGCCATCGGGCAGGCAGGCCCAGATATCGCCGTTGGGGTGATCCTCGACCACATAGAGATTGCCGCTGCCGGGCTGAAAATCCAGATTGTCGAACGAGTTGGCATCGGCGTCGCCTTCGAAGAAGCGGGTGACGACGGTGTTCAGCGCCACCGTGCCCTCGGCATCTGCCAGCGGAATCTCAAGCGGCGTGGCATCGATGACGCAGTTCACCTCGGCATAGTTCTGCGCGCCTTCGTTGCCGGTGTTGGTATGGCAGAACCGCACACCTGCACCGGTATAGGCCAGATCCTGATGCAGATCCTCAGGGCGGTAATAGCCGGTGGCCCCTTTGGCCTCGGCGTAAGAGCGGGCGAGCGTGGGATCAACCTCGATCCAGGTGGCTTTGCCGGTTTCGCAGCCCTGACCGTATTGCACCTGATCCCCGCGACATTGCACCTGCATGGCATAGGTTTTGCCTGCGGCGAAGGGCGAGGCGGCCAGCGTGGTGATATCGCCCGGGACGGCGGGCGTGGCGGGGATGAACTTGAAGATCGCCCCGCCGTTGCTGCGGGCCACATCGGTGCCGGGGCGCAACTCGTCACCCGCATAGACCACGCCGCTGGGCAGAACCGCGATGCCTTCCCA
Organism: Paracoccaceae bacterium; assembly: GCA_031384695.1. Classification (GTDB taxonomy): domain Bacteria; phylum Pseudomonadota; class Alphaproteobacteria; order Rhodobacterales; family Rhodobacteraceae; genus JANNAV01. Next base: position 26,622 of record JANNAV010000120.1, read on the forward strand.
GGCCATGGTGGGCAGGGCCATGCGGCGCGCCACGTTTGCCGGGTCCGAAGTGGTGCCCGCCGCGCGGTCGGTGATCACGACGCCGGTTGTGGTCAGCGGGTTCAGCAGCTCATAGGCGCCGCCGCTGTCATCCTCTTCGGTGAACAGCACCGTGCCCCATGGGGTGGTGCGGATGCCGTCGCAAGACGCGGTGCC
>JANNAV010000225.1:0-4717 GCA_031384695.1 Paracoccaceae bacterium
CCTTGCAGAAACCATGATCAGGTTGCGGATCTTCACCTCACGGCTTGGCGGTTACAGCCCGGCTATCCCATGCAAGGCGATAGCGTCCGCATCGTAACAGAACGCCGGACGGCAAGAAGCTTCGCGATGCCCGAATGAACGCCGGGCACCAGGTGCCGCGCTGCGGATGAACGGCTGCATTGACAAGATGCAGGCCCAGAAGGAGTGTTTTCTCGAACGACCGCTGAGGGCCGAATACGTCGTTCACCCCCCTGGCATGGTTCCTCCCCGGCCCCGAACGTATGCGGGGGGGGCGCAGCGCAACATTTCGCTAGCGTCTGGCTTTTTCACCGGGGAATCCAGGCAGAATCCACTTGGCGGAAATCTGATGAGAAAATATCATAATATCAGTGGCTTATCTAATCACGACTTTGGCCTGCTGGATTCTTTTGCCAAATCCACCAAATCCAGTTTGCCAAATCCACTTGGCCAAATCCACCAAGCTAAATCCAGCCCGCCAGACACCTCAAAAACGGCGGTGCGGCCCGAGATGGGAGGGCGCTCGCGCCGTGCCAGATAGTGACTTCACCGGCCAACGGATCGCGGCCCCAAGTCCGCCGCCCACATCCGCCGTGGCGCGCAAGTGCGGCCAGCGGCATCCTCAGCGAATGGTCGCGATGTCGCGATTGGAAAAGCGGCGGCGGCGACAGCCGAGCGAGGGAAACGCCGATGCTGGCGGCGAACAGTGTTTGCGCCTCTGCGACGGCCCGGATGCGGCTTGACCCTTGCGTCTTGTCCAACAACACTGATCTCATCAGCCCGATGGACCAGCGGCAAAGGAACTGCGATATGACGACAGACCTTCAGGTTGTACCGGCAAGGCGGGGCCGGGCCGTCCGTCTGGCCAAAGGACAGGCGATCCAGATCATCAACACCCACGGTCAGCAGGTCGTCGACACCTGGTGCTTCAACGCCGATGACCTGTCAGAGTTCATGTCAATGGAACACCTGCACGCCAGCCTGCAAGGGATCTTCCCCGCCAAAGGCGATGGCCTTGCGACGAACCGGCGGCGGCCGATCCTGATGCTGGAGGAGGACACCTCGCCCGGACACCATGACACCATCATCGCGGCCTGCGATGTTCATCGCTAGGGCATCGCACCGCTGGAGGATGGCGGCGCGGCACCGCGATCCCGCAGCAGTTCTTCGGCAGTTCGCACGAACCCGCCGCCAATCGAATAATAGGTCCGGGTCAGGTAGGGGTTTCCCAGCCGGTCAAACGCGCGCAAGATCAATCCGTTGGGATGTCCGGGCAACGGCGGGCCATAGTCGAACACCAGATCGCGGTCAGGGGCGAAGGCCAGTTCCCCAAGCCCCGGCGGATGGATGCGGCCGGTCGCGCGCACCTCGGCCTACAGCGCTTCGGCCGCATCGGGATCAAGCGTGTCGGGGCGAAAGCCCATCAGCCCCAGCACCACCGCGCGATCTGTGGCGTGGCCCTTGCCGGTGAAGGCAAGGCTGCCATGCAGGCTGGCACCAAGTCGCGCCAAAACGCCCGCACCGGGAATGCGTTCGGCCCCGCCGCGCAGATCATCCAGAAACCGCGCGGCGGCGGTCATTGGCCCCATCGTGTGCGACGACGACGGACCAATGCCGATCTTGAAGATCTCGAAAGTCGACAAGAACATGACCTACGCGCCTGCAACATAGATCGGATGCGCCGCACACAAGGCGCGCACCTGAGCCAATACCGCCGCCTCGGTGGCGGCATCGCCCTCTGGCCCGGCCTTGGCCAGCGCGGTCAACACCTTCAGCACAAGGTCCCCGATCTGACGGAACTCTGCCACGTCGAACCCACGGGTTGTGCCCGCCGAGGTACCCAGCCGGACACCGCTGGTGACAAAGGGCTTTTGCGGGTCGAACGGAATCGAATTCTTGCTGCAGGTCAGCCCGGCGCGTTCCAGCGCCTTTTCAGCATCGCGCCCGGTGACACCAATCGGGCGCAGATCGACCAGCACCATGTGGCAATCGGTGCCACCCGACACGATGCCCAAACCACCCGCGATCAGCACGTCGGACAATGCGCGTGCATTGGCGATCACCTGTCCGGCATAGTCGCGGAACCCCGGTTGCAGCGCTTCACCAAAGGCCACAGCCTTGGCGGCGATCACATGCATCAGCGGGCCGCCCTGATTGCCCGGAAAGACGGCTGAGTTGAATTTCTTCGCCAGCGTCTCGTCATTGGTCAGGATCATGCCGCCGCGCGGCCCGCGCAGGGTTTTGTGGGTGGTGGTTGTCACCACATGGGCATGGGGCAACGGATCGGGATAAAGTCCCGCCGCAATCAGACCGGCATAATGCGCCATATCGACCATCAGATAAGCCCCCACCTCATCAGCTATGGCGCGGAACCCGGCAAAGTCGATGGCACGCGGATAGGCCGAAGCGCCAGCCACGATCAGCTTCGGCCGGGTTTCCAGCGCCACTTTGCGGACATTTTCCATGTCAATCAGCTGATTGTCCGGGCGAACCTCATAGCTGACGACATCAAACCATTTGCCCGACATTGTGACTGGCGAGCCATGCGTCAGATGCCCACCATGCGCCAGCGACAGGCCCATGATCCGGTCGCCTGGCTGCAACAGCGCCAGAAACACTGCCTGATTGGCCTGAGCGCCGGAATGGGGTTGCACGTTGACAAAACCCGCCCCGAACAGGGCTTTGGCGCGGTCGATTGCAAGCTGTTCCACCACATCGACATGTTTGCAACCGCCATAATAGCGTTTGCCGGGGTAGCCTTCAGCATATTTGTTGGTCAGCACCGAGCCTTGCGCCCGCAGCACATCCAACGAGACGATATTTTCCGAGGCGATCAGTTCGATCTGGTTTTGCTGGCGGTTAAGTTCGTGGCCGATGGCGGCGGCAATCTCGGCGTCGCCGAGCTGCGGAAAGGTTTGGTCATTCATGGCTGTCTCCCTTGGACAAGGCGATGTCTGCCGTCCTGAAAGCTTCGGGGCGGCTGCAAAATGAAAGGCGGTTCGGACTACAGACCGACCGCCAGCTCGGTATTGGCAATGTCCAGCAATTCGCTGACATGCGGGACGAAACTGTTCCAGATGGTCAGGGTAAAGGCGTCATCGGCCTCCCGGATCAGCACGGCTTGCGCCACGTCAAAGATGGTGCGCGCGCCAGTGCCGGGGGCCATCAACGCCGGGTCACGGGGGCTGGCGACAGACACCAGTTCCGCCGACCGTGGTCCGGAAAGGCGGAAGGTCACTTCACTATCCGTAATCTCGACCAGACTATGCGGATGCGCCGCATAGATCGCTGCCAATGCGCTGCGGATATTGTCCGCAGCGCCAGCTTCATCATCCAATTGCCATTCGTCCGGGCCAAGGCAGATCGCGCGGCGGTTGCCGATGGTTGCGATCTGGCCAATCCGTTCTGGCAATTCCAGACCAAGGGCTGCCGACACGGCGGCCTGGTCCGCAGGTGCCAGACGCAGGCTGAAACGGGCAGCCAGCGGCAGGCGGTCGATCTGAACCGGGCCAATGGCTGCAAGGCGGGAATGGGCGTTCATTGAAGCATCCTTTCCTTAAAGCTTCAGCCGGTCGCCGGCGGGGTCATAGAAAACACAGCCAGTGACTTTGGCGCTATCGGTCTTGTCCGGCATCGGGATATGCAGGGTCTTGCCCTCCATCCCGTGCCCGCCCTCAACCACCGCCATGGCAATCGACCGACCCAAAGCCTCGGACCAATAGGACGAGGTGACATGACCGATCATCTTCATCGGCACCGTCTGTTTCGGATCGAGCACAATCTGCGCGCCTTCCTCCAGCACGCATTTCGGGTCATCGGTCAAAAGCCCGACCAGTTGCTTGCGCCCCTCGGCCACAATGTCAGGTCGGGCCAGCGACCGTTTGCCGACGAAATCGGGCTTGGTCTTGCCAATCGCCCAGCTTAGTCCGGCATCGGCAGGGGTCACGGTACCATCGGTGTCCTGCCCGATGATGATATAGCCCTTTTCGGCGCGCAGAACGTGCATGGTTTCCGTGCCATAAGGGCAAATGTCGCATTTCTGCCCTTCGCGCATCAGGGTTTCCCACAGCTGGCGGCCATATCGGGCGGGGACGTTGATCTCGAACCCCAACTCGCCGGTGAAACTGACCCGGAACAGACGCGCGGGCAGATCTGCCACCGTGCATTCGGCCGCCGACATATGCGGGAAGGCGGCATCCGACAGATCCTGCCCCTGCACCAGCGGCTCAAGCAATTTACGCGCATTGGGGCCGTTCAGTGCCACCACCGCCCACTGTTCGGTGGTCGAGGTCAGCCAAACCTTGAGGTCGGGCCATTCGGTCTGCAGATAATCCTCCATCATGTTCAGCACCCGCGCGGCGCCGCCGGTTGTGGTGGTGACATGGAACAGATCCGGTGCCAGTCGCCCGATCACGTCATCGTCGCGGATAAAGCCATCTTCACCCAACAGCAGGCCATAGCGGCACTTGCTGGGGGCAAGTTTCGCCCAAGGGTTGGTGTACATCCGCTCCATGAACGTCACGGCATCAGGCCCTGCAACCTCGATCTTGCCCAAGGTCGATGCGTCGAAAATACCCAATGAGGCGCGGGTGGCGCGGCATTCGCGGTTGACGGCGGCGTGCATGTCTTCGCCTGCTTTCGGGAAATACCAAGCCCTGCGCCACAGGGCGACAGGCTCGAACGCGGCCCCGTGTTCGAG
>JANNAV010000191.1:0-4623 GCA_031384695.1 Paracoccaceae bacterium
CATCACGATCTGCAAGCTGCGATCTCCAAGGTTTTCAATGGGGTGCGAACCCGCGAACCTGCAGGTTCGCACCTGTAAGCGGGTTTCGGGGTTGGCTATTCTGGGTTCGCAGGGGATGCGCTTGCCGTGTCGTGCCCAGTGGACGGGACATTTGGCCGAAAGAAACGTGCGGGGCAGGGTGCAAGGTGACCGAACAAGCGACAATTGGGCAGCAGGTGCCTCTATCGCAGTCGTTCCCCTAGCATATCGCTAAAATGCACCCAAAACGCTGAAAATGTCGCGCCAAAATTTCGACGTGTTGAGCCGTCCTCGCCACGCTTCGGCGACGTTTTGCGTCGCCCGGCCCACGCACCGGGCCAGAGGTCGATTTGGTGCGAACAGGTGCGAACCCAAAATAAATGTTTATTCGTAAAGCTTTAACGCGCCTCCGCCCCCGCATACAAATAGACCGCCGGAGGAACCGGGCGGGGGGCTGGGTCGGCGTCCTGGGTGCGGGCGGGCGGGTGCCGACCAGGGGGGCCGGGACCGAGTTGGGTCGTGCGCAGTGGCGGTGCCGGGGCGCGGGGCCGGGCAGGGCTCGTGCGGGGGGCCGGCTGGGCGACCGCGCGCGCGGGCGGGGCAGTCGGTCCCGCGCGGGGGGGCAAACGAAAACCGCCCGCCGGGTGGGTGGGGCGGGCGGCGCGGCGGCGGGATGGGTCAGGCGCGGGGCAGTTGGGCCACCGCGTCGGCCAGTCGCTCGCGGATGAACTCGGCGCTACCGACGTGGCCCCAGTTGACTTCGTCCGGGCCGATCCCGAGGTGGTCGTTGTTCGCCTCGGTCAGGGTCGCCAAAAGCCGCAGGATTTCGGCGTTCAGTTGAACGAATCGGGTCAGGGCGGGGTTGTCGTCGACGGGGCGGGGGGCGCGGCGGGCGGTCACACTGCCACCCCCAGGCGGGCTTCGGCATCGGCGTAGCCGCAAGTGTAGGCCTCCTCCAGCGCGGCGCGGAGCGCCCAGACCGAGGCTTCCACGAAGTCGAAACTGTCCGAGTTGCGGAGCTCCAAGGTCGGCACCCGGAGGTGGGTGCGGGCGATCCCGGCGAGCAGGCTGCCGAGGTAGTCGGGCGAGTTTTGGTCCACGGGTGGGCTCCGGTTTTGGCGCGGGGCACGGCGGGGCCGGGCGGCGCGGGGTGAGTTGCCCCCCAACGTTCGCTCCGCCGGGGGACCGGTTTAACTTCTTTAGTCGATTGTTTTATTGCTCTTTTTGGCCGCAACTCGTTGTTTTAGAACAGCTACGCGTGCGCGGGGGCGGGTCCGGTGGCGCACGCGGTGCGCGGGGGCGGGCGGGCGCAGGGCCGGGCGCGCGGACAGGCGTGCCTGCGCCCCCACAGGACATACCCAAGCATGCGCGCACCCCCACAGGGAATACCAGTTCCCTAGACATCGGCGACAAAGAAGGCGTTGGCCTTGGCCATATCCCATGCCGCGTTGACCAGATCGCAGTCGGCGCCGGCCATTCCATCCACGCCCAACAAGGGTCGACCGATGGTCCCCTCGAAAGGATCCATCATCGGCATGTTTGCATCGCAGAAATCATGGCTGGCGCAGCACCCGCGATACGCGGGTAATCCGCGCCGGTGGTTTGCGGGGGTCAACGCACCAGTGAAACTCATCTGTTGGGCCGGGTTTGATGCGGTCCACGTAGCCCTTCGTGATTTTCACCGAGGCGTGCTTGGGGGCCGGGTTTGGCATGTCTTGTGCTCCTCGAAAGCAGATCATAAGCCGCAGCCATGAAGCTGTGCCAAATTGCCTATGGCGATTCGAGCGAGCCAAGCAACTGAAATATATTGATAATAAAGGATAAACAAGCTCTGCAAAGCAGCATAAAGCTAGCAGGCCCGAGCTTCGGGAGCAGGGGGGGGCGGAGGTTCGAATCCTCTCGCTCCGACCAATTTCCCGAAACTGCAAGGCCCCCGCGCGGTGGTGCGGGCAGGGCCTCCGGCGGGGATATTTAAGCAGTAAAGAAGCCGCAAGTGCGGGGCGGGGTCAGCGGTTGCGCCATGCCTTGGCGATATAGGTGGCGGTCATCAGATCCAGATGCGCGCCGCCGCCGTTCTTGGCGATGGTGATCTCGGCATCCGAGCCACGGGCAAAGCGCCCTGAGGCCAGATCATAGAAATCCGCGATCACGCTCGCTTCGGTGATGGCGCCCGATTTGATCGGCGCCATCAGATCACCGATATGGTGGATGGTGGTGGCGCGGGCATCGACAAACACTCGCGCGCGCGCCATCGCGGTATCATCCACCTCGCGCATCAGCGGCGTATAAGCGCCGATCAGATCAAGGTGCTGGCCCGGTTGCAGCCACTCCCCCCGGATCAGCGGCTCTGTCGCAAGGGTGGCGGTGCAGATGATATCGGCGGCCCGCACCGCGCGTTCCAGATCATCGGCCACCGGCAGGCCCATCGCCCCGGCACTGCTGCGTGTCCGGCTCCAGACGGTAAAGCGCGCATCGGGGAACAGGCTGCCATAGGCCTCAACCATCGAGCGTCCCACCGCCCCCGCCCCCACCAGCAGGATGTTCCGGCTGTCCCTGCGCGCCAGTTTCGCGGCGGCAAGCAGGCTGTCTCCGGCGGTTTTCCACTTGGTCACCATATGGAAATCGAGCAGCGCCGCCAGTTCCCCGGTCACATCATCAAACAGGTTGACGATGCCGTTCACCGTCGGTTTGCCCCGCGCGCCGTTGCCCGGATGGATAGCACCCACCTTCACCAGCGCGCCTAAGCCGTCGATCCAGGCCGCGCGGTTCAGCAAGGTATCTTCGCCGCGATAGAGGAACAGATCGGCAATCTCGGCGCGCGGCAGGCGGTGTCCGGCCTCCAGCGCCGCCAGCATGCCCGGCCACGTCAGCAGCGCCTCGGCCTCGCGCCCGATCATTTCCACCGTCATAACCCCGCCTCCCCTTGCGTCAGCAATCCCTCGGCCACCAGCCGCCGCCCCCAGCCCTGCCACGTCTCGAACTGATGCGTCCGCCAGCCGCGCCTTGCCGCCGCCGTGATATTCTCGGCCTTGTCATCGGTGAACAGCAGCCGGTCCGGTGCCACGCCGCAATCGGCCTCGACCATCTGGTAAATCCGTGGATCGGGTTTGATCACCCCCATCCGCCCGGACACGTAAAGCCGGTCAAACTCGTTCAGGAAATCCAGCTTCGGCATCGCCTCGGCAAAGCAATCCGCGCCGAAGTTGGTCAGCGCAAACACCGGCACCCCCCGCGCCCGCAACGCCCGCAAGAGCGCGATCGAGCCTTCGATGCGCGGGCTGGCCAGTTCGATCCAGCGGTCATACCACATGCGGATCTCGGGCCGCCAGGCGGCATGGCGCTCGGCCCAGTCATAGACCGTGGCCCGAATGGCCGCCCCCGCATCGACCAGATCATTCATTCCATGCAAGTCAACCTCGGCAAACAGCGCCGCGCGCCGCGCCCGCCCGATCACCCGGTCATAAAACGCCTCGGGCTGCCATGTGGTCAGCACATTGCCGATGTCAAATATCACCGCTTGGGGTTGCAACATCCACATCCTTCCGCCGCCGCGTTTCCCGCCACAGCGTATAAAGCCCCGCCCCGCAGATCAGCGCAATGCCTATCCATGCCGTCGCATCGGGCCAGCGGTGAAACACCACCACCCCCCAGAAAATCGCCATCGGCATGCCCACATATTCAAACGGTGCCACCAGCCCCGCCTCGTTCAGCCGGTACGCCTGCGACACCATCAGCCCGCCGCCGGCCACCGCCAGCCCCGCCGCCACCAGCACATACCAGTCCGCCGCCGCAGGCCACATCCACGCCCGGAACAAAAACGCCAGCGACGGATCGGCCGAGCCCGCCAGATGCCCATCGCCAGACCACAGCCCCATCGTGCTGCACACCACGATAAAGCCGCATTGCACATAAAAACCCATCGCCATCGCCGATTCAGTATCGCGCATCCGCCGCGTCATCATATGGCTTGCCGCATAGCAGATCGACGAGATCAGCACCAATATCGCCGCCGGTTGCACCACGCCCGCACCGGGCCGCAACATCACCACCACGCCCAGCATCCCCACCGCCACCGCGCCCCAGCGGTGCGGCCCCACCTTTTCCCCCAGCACCACCACCGACATCAGCGTCACAATGATCGGCGCCACATAGGCCGTCGCCACCGCATCCGCCAAAGGCATCGCCGCCAAGCCCAGAAAATAGGTGACATTGGATACCATCACGATGGAAACCCGGGTCAGATGCGCGCGCCAGCGCCGGGTGCGCAACTGCCGGAAACCGGTGCCCGAAACCTTGATCAGCAAGAACAGAAACACCATCCCCACCAGCGCCCGCGTCAGGATCACCTGATGCAGCGCATAATCGCCCGACAGGTATTTGATCGCCAGATCATTGATCGAAAAAACCAGACTGCCGCCCAGCACGAACATGATCCCCTTCAGGGGGCTGGGCTTTGCCAAGTCGATCATGCCGCAAGGATCACCCGGGCTTGCGGATCAAATCTGTCCTGCTTGCGACATTAACCGCGCCCGCCACGGGCAATTTCATCGGCCCGCGCCGCCCGCACCACCCGCTCCAGCACCTCCAGAAACCGCGAGCGGTCGG
>JANNAV010000204.1:0-26453 GCA_031384695.1 Paracoccaceae bacterium
CCGTCGGGGTGGGTGTCTTGCCGCCCTTTTTGGTGTGGCCGCCCTCCCTGGTTTTGTGGCCAAAAGCGGGTTTCCCCCTTTTGCCCGCAACACGCAACATTGCCAAGCTGATCTTGTCCTGGATTGCCTTCAATCTGAATCATATTGAAGGAAATCCACTTTAACGCAGTTCAGGTTTAGGTGGAATCAGAATTCGCTGCCTCTCGTTTCACGCGAACGCGTTTTCTGATGTTTTTGTTTCCGTCAAAATCTGAACCGCTCTAAAAGCCAAGTTGCCGCATTCCATCCACTATGATACGGAATTCTGGTTATTAATGTTCAGGATTAGGGGTGTATCATGCCAACCATCAAATTCAACCGAGCAATTACCGAAGGCGTTTCCCTGCGTGGTGGCAGCCCGTTTGCAGATGTGTTCTTCGGGGCGCCGGAGGTTGCCACGACCACCCGTATCGTCTTTGATTTCTCGTTTCCGGGAACCACCGACGTCGTAACTCTGATTGGATCGGGTCTTGCCTATACCTTTTCCAGTGGTGTGATCACCGATATCACCGCCGGAACCATCAAGGGTTTCAACGAAGTCTTCAACGGCTCGCTTGATTTCAACGCTACCGGCTATACGCTTTCCGCAGTTTCCTTCTTCGATGCCATTGCTTCGGGGGATGAGCTGTTGCAACGCACCTTCCTTTTGGGCGGCAATGACAAGATCCTTGGCACCGATGCGGTGGATGGCGATGATCTGCTGGGCGAGGGTGGCAACGACAAGATCTATGGTTTTGGCGGCAACGACACGCTGGAAGGTGGCGTCGGCAACGATACGCTGCTGGGCGGTCTTGGCAATGACAATGCCAAAGGCGGCGACGGCGATGACAGCCTTTCCGGCGAGGGTGGCAATGACAGCCTGAATGGTGGCATTGGCAATGATTTCCTGAACGGCGGCGTCGGGCGCGATACGCTGACCGGGGCGGCGGGCAACGACGGCTTTGTGTTCTCGGCCGCGCTGAATGCCACGTCCAACGTCGATCTGATCACCGATTTCAACCACGCCGCCGACGAGATACGCCTCTACAAGCCGATCTTCGCGGCCGCAGGTGCGCGCGGTGTGCTGGCCGAAGACGCGTTCTTTGCCGGAGCCGCCGCCGCCGATGCCGAAGACCGCATCCTTTATGACGCGGCAACCGGCCAGATCCGCTATGATGCCGATGGCAGCGGCACGGCTTTTGCAGGCGTGCTGTTTGCCACTGTCACGCCCGGCCGGGTGGTCGATCACACCGACTTCATCATTTTCTGAACCGTCCCGCCTGCGCCACCGCCTTTCTGCTGGCATTTGTGGCCGCAATTGGGTAACCTTTGTCATGACCCGGGGGTAAACCCGGGCAATCGGCAGTGCAGGCGTTAACAGGCGGTTACCCCATGACAGAGATGGTTTATGGTTCCATGCCCAATCGGGTTTCGGAGCCGGTGCTTCCCCGCTGGTGGCGGACAATCGACAAATGGTCGCTGACCGCGATCATGGTGTTGTTCGGCATCGGGCTTTTGCTGGGGCTGGCGGCCTCGGTGCCGCTGGCCGAGCGCAACAACCTTGAACCCTACTACTATGTGCAGCGGCAGATGGCCTTTGGCGGCATGGCCATTGTGGCGATGATCGGCATTTCGATGATGACGCCGCTGATGGTGCGCAGGCTGGCGGTGCTGGGGTTTTCGGCGTCGTTCGTGGCGATTTGTCTGTTGCCGCTGTTTGGCACCGATTATGGCAAGGGGGCGGTGCGCTGGTTCAGTTTTGGCTTTGCCTCGGTGCAACCGTCCGAGTTTCTCAAGCCCGGCTTCATCGTGCTGACCGCCTGGCTGATGGCCGCAGGGCAGGATTTGCGCGGGCCGATGGGCAAGACCTATTCCTTTGCGCTGCTGATCGTCGTGGTGGCGCTTTTGGCGCTGCAACCCGATTTCGGCCAGACCATGATCGTCGTGTTCGGCTGGAGCGTGATCTACTTTATCGCCGGTGCGCCGATCATCCTGCTGGTGGCAGTGGTGGGGCTGGTCAGCGCGGGCGGGGTGCTGGCCTATACCAGCTTTGAATATGTGGCCAAGCGGATCGACGGATTCCTGTCGCCCGATCTTGATCCGCGCACCCAGCTTGGCTATGCCGCCAATGCCATTCAGGAGGGCGGCTTTTTCGGCGTCGGCATCGGCGCGGGCCAGGTGAAATGGGCGCTGCCCGATGCCCATACCGATTTCATCATCGCCGTGGCCGCCGAGGAATACGGGCTGGTGCTGGTGCTGGTGATCATAGCGCTTTACGGCACAGTGGTGGTGCGCAGCCTGTTTCGCCTGACGCGCGAGCGTGATCCCTTCATCCGGCTTGCAGGCGCAGGTCTTGCGGCGGTGTTCGGGGTGCAGGCGATGATCAACATGGGTGTGGCCGTGCGCCTGCTGCCCGCCAAGGGCATGACCCTGCCGTTTGTCAGTTACGGTGGCTCGTCCGTCATTGCCGCCGGGATCACGGTGGGCATGCTGCTGGCCCTCACCCGCGCCCGCCCGCAAGGCCAGATGAGCGATATCCTGTTCCGGCGGGGCCGCTGATGGCGCCACTTCTGCTCATCGCGGCGGGCGGCACCGGGGGGCATATGTTCCCTGCGCAGGCGCTGGCCGAGGCGATGGTGGCCAAAGGCTGGCGGGTGACGCTTTCCACCGATGCGCGCGGCGCGCGGTATGCGGGCGGCTTTCCCGAGGCGGTGAAGGTGGTGCAGGTGGCCTCGGCCACCTTTGCGCGCGGCGGGGTGCTGGCGAAAATGGCGGTGCCGTTGCGCATTGCGGGCGGCATTCTGGCGGCGGTTCTTGCCGCTTTGCGGGATCGCCCTTCGGTGGTGGTGGGCTTTGGCGGCTATCCTTCAATCCCGGCGCTGATGGCGGCCTGGGTGTTGCGCAGGCCGCGGATGATCCACGAACAAAACGGCGTGCTGGGCCGGGTGAACACGTTTTTTGCGCCGCGCGTCGATCAGGTGGCCTGCGGCACCTGGCCCACCCGGCTGCCGGATGGCGTGACCGGCACCCATACCGGCAATCCGGTGCGGCAGGCGGTGCTGGACCGTGCGGGTGCGGGCTACATCGCCCCCGGCGATTATCCGATGGACCTGCTGGTGATCGGCGGCAGTCAGGGCGCGCGCGTGCTGTCTGATGTGGTGCCTGCGGCGGTGGCCGGTTTGCCGGAAGCGCTGCGCGCGCATCTGCGGGTGGCGCATCAGGCCCGCGCTGAAGATATCGCACGGGTGGTGGAGGCGTATGATGTGGCTGGCATCGCGGCCGAGGTTGCGCCGTTTTTCAACGACATTCCCCGGCGACTGTCGGAGGCGCAGCTGGTAATCAGCCGGGCGGGGGCCTCGTCTGTCGCCGATATTTCGGTGATCGGCCGCCCGGCCATCCTGATCCCGTTCGCCGAAGCCACCGGCGATCACCAGACCGCCAACGCGCGCGGGCTGGTGGATGCCGGGGCTGCGATCCTGTTGCCTGAGCCGAGCCTTGATGCAAGCGCCCTGACCGCGCAAATCGCCGTTGTGCTGGAGCATCCCGAAGCCGCCGCTCTGATGGCGCGCAACGCCCAGGGGCAGGGCCGCCCCGACGCCACCATCCGCCTTGCAGCCCTTGTCGAGGCGCTGATGCAAACGCGTCCCCGCGCAGAAAGTACCGTCCGATGAACGCCACCAAACTGCCGATGGAACTTGGCCCTATCCACTTTGTCGGCATCGGCGGTATCGGCATGTCGGGCATTGCCGAGGTGCTGATCACCCTTGGCTACCGGGTGCAGGGATCGGATGCCAAAGCCTCGAAAATCACCGATCGGCTGGTGACGCTTGGGGCGACGTTCTTTGAGGGGCAATCCGCCGCGAACCTTGGGGCCGCCGCCGTGGTGGTGATTTCCTCGGCCATCAAGAAGGGCAATCCTGAACTGGAGGAGGCGCGGCTGCGCAAACTTCCAGTGGTGCGCCGGGCCGAGATGCTGGCCGAGCTAATGCGCCTGCGCTCGAACATCGCGGTGGCGGGCACGCATGGCAAAACCACCACCACCACCATGGTTGCCACCCTGCTGGACAAGGGTGGCTTTGATCCTACGGTGATCAACGGCGGCGTCATCCACGCCTACGGCTCCAACGCGCGGGCGGGCGAGGGCGAATGGATGGTGGTCGAGGCCGACGAAAGCGACGGCTCGTTCAACCGCCTGCCCGCCACGATTGCCATCGTGACCAATATCGACCCCGAGCATATGGAGCATTGGGGCACCTTCGATAACCTGCGGCGGGGGTTTTACGATTTCGTCTCGAATGTGCCGTTTTACGGGCTGGCGGTGTGCTGTACGGATCACGCCGAGGTGCAGGCCCTTGTCGGCCGCATCACTGACCGGCGCATCGTCACCTTCGGCTTCAACGCGCAAGCCGATGTGCGGGCGATCAATCTGACCTACGAGAACGGCGTGGCGCATTTCGATGTGGCGTTGCAGGGCGAAGGTGTGGACGAACAGGGCAACCCCAGTGTCATCGAAGGCATGAGCCTGCCGATGCCCGGCGATCACAACGTGTCGAACGCGCTGTCCGCCATCGCCGTCGCCCGCCATCTGGGCATGAAAAAGGATGAGATCCGCGAGGCGCTGGCGGCTTTTGCCGGCGTCAACCGGCGCTTTACCAAGGTGGCCGAGGTGGGCGGCGTCACCATCATCGACGATTATGGCCATCACCCGGTGGAGATTGCGGCCGTGCTGCGCGCTGCGCGGCAGGCGACGAAAGGCCGGGTTATCGCGGTGCATCAACCGCACCGCTACACCCGCCTGTCCAGCCTGTTCGAGGATTTCTGCACCTGTTTCAACGAGGCGGACGTCGTGGCCATCGCCGAGGTTTATGCGGCGGGCGAAGACCCGATCCCCGGTGCGTCGCGTGATGATCTGGTGGCGGGGCTGATCGCCCATGGCCACCGCCACGCCCGCGCCATCTTTGATGAGGCCGATCTGGCGCGCCTGGTGCGCGAACAGGCGCGGCCGGGCGATATGGTGGTCTGCCTTGGCGCGGGCACCATTTCAACCTGGGCCAACGCCTTGCCCGCCCGCCTGATCGGGCAGGCAGCATGAGCGCCGATCTGATCGCGGGTGCGCTTTGGGTGATTGCTTCGGCGGTGGTCGCCATGCTGCCGATGAAGCGCCAGATGTTGCCCGGTGTATTGCTGCTGGCCGCAGCCCCGGTGTTGCTGATCTGGATCGGGTCTGCGCATGGCTGGCTTTGGGCCGCGTTCGGGCTGTTCGCCTTCGCCTCGATGTTCCGCAATCCGCTGATCTACTTTTGCCGCCGCGCGCTTGGCCTGCCCGTGCAGGATCCGACAAAGGGGGCGCCATGACCGCCTCGCTGTTGCTTGCCTTGCTTTGGCTGATCGGTGCCAACGTGATCGCGATGTTCCCCTCGCGTGATCAGCACTGGGGCCACGCTTACGCGCTGATCGCCGTCGGCATCCCCCTCCTTGGCTGGGTCACCTGGAACCATGGCGCGATTGTCGGCCTGCTGGTGCTGGCGGGTGCGGCATCGGTTCTGCGCTGGCCGCTGGTTTATCTCTGGCGGTGGCTGAAACGCCGGGCGCAGGGCGACGAACCGGCGGAGTAACCGGTGCCTCCAGCCCTACGGTGTAGCTATGGATGCACTACCGATAAACCACACAGAAACCCCGCAATCCCGTGACACCCTTGCCTCGCCCCGGTTTCTTGTTCATCAAAGCCCGATGATGCAGCTTCCCACCCCGCGCGGCACCCTTACCCCGAACCGACCGCTTGCCGATCTGACATGGCTGCGGGTGGGCGGCCCGGCGGAATGGTTGTTTCAGCCGGTGGATCAGGCCGATCTGGCAGATTTTCTGGCCGCCCTAGACCCCACGATACCGGTGTTCCCGATGGGGGTGGGTTCCAACCTGATCGTGCGTGATGGCGGTATGCCGGGGGTGGTGGTGCGGTTGGGGCGAGGGTTTAATGGCATTGAAATTCAACGCGATAGCGTTGTTGCCGGGGCCGCCGCGCTTGATGCGCATGTGGCGCGACGGGCGGCGGAGGCGGGGCTGGACCTTACGTTTCTGCGCACCATTCCGGGGGCCATCGGCGGTGCGGTGCGGATGAATGCGGGCTGTTACGGGGCTTACGTGGTGGATCATCTGATCTCGGTGCAGGCGATCAGCCGCGCGGGCCAAATGGTGGAATTGCCCGCGCAGGGTCTGAACCTGCGCTACCGGCAAAGCGATCTGCCCGAGGGTTGGGTGATCACCTCGGCCAGATTCCGCGCAGACCGGGCCGATCCGGGCGAACTGGCAGCCCGGATGCAGGATCAGATCGCCAAACGCGACGCGAGCCAGCCTACCAGAGATAGATCGGCAGGTTCCACCTTCCGCAATCCCTTGGGGCGATCTTCCACCGGGGCGGCTGATGACAGCCATGAATTGAAGGCCTGGAAGGTGATTGATGATGCCGGAATGCGCGGCGCGCGGATCGGCGGCGCGCAGATGAGCCCGATGCATTCCAACTTTCTGATCAACACCGGTGGCGCTTCTGCCGCCGATCTGGAAGAATTGGGTGAAATGGTACGAAAAAGGGTTTTCGAAACCAGTGGTATCGCGCTAGAGTGGGAAATACGGCGCGTCGGTGAACCGGCGGTCGCGAAACGATAAACGGGTCGGCAACAGATCCGGATTGAGGCAGTAAATGGCAGGCGGCTCAAACAGGGCAGTCTCCCGTGTGGCGGTGTTGATGGGTGGGCTTTCCGCAGAGCGGGAGGTATCGCTGGTCTCGGGGCGCGAATGCGCCAACGCTCTCAGGGAGGCGGGGTATCGGGCGATCGAGGTCGATTGCGGCCGCGATATCTGTGCGCAACTGACTGATATCAAACCAGAAGTCTGCTTTAACGCGCTGCATGGCCGGTGGGGTGAGGATGGCTGCGTGCAGGGCATGCTGGAGTGGCTGGGCATTCCCTATACCCATTCGGGCGTGCTGGCTTCAGCGCTTGCGATGGACAAGGCCCGTGCCAAAGAGGTTTATGCCAGCGCCGGTTTGCCCATCGTGGCAAGCCTGCTTGCGCCGCGCGATGCGGTGTCTGCGGGCCATGTGATGCAGCCCCCCTATGTGGTGAAGCCGAACAACGAAGGCTCGTCTGTCGGGGTTTACATCGTGCATCCCGGCAGCAACGCGCCGCGCCTTGCGGAAACCATGCCCGAGGTGGTGATGGTCGAGGCCTATGCGCCGGGCCGCGAGATGACCGTCACCGTGATGGGCGACCGCGCGCTCTGCGTTACCGATATCATCACCGGCGGCTGGTATGACTATGACGCCAAATACAAAACCGGCGGCTCAACCCATGTTCTGCCCGCCGTAGTGCCAGATGAAATTGCGGCGGCCTGTCTTGATTTCGCGTTGCGCGCGCATCGGGCGCTGGGCTGCCGTGGCGTCAGCCGCACCGATTTTCGCTGGGACGAGGGCCGTGGCCTCAAAGGGTTGATTTTGCTGGAAACCAACACTCAACCGGGAATGACCCCTACATCGCTTGCCCCCGAGCAGGCGGCGTATTGCGGCATATCGTTTCCTGAACTTTGCCGCTGGATGGTGGAGGACGCGTCATGCAATCGTTAGGAAAAACCGCTGCACGCCGCGATCCGGCCCCCAGCCGCTGGGCCTACCGGATGCAGCGCCTGTGGCTGACCCCGGTATTTCGGGCGCTGTTCCGCGTTGGCTTGCCTGCGTTCATTTTTGCAGGCTCTATCGGGATCGTGTTGCATAACGAGGCGCGCCGCGCGGCGCTTTTGCAAGGCTATGTCAACATTCGCGCCCAGTTTGAGGCGCGCCCCGAGTTTCGTGTCGGCATGGTGTCGATTGAGGGTGCCTCAACCGATCTGGCAGACGCGGTGCGGGCCAAACTGGCGGTCAAACTGCCGCAATCGTCGTTTGCCCTTGATCTGGACGCGTTGCGCGTGAAGGCCGAGGCGCTGGATGCGGTGGCCTCGGCCGAAGTGCGGGTGCGCACGGGTGGGGTGTTGCAGGTGGTGCTGCAAGAGCGGGTGCCGGCTTTCGTGTGGCGTCAGGCCGACCGTTTGCAACTGCTGGATATCACGGGCCACCGGGTGGCGGGCCTGCAATCGCGCGGCGACCGGCCCGATCTGCCGCTGGTGGTGGGCGAGGGCGCCGATCTTGCGGTTGGCGAGGCCAGCGTCATTCTTGATGCCGCTGGCCCGATTGATGCGCGGCTGCGCGGCCTTGTGCGGGTGGGCAACCGGCGCTGGGATCTGGTGCTGGACCGCGATCAGCGGATCATGCTGCCCGCGACCGAGCCGGTGGCGGCGCTGGAGCGGCTGCTGGCGCTTGATCAGGCCGACAAGCTGCTTGACCGCGATATCCTGACGATTGATCTGCGCAACGCCCAGCGCCCGGTGCTGCGCCTTGCGCCTTTCGCTTTGGCAGAAACCCGCCGCGCCCGCGGTATTTTGACGATTTCGGAGAATGACCTATGACCGACCTGTATCAGTCTCAACGTGCCATGCGTCACATGCGCCGCGCCGCCATGCAGCGGGGCGTAATCGCCATTCTGGATGTGGGCACCTCGAAAATCGCCTGTCTGGTGCTGCGGTTTGACGGTTTTGAGCCGCAGCGCGACGAGGGGGGGGTGGGCCCGATGGCGGGGCAATCCTCGTTCCGGGTGATCGGGGCTGCTACCACCCGGTCGCGCGGGGTGCGGTTTGGCGAGATTGCGGTGATGAACGAGACCGAACGCGCCATCCGCACGGCGGTGCAGGCGGCGCAAAAGATGGCGGCGGTGCGGGTGGATCATGTGATCGCCTGTTTTTCCGGCGCTGAACCGCGCAGCTATGGCCTTGCGGGCGAGTGGGATTTGCAGGATTCGGTGGTGACGGAACAGGACGTGGCGCGCGTGATGGCGGCCTGCGATGTGCCCGATATCGGCGACGGGCGCGAGGTATTGCACGCGCAGCCGGTGAACTTCGCGCTGGATCACCGCACCGGCCTTGGCGATCCGCGCGGCCAGATCGGCAACCGGCTGGCCTGCGATCTGCATATGCTGTCGGTGGATGCTTCGGTGGTGCAGAACCTGCTTTACTGCATCAAGCGCTGCGATCTGGAACTGGCGGGCATCGCCTCGTCGGCCTATGCGGCGGGGATATCCAGCCTTGTGGAAGACGAGCAGGAACTGGGGGCCGCCTGCATCGATATGGGCGGTGGTGCGACCGGGCTGTCGATTTTCATGAAAAAGCACATGATCTATGCCGATTCTGTGCGGATGGGCGGCGATCACGTAACCTCGGACATCTCCAAAGGCCTGCAAGTGCCGCTGGTGGTGGCCGAGCGGATCAAGACCAAGCACGGCGGGGTTTATGCCACCGGCATGGACGACCGCGAGATGATCGAGACCGGCGGCGATTCCGGCGATTGGGAAAAAGACCGCCGCCAGTTCAGCCGGACGGAACTGATCGGCATCATGCGACCGCGGGTTGAGGAAATTCTGGAAGAGGTGCGCCAGAGGCTTGATGTGGCGGGCTTTGACAGCCTGCCAAGCCAGCAGATCGTGCTGACGGGGGGTGCAAGCCAGATCCCCGGCCTTGACGGGCTGGCCAGCCGTATTCTGGGCCAGAGGGTGCGGATGGGGCGGCCTTTGCGCGTGCAGGGCCTGCCACAAGCCGCCACCGGCCCCGCGTTTTCGGGTGCCGTGGGGCTTTGCCTGTTCGCCGCACACCCGCAGGACGAATGGTGGGATTTCGACATTCCGACCGAACGCTATCCGGCGCGATCCCTGAAAAGGGCGTACAGATGGTTCAAAGATAATTGGTGATACGCTACATGCAGCAACTTTGCCGAAATACAGCGGCAAACCGCGATGTTTTCCCCACATACGGTGAAAATTGTGACTTTTTTTCGTGACCTTGGCGCAGTCTGTGGATAGAATCGGGGATAACTCGGCCTTCACGCGCTTCGGGACAGGCAACGGAACAGACCGGGACGGAACATGGCGGCACGGATCGCTTAACAACGATAAACAGGCGGACAGGTAATGACATTGAATCTGACGGTGACTTCGCAGCGTGAAGAGCTGAAGCCGCGCATCACGGTGTTCGGTGTGGGCGGGGCCGGTGGCAACGCGGTCAACAACATGATCGACCAGAACCTTGAGGGGGTCGAGTTTGTGGTGGCCAATACCGATGCGCAGGCTTTGCAGCAAAGTCGGGCGGCCTCGAAGATCCAGATGGGCCTGAAGGTGACGGAGGGGCTCGGCGCGGGGGCGCGGCCCTCGGTGGGGGCGGCGGCGGCCGAGGAAACCATCGAAGAGATCGTCGATCATTTGGCGGGCGCGCATATGTGCTTTATCACTGCTGGGATGGGCGGCGGCACCGGCACCGGGGCTGCCCCGATCATCGCGCAAGCGGCGCGTGAGTTGGGCGTACTGACGGTGGGGGTGGTGACGAAACCCTTCCAGTTTGAGGGCAACAAGCGGATGAAGCAGGCCGAAGACGGCATTGCGGCGCTGCAAAAGGTGGTCGATACCCTGATCATCATACCCAATCAGAACCTGTTCCGTCTGGCGAACGAGCGCACCACCTTTACCGAAGCCTTCGCGCTGGCCGATGACGTGCTTTATCAGGGCGTCAAGGGGGTGACCGATCTGATGGTGCGCCCTGGCCTGATCAACCTCGATTTTGCCGATGTTCGCGCGGTGATGGACGAGATGGGCAAGGCGATGATGGGCACCGGCGAGGCTTCGGGTGAAAACCGCGCGGTGCAGGCGGCTGAGAAGGCCATTGCCAACCCGCTTCTGGACGAGATCAGCCTGCACGGCGCCAAGGGCGTGCTGATCAACATCACCGGCGGCTATGATCTGACCCTGTTCGAACTGGACGAGGCCGCCAATATCATCCGCGAAAAGGTTGATCCCGACGCCAATATCATCGTCGGCTCTACCCTTGATGTGACGATGGAAGGCACGTTGCGGGTTTCGGTGGTGGCGACCGGCATTGATGTGAACCAAAGCCGGGCCGATGCGCCTGTCACCCGCCGCTCGATGGCGGCACCTTTGCAGGCCACATTCTCGACCCCCGCACCCGAACCGAGGCGTGAAGCGCCGGTTTCGGTTTCGGCAGTTTCGGTGTCTCCGGTGGCAAAACCGGTTCAGTTGCCGCCAGCAGCCCCTGCGCCCAGCCTGTTTGATGCAGCCGAAGCATCGTCGCATGATTACATCGCCGACCTTGAGCCTGAGGACGAGGTGATGGAGGATGATCTGCCCGCCCCTGCCTATCGCCCGGCCCCGGTGCAGCAGCAACGCGCAGCACCGCCTGCCAGCCTTGATGCGGATGCGGCCAGTTTCGTGGCCCCACGTCCGCGCGCGCCTGGCACCCCTTCGCCCGAAGCGCTAGCGCGGTTGCAGGCCGCCGTGCGCAAATCGCCGGTTCCCGCGCAAGCGATGCCCCAGACCACCCGCACCGCCGCACCGGCAGCCAAAGCCGCCGAGCGGCCGCGTTTCGGCATCGGCAGCCTGATCAACCGGATGGCCGGTGGCCATGCCGAACCCGCAGCCGAGCGGCCACAACCCAGCCGTCAGCAGCCGCCCGTAACTGCCTATGACGACGAGCCCGAACTTTCGGCGGATCAGGAGCGGATCGAGATTCCCGCCTTTCTGCGCCGTCAGGCGAACTGAGCCGGGGACGCATCTTATGGCAAAAGCCCGGTAGTGCCGGGCTTTTTTCATTTCAATTCAATCTCTTAGCCAGTTAATTTTCTGTTACACTTGGTCACAAACTGTGAGTTGAGCTTGACGCTTCAACGGCTTACGTAGAGGTCAATCCAAAGCTTGGGGAAGCTTTGCCACCGACCATGAGGCCTGCCGTTGCAAAATACGTTGTCATCATCTGTACGCTTTACCGGCCGCGGGCTTCATTCCGGCGCGCCTGTCAGCATGACCGTAAAGCCTGCGCCCGCCGATCATGGCATCTGGTTTCGCCGCATGGATGTCGCGCAGGGTGACGCCTTGGTGCCCGCCGTCTGGACCGCCGTTAAATCGGCCAAGCTGTGCACCCTGATCGCCAATGCCGATGGCGTGAGCGTATCCACCATCGAACACCTGATGGCAGCCCTTGCAGGTTGCGCCATCCAGAACGCCCTGATCGAGATCAGCGGCCCCGAAGTGCCGATTCTTGACGGCTCGGCCATGCCGTTTGTCGAAGGTTTCTTGTCGGTTGGCATTCAGCCGCAGAACGCATCGGTGCGCGCCATCCGGGTGTTGAAAACCGTGGAAGTGCGCGACGGCGAAGCCTTGGCCCGGCTGGAGCCCTCGGAAATGCTGGAGATAAATTTCAGCATCAATTTCAGTGATGCCGCGATTGGCAAGCAGGTGAAGTCGCTCAACATGGCCAATGGCGCCTTTGTGCGCGAACTGTCCGATAGCCGCACCTTCTGCCGCAATTCGGATGTGATCGCGATGCAAAAGCGCGGTCTTGCCCTTGGCGGAACGCTGGAAAACGCGGTGGTGTTCGATGGTGACCAGATCCTGAACCCCGGTGGCCTGCGCCATTCGGATGAACCTGTGCGCCATAAGATGTTGGACGCATTGGGAGATCTGGCTTTGGCGGGGGGGCCGGTGTTGGGCCGCTATACCGGCATTCGGGCGGGCCACGCCCTGACCAACCGCTTGCTGCGCGCGCTTTTTGCCACCCCCGGCGCGTGGCGGATTGACGATTGTTCGGCCCTGACCGGCGGTAAGCTGCCGGGGGTTGGCGTGCATCAGGACGATCTGCCCGCACGGCACTAAGCCCCATGCATTTTGTGATGAAAGCCGTTTTGCCTACCGGATTTATCTGTGCTAGGGATGGCGCAAGAGCAGCCGACGCGCGCCCTCGTCGGGTGGTCGTTGATGCGTCAAACAGGATAGACGAGTGATGGGTGGCGGAAACTTGGGGCTTGTGCGGGCTATCGGCATGGCGCTTGTCGTTGTTCTGCTGGCCTCGTGCTCGGGCGGGCGTGAAGAAGAAAAAGTCAGCCTCGAAAATCAAACCGCCGAACAGATTTACAAGCGCGGCGAGTTATCGCTTGAAACCACCAAGAAACCTGAAGATGCGCTGTTTTATTTTCAGGAAGTGGAGCGGCTTTATCCCTATTCCGAATGGGCCAAGCGCGCGCTGATCATGCAAACCTATGCGCTGCATCAGGACAAGCAATACGAGGAGGCGCGCCTTGCCGCCCAGCGATATCTTGAGTTTTATCCCGGCGATGAGGATGCGGCCTATGCGCAATATCTGATGGCGCTGTCGTATTATGACCAGATCGACGAGGTTGGCCGGGATCAGGGCCTGACATTCCAGGCGTTGCAATCGCTGCGGGTGGTGATCGAGACCTACCCGAATTCCGAATACGCCAAGTCTGCGGTTCTGAAATTCGACCTGGCCTTCGATCAGTTGGCCGCGAAAGAGATGGAAATCGGGCGTTACTATCTGAAACGCAAGAATTATGCCGCCTCGATCAACCGGTTCCGCACGGTTGTGCAGGATTTCCAGACCACCTCGCACACGCCGGAGGCGTTGCACCGTCTGGTGGAGGCCTATCTGGCGCTTGGCCTGACCGACGAGGCGCAGACCGCAGGCGCGATCCTTGGGCATAACTTTCAGTCCAGCCCGTTTTATGACGACAGTTTCCGTTTGCTGAAGGGCCGTGGTTTGTTGCCCGAGCCGAAAGGCAGCGGCTGGTTGGCGACGGTTTACCGGCAAATGATCAAGGGCGAATGGCTGTAATGCTGGGGCGGTGCGCAATCGCGGCGCACCCGGCAGGGGTGTTTCATGCTGCGCTCTCTTGATATTCGCGATGTTCTGATCATCGACCGGCTGAGCCTCGATCTGGGGGCGGGGCTGAATGTGCTGACCGGAGAGACCGGCGCTGGCAAGTCTATCTTGTTGGATGCATTGGGTTTTGTGCTGGGGTGGCGGGGGCGTGCCGAACTGGTACGCCAGGGAGCGGCGCAGGGCGAGGTAACGGCCGTGTTCGATCTGCCCGACGGCCACGCTGCGCGGGCGGTGCTGGCCGAAGCGGGGATCGCGGTTGAAGATGATCTGATCCTGCGCCGGGTGAACGCGGCTGACGGGCGCAAGACGGCTTATGTCAATGACCGGCGGGTCTCGGGCGAGGTTCTGCGCGATCTGTCCGACACTCTGGTGGAACTGCACGGCCAGCATGATGACCGGGGTTTGCTGAACCCGCGCGGGCATCGCCGTTTGCTGGATCAGTTTGCAGGCGTTGATACCACGGCTTGCCGTGCTGCGTGGCGGGCGCGTTCGGGGGCGCGTGATGCGCTGGTGCTGGCCGAAGTGGCGCTTGACCGGGCGCAGGTTGAAGAAGATTACCTGCGCCATGCGGTTGCCGAGTTGGACAAACTTGATCCGCAACCCGGCGAAGAGGCGGTGCTTGATGTGCGGCGCCGGGCGATGCAAGGGGCCGAACGTATCCGCGCCGATATCGGCCGCGCCGGGGCGGGTATTGGTGCGGCGGGTGCCGAAGGGGGTGTGCGCGATGCGCTGCGCTGGTTGGAGGGCGCCGCAGATCGTGCCGAAGGGCGGTTGGACGTGGCAATTGCCGCGCTGAACCGGTGCCTGATCGAGATCAGCGATGCGCAGGCCGGTGTTGAGACGTGTCTTCGCCAGTTGGAGTTCAGGCCGGCCGAACTTGACGGCATCGAAGAGCGGTTGTTCGCGATCCGGGCATTGGCGCGCAAACATGGCGTTCTGCCGGATGATCTGGGTGCTTTTGCGCAAGAGTTGCGGGCAAGACTGCTGGCGATTGACGGGGGCGCGGCAGGGCTTGCGGCGCTGCGCAGTGCTTTGGCCACAGCCGAGGAAAACTTTGTCCGCGAAGCCGCCGGTCTGACCCGGACGCGACGTGCGGCCTCTGCGCGGCTTGACGCCGCGATGGCGGCGGAATTGGCACCACTGAAGATGGAACGTGCTGTTTTTGAAACAGAAATCACGCTGAGCGACCCCGGCCCGGACGGTGTTGATGCGGTCAGCTTTACGGTTGCAACCAACCCCGGAGCGCCATCGGGGCCGTTGAACCGGATTGCCTCGGGTGGTGAGTTGAGCCGCTTTCTGCTGGCGCTTAAAGTGTGCCTGACCGGCGATGTGCCCGGATTGACCCTGATTTTCGATGAAATTGATCGCGGTGTTGGCGGTGCCACGGCGGATGCGGTGGGACGCAGGCTGAAGGCGCTTTCGCTGCGGGCGCAAGTGCTGGTCGTGACCCATTCACCGCAGGTGGCGGCTTTGGGGGCACATCACTGGCGGGTTGAAAAGCGCGTTGAAGCGGGGCAGACCCTTTCAACCGTAACCCCGCTGGATATGGCCGAGCGCGTGGAAGAGATTGGCAGAATGCTGTCCGCAGACAGTGTTTCCGATGCCGCAAGAGACGCCGCGCGGGCGCTTTTGGCGGGGTGAACGGTGCGAAGGTATGCGCTGGCTGCATGGGGGCTTGTCACCAACGGGGCTGGAAGCGACGGGGTTGCAAGGCTAGTTTGGGGGCAGGGAGGTAAACTCGGGAGTTTATCATGCTGAAGCGACTTATATCTTATTTCCGGTTGCCGTCGATTGACGGGATCGAGCTTGAATATCTGAACGGCGCGCACAGCAGGCTTAATCTTGAGCATCGCCAGCGCGAGATTGACAGTGGCCTGTTTCGTCCGGCCCGGCTTTACTGACGCCATCTGCGGTTACTTCTGCGGCACCAGTTTGCCGGGATTCATCAGGTTGTGCGGGTCAAGCGCGCGCTTTATCTGGCCCATAACCGACCAGGCAGCACCGTGTTCGGCCGCCATGAACGGCAGTTTGCCGAACCCCACGCCATGCTCGCCCGAAATGGTGCCGCCCAACTGCAGCGCGCGATCTGCCATGCGCGCGGCAAGACGTTTCGCGTCAACCAGTTCTGCCGGAATAGCCGGATCAATCAACAGGATAGCATGAAAATTGTCATCGCCCACATGCCCCAGAATGGGGCCGGGGATCTTGCTTGCGGCAATGTCGGCCTGGGTTTCCTCGATTGCTTGTGCCAGGGCGGATATTGGCACGCAGACGTCGGTGACGATGGCAGCGGTGCCGGGGCGCGATGCGAGAATGGCAGCGTAGGCGGTGTGGCGCATTTTCCACAGCCGGGTGCGGTCTTCCTGCGCGCGGGCCCATTGAAAGCCACGGCTGCCGAAATCGCGGGCGATGGTGCCAAAACGCTCGCTTTGTTCGGCGACATTGGCGGGGCTGCCGTGAAATTCCACCATCAACTGGGGGGTTACGGGCAGGGTGCTGCCGGAATGGCTGTTGCAAGCGGCGACGGTGGCCGCATCTAGCAGTTCGATCCGGGCCATCGGCAGGCCGGATTGCATGGTGGCGATGACGCAATCGACGGCTTGGGCGATGCTGGGAAAGCCACAGGTGGCGGCTGCGACGGCTTCGGGTTGGCCGTGCAGGCGGAGGGTGAGTTCGGTGATCAGGCCAAGCGTGCCTTCCGAGCCCACCATCAGGGCGGTAAGATCATAGCCGGAGGCGGATTTAGGCGCCGACGAGCCGGTGCGAATAAGGCGGCCACCGGCCAGAACCACTTCTAAACCAAGGACATTTTCGCGCATGGTGCCATAGCGCACCGCCGTGGTGCCCGATGCCCGGGTGGCGGCCATACCGCCAAGGCTGGCATTGGCGCCGGGGTCTATCGGGAAGAACAGGCCGGTGTCGCGCAGTGCGACGTTGAGGGCTTCGCGGGTGATGCCGGGTTGCACCACGGCCAGCATATCTTCGGGGTAGACCGCCAGAACCGTGTTCATATGGCGGAAATCAACGGTGATCCCACCGTTGACCGCCAGCGCATGGCCTTCGAGCGAGGTGCCGGCGCCCCAGCCGATGATGGGGGTGGCGTGGCGGGCGCAGATTGCGGCGATGCGCATAACCTCTTGAGAATCATTGGGAAAAGCGACGGCATCGGGCAGGCGGGCGCGGATGTGGCTTTCGGAATTGCCATGTTCAGACAGCACTGCGGGGGCGGTGGTGAGGCGGGGGCCGAGAAATCCGGCGAGTTCAGCAATGGTGGCTTCGATGTTCATGGGTTGAGCCTAGCGGAGATGGTCAGGCATCGGCCGCGCGCGCCATTGCGGTGGCGAGATCGCCGTAACCGGTGAAGCGGCGCTCGTAAGCGAGGCCGAGGCGGGCGGCGCAAAGCGCGGCCTTGGCATCAAGGGCGGGATCGTTGGTCTGGGCCTGATAGACCAGCTTGGTGTAATTGCCAAAATACATGTCGCGTAGTTGAGGATGTTTGTCTAACCCCATGGGTTTCCACACAAATGCGTCAAACTGGCGGACCAGAAAATCGGTGAGGTAGAAGGCGGTGAATTCGGTTTCCGCTTTTTCGGCAAAAACCGCATTTCCTTCAAAAAACGAATAACAATGGGGCCCTTCGATCATCTCGACCCCCAATTCCTTGCACTTTTCGAACAATTGCCCGCCGGTGCCGCAGTCGGCATAGAGGATGAAAACGCTGTCATAGTCGGCGCGGTGTTCGGCAACGGCGGCGGCCACCGCCTCGGTGATCTTTTTGGGGTAGAGATGCAGGTTGGCGGGCAGGCATTGCAGATCGAGATGTTCCCATGCATTCAATCGCTTGAGAGCCAGAACTTCATGCGCCAGCGCGCCGCAGGCGATCAGCAGGATCCGCCCCGACCGGCTGGCGGCAAGGCCCGTGGTGGTGAGGGTGGCATCATCGGGAAGCCGGATCATGGTTTGTGCATCCGGAGACGCAGCCAAAGGGCCGCAGCGGCGGTCGCGAGGCCAATTGCGGCGAGGGGAAGGCCGAGTTTCAGCGCCGCAAGCAGCGTGAGCGCGGCGGCGGCGATCACGATCAGGATGAGGGCTGCAATGGTTTTGGCGGGCATCGGATTTGCCTTTTTGCCGGGCTTGGACGCGTATGCAACCGGTATGGATTTCTATGCATACAAGCTATGCGGGACGGCGCGGTTTTGCCAGAGGCCAGCAAGGCCCGCCGAAAAGAAAAGGCCCCGGATTGCGCCGGGGCCGTGGGCCGCGTCAGGCATTCACGGCGTTGTGTTTGCGCAGCATGTATTTTTTGGCGGTTTCCACCGCAACGGCAGCATCGCGGCAATAGGCGTCGGCCCCGATGGCGCGGCTGAACTCTTCGTTCAGGGGGGCGCCGCCGACCAGCACGATGTAATCCTCGCGCATGCCCTTTTCCTTCAGCGTGTCGATCACCACTTTCATGTAGGGCATGGTGGTGGTCAGGAGCGCCGACATGCCGAGTATATCGGGCTGATCTTCCTCAAGGGCTGCAAGGTACTTTTCGACCGAGTTGTTGATGCCGAGATCGCGAACCTCGAACCCCGCACCTTCCATCATCATGCCGACGAGGTTCTTGCCGATATCATGGATGTCGCCCTTCACCGTGCCGATCACCATCTTGCCCATGCGGGGCGCGCCGGTTTCGGCCAGCAGCGGCTTGAGGATGGCCATGCCGCCCTTCATCGCATTGGCGGCCAGCAGCACTTCGGGCACAAACAGGATACCATCACGGAAATCTGCGCCAACGATGGTCATGCCGGCCACGAGGGCTTTGGTCAGGGTATCGTAAGGCGTCCAGCCACGGGCGATCAGGATGTTCACCCCCTCTTCGATCTCTTCGCGCAGGCCGTCATAAAGATCGTCGTGCATTTGCAGCACCAGTTCTTCGTCGGAAAGTTCGGACAGGATGATTTCGTCATCGGCCATTTGGGCGCTCCTCGGGTATTCTGGATCGTCAATGGGCCGAAAGGGCGCATCTGACTTTTCGGTTTGCGACATGCCCTATGTTAAAGCCGACAGCAAGGCGGTACGAGTGAAATATCGGCTTGCAATGTTCGTTATTTGTTCTAAATCCGGGGGATGGGATTCAAGGAAAACAGCCTGTTGCCGGGGACGCGCGCGCGGGGGCGGGCGGCGCTTGACAATGCGGTGGGGCGGTTTGAGCGGCAGGCGGTTGTGGCGGTGGATGATGGCTGGGAGCCGGAGGCGGAGGCGCGGGTTTTGCGCACCGAAGTGCGGGTTGAGGTGGCGCGGTCGGCCATCAGTTACAACCGGTCGCCCGACTTGCCATTTGACCGATCGGTCAATCCGTACCGGGGGTGCGAGCATGGCTGTATCTATTGCTTTGCCCGGCCGAGCCATGCGTTTCTGAATCTTTCACCGGGGCTGGATTTCGAGACGCGGCTGATTGCGCGGCCGGGGATCGGGGCGGTACTGGCGCGCGAGTTGGCGGCGAAAACCTATGTGCCACAAGTGATTGCGATTGGCACCAACACCGATCCCTATCAGCCCTGCGAGGCGGAGTATCGGGTGATGCGCGAGGTTCTGGAGGTGCTGGCGGCGCATGGCCATCCGGTGGCGATCACCACCAAGGGCACGCTGATCGAGCGGGATCTGGACATTCTAGCGCCGATGGCGGTGCGGGGGTTGGTGCGGGTGGGTATCTCGATCTCGACGCTGGATGCGGGGCTTTCGCGCAAGATGGAACCACGGGTGGCGTCGCCTTTGCGACGGCTGGCGGTTATGCGGCGGCTGGCGGCTGTGGGGGTGCCGGTGCGGGTGATGGTGGCGCCTGTGGTGCCGGGGTTGACCGATCATGAGGTGGAGCCGGTTTTGGCGGCGGCGAAGGCTGCGGGGGCGGTGGCGGCAAGCTATATCGCGTTGCGCTTGCCGCGCGAGGTGTCGGGGATGTTTCAGGACTGGCTGGCGGCGCATTACCCGGACCGGGCGGCCAAGGTGATGCGGCGGGTGCGCGAATTGCACGGCGGCCGCGATTATGACCCGGCGTTCGGGGTGCGGATGCGGGGCGAGGGCGTTTGGGCCGATCTGATGGCGCGGCGGTTTCAGGTGGCGGTGCGGCGGCTGGGCTTGGCGGTGGCGCTGCCCGGGTTGCGGTGCGATTTGTTTCAGCGGGTTCAGCGGGCGGGGGATCAACTGGCGTTGTTTTGAGCCGCGCGGCAGACGGGGGGTTTGACACCCCCCGACCCCCGTGGGATATTTGAGCAATGAAGAAGCGGTCAGCCGCGGCGGTTGCGGCGCAGGCGTTGCGGGTCGGCGGAGGTATCGCCGGTGCCGTCGGAGGTGGAGGAGAAGGCGCCGAGGGCGGCGGTGATCTGTTCGAGGCTGGGGGTGGGGCCTTTGGCGCGGGATTCGAGGGCGGCGCGCATGGCGGTGAGGTGCTCGGGCATGGTGCCGCAGCAGCCGCCGATGATGCGCACGCCTGCGTCGCGCGCAAGCACCGCATATTCGGCCATCAGTGCCGGGGTGCCATCGTAGTGGATGTGGCCGTCGTGATACTTCGGGATGCCGGCATTGCCTTTGGCGATGATCGGGTGCCGCGAGGTTTCGGGGTTGAAGCCGAGCACGGTGCGCATGAGGTCGGACGCGCCGACGCCGCAGTTGGCACCGTAAGCGAGGGGCGGGTGGGCGAGGCTTTCGACCATCGCGGCCATGGCGGTGGAGGTGACGCCCATCATGGTGCGGCCCGCGGTATCAAAGCTCATGGTGCCGCACCACGGCATACCCGCGAGGCCTGCCGCTTCGGCGGCAGCGCGGTATTCTTCGGGGGCGGAGATGGTTTCGATCCACAGCACGTCGGCGCCGCCGGCCTTCAGCCCCTCGGCCTGTTCGTGGAACATCTCGACCGCCGTGGCGTGGGTAAGGGTGCCCATGGGCACGAAGATCTCGCCGGTCGGGCCGACGGAGCCTGCCACCACGACGGGCCGGCCGGCGGTGTCGGCGATTTCGCGGGCGAGGGAGGCGGCTATGCGGTTCAACTCGTGCACCCGGTTTTGCGCGCCGTGCAGTTTCAGGCGGCTGGCGTTGCCGCCGAAGGAGTTGGTGAGGAAGATATCGGAACCGGCGTCGACGGCGCCGCGGTAGAGGGCGCGGATGTTATCCGGTTGCTCGACGTTCCACATTTCGGGCGGCTCGCCGGAAGAGAGGCCCATGTTGAACAGGTTGGTGCCGGTGGCGCCATCGGCCAGCAGCCAGTCGCGGGAGGCGAGCAGGGTGGAAAGCGCATCTTGGTGCATTTGGTCCTCGGGTCGGGGTATCAATCCTACCGTCTGTGCCACGCGCGGCGGATGGGCGCAAATTCATATTCTTCATGAAGATGTTCGATCTGGGGCGGCAAGGGGCGCGGGGCATGGATGGCGCGGGCAAGCGCGCAGGCGGCGAGGGCAAGGCAAAGGCGGTTGGGGGCCACCAGATAGAGGTTTTGCCAGTGCGGCGCGAAGGTGGATTTGAAGCGGGCGAGGCCGGTGGTGCCAGTGCCGAAGAGCTGCAGCACCAGCCGGGCCACACGCCATTTGGGCGGGGCGAAGGCGTGTTCGGGCACGGCTGCGAGCGACAGGCGCGGCAGATCGAGCCGCTTGGCATCGGTGATTGCGGTATGGAGCAGCAGGTGCATGGTGCCATCGGGCAGCTTGGGGCCGTGGCGCATCAGATCGAGGGTCCATTCAGCATGGCCTTCGTGCAGGGTGATGAAGGCGATCAGCCGCCCGTGCTGATGCGCGAGATAGACACGCTGGCCCTGCACATAGGCGGGGGCAAAGCGGCCGATGGAAAAGCCGCGCTCGCCGCCGTGGGTTTCTGCCCAGGCGGTTGCGATCTTTTGCATCTGGGCGAGGGGCAAAGGCGCTGTGCGCGCATCGGCGGGGCCGGAGATGGTGACGCCTGCGGCAGTCGCGTGGCGGAGTTTGCGGCGCAGGCCCGCGCGAGGGGCGGTGGTGAGGCTGAAGCTGCGCGGATCAAGCCAAGCTTCGCGCGCGATGCGCCACGCGGATTGGCGCTGCCGCGAGTGCGCGGCGGATTGGCGCTGCCGCGCAAGCGCGGCGGTGCGGGAGGTGCATTTGTACAGCACCGCGATGCGGCCTTCGCGGGTGGCGATGATTTGCAGTGCGGTAAGGCCTTCGCCGCCGGGCGACGCGGTGCCGATCGGGTCGAATAGGGCGACCAGCAGGTGATTGGTGCGGGCGGTCAGCCATGTTTCGGCAGGGGTGGTGGCGGTCAGACAATGCTCGCCTTGCAACAGGATTTGCGCTTCGGCACGGGGGCTTTGATAAAGGGGCCGCGCGGCCGGTGCGGCCTGTGCCTGTACGCCGCGCGGCCCGAACGCGGCAATCAGCCCGCCGACGGCCGCGGGCACCGCGAAATAGACGATGCGCCAGGCGAGGATAGCCCCCATCACCCCGGTTTCAGGATGGGCGGGCAGCAGCGCGAGCAGCGTCACCTCGAATGCACCGATGCCGCCGGGGGTGCCGGAGGCGAGGCCCGCGCCAAGCGCCAGCAGGAAGGCGGGCAGCAGTACCTGCATTGGCAGGGCGAGGTCTGGCGGGCAGAGGGCGTAAAAGGCGGCGGCGGCTGCAAGGGTGTCGATGGCGCAAAGCACCAGAAGCCGCGCGAGGGTAAAGCTGTTGGGCCAGCGAAAGACGATGCCGGGCAGGCGGGGTGCGGCAAGGCAAAGGCAGGCGGCGGCGCAGGCGATGATCAGGGTCGCGCCCGCCGCCGGTTTGAAGGGCGCATCGGGCAGGGTGAGGATGACGCAGGCGGTGACCACCGCCCAACCGGCCAGAAACGACAGGGCCACGGCGGCGGTAAGGCGGGTGGCGAGCCAGAGCGACTGCCCCGGCAGCATCCGCCAGCGCAGGATTGCCCCGGTGATCACCCCAAGCCCCAGCATCTGGCTGACGGCGATGGCGCAAATCCCGGCGCGGCGGGTCATCCGGGCGGGCAGGCCGGTGGCGAAATGCTGATGCAACACGGCGTCATAATGGCCGACGGCCCAAAAGCTGAGGCCGGTGCAGGTGAGGGCGAGCAGCCATTGCTGCGGTGCCACGGCGGCAATTGTCGCGGTGACGGCGGTGATGTCGATACCCGTGAGGCGGGCGGACAGCAGCCAGAGAAAGAGGCAGGCAAGGGCAAGCGACAGGGTGACGCGCAGGGCAAGGTGCTGCCAGTTGGCCAACGGCTGCGGAATGGCGGCGGTATGCTGTGGTTTACCGTTTCGCCTGATCATGCCGCTCTCCCACCCTATGCCCCATGCGCAGGGTAGCGAAACAGGGTTCAGCGCGGCTTAACGCTTCAACTTTTCAGGAAAAAGAGGTGGGTGAAGGTCGGGTTTGAAGCTTGCGTGCCCGAACCGTCTGGAAACGCGCCCGATGGCGCGTTTGCTCGGGTTCGTTGCTCATTAGGCGGGACGCCGTTTGAGCAAGGGCGGTGCCGCAATCCAATCGCTTCGGAAATCAGGCCGCGCCTGCCCAGGCAGGCGCGGCCTGATTTGATTTAAATCAAATCACGCAAGAAACAGCACGGCAGGGGTGGTGTTGGCAGATTAGTCCTGGTCTAAAGCTCGCCCATCAGCTGGGATTTGGCGACGGGGAGCAGTTCGGCCATCTTGGCGCGCACCGCGTCGGGTGAGGATTTTGCGCCGAGATCGCCCGCGACCTTGCGCACCACATCTTCGATACCGGCCTCTTCAAAATCGGCGGACACCACTTCCATGGCGTAGGCCGCCGCATCGTCGCCGGTTTTGCCCATCAGGCCCGCCGCCCAGAGGCCGGTGAGTTTGTTGCGCCGCGCCTCGGCACGAAACTGCATGTCGGCGTCATGGGCGAATTTATTCTCGAATGCGTTTTCGCGATCGTCGAATGTGGTCATGGGCGTGCCCTCTGGTGCGGTGAAAGGTTGCAATTCATATGCCCTTGCAAGCCGCTCTCTTCAAGCCCCAACCGGTGCCCACAACCCTGCCGCGGTGCCTTGCCGGGGGGCGTGGCATGGCTTATAGGCTCGGCTGCGGGACAAAGGTGGCAAGGGCCGCCCTTGCATCCATTGGTATCGGAGCATTCATGGCGCGGCGCAAGAAGGTGTATGAGGGCAAGGCGAAGATCCTTTATGAAGGGACGGAGCCGGGCACGCTTATCCAGTATTTCAAGGATGATGGACTGCCGACGGTGAGCGAGGCGACGCCTGCGGCAGTGGAGGGCAAGGGGGTTCTGAACAACCGCCTGTCGGAGTTCTTCATGTCGGGGCTGAACAGCATCGGCGTGCCCACGCATTTCATCCGCCGCATCAACATGCGCGAGCAACTGGTGCGGATGGCGGAAATCATTCCGCTCGAGGTGGTGGTGCGCAACTATTCGGCGGGCGAGATCGCGGTAAAGCTTGGCATACCCGAGGGCACGCCGCTGCCGCGCCCGATTGTGGAATACTACTACAAGGACGACAGGCTGGCCTCGCCGATGGTGTCGGAGGAGCATATCATCGCCTTTGGCTGGGCGACGCAGCAGGATCTGGATGATGTGATAGCCCTGGCACTCCGGGTGAATGACTTCATGTCGGGGGTGATGATGGGGGTGGGCATCAGGCTGGCCGATTTCCGTATCGAGGTGGGGCGGATCTGGGAGGGGGATTTCATGCGGCTGATCGTGGCCGACGAGATCAGCCCGGACAGCTGCCGCTTGTGGGATCTGCGGGGGCTGGCCGACAAGGGCGACGGCGCGCCGGTGGCGGAGCCGGGGCCGTTGGTGGATGCCTATGCCGAACTTGCCCGGCGGCTGGGGGTGATGCCGTCGAATGTGACGCATACGACGAAGCCGACCTTGATCAACTGAAGCCGCCCTTTCGGGGCATTTTTGCGATAGATTTCCGGAGGATGCGATGAAGGCTCGGGTGACGGTCATGCTGAAGGCGGGGGTTCTGGATGTGCAGGGCGAGGCGGTGCGCCACGCGCTGGGCACGCTGGGGTTTGGCGGGGTGCATGGGGTGCGGCAGGGCAAGGTGATCGAGCTGGACCTGGCGGAAACCGACGCGGATCAGGCGGAGGTGGAAGTGCGCGCGATGTGCGACAAGCTGCTGGCCAATGCGGTGATCGAGAGCTACCGCGTCGAGATGCTGTGAAGCTGGGCGCGGGTCGCGCAGTATGATCACGGCGACGACCGAGCGGTGGTTGACGGGAAGGGCGGTGGGTGGACGCAGCGTTCACGGTGCAGACGCTTGGGCATCTGTCGCGAGTTTCGCCCACCTCAGGCTTGTTTGGTTGTCGATTGGAAAGATTGATCTCATGAGAGAAACTTTCAATGTGTTATCAAGGACACCTAAGGGTTGCTAATGAGCGAAAAATGGCGGATTTTCATAGCACTTATTTGTATGCAACTTGCTTATATATATGTTGATTTGTTCAATGTATTACCACATATGGATGAAAATGAAAAATATGTGTTCCATTTTTTGGCCATTTATTTGACGCCCTTAGCATGCAGCGTTGGAATAATTCTGCATCTAGTCGAATACATCAAAGGTAAAAAATGACCGCAATTGACCTCGGACCGATGACATTTAATGTCCTTTACCCTGCTTCCATTTGTCGATCTTGTGTCAGGTGGCAAACACTACCTAGGCGCTGCGTTAGCCCGCGCGAGACCTAAATACTGTCTCATTGGATGCTGACCAATTTTTCTTTTATTCTTGAGAGTACCAAAATGAATAGAGAAACTTTTGAGACAACTCTCGGCTCTTGCTTTTTAATCCAGCTTCTCGCTCCAAACTTAATATTAATTTTTGCATTTATATTTGCGGGAAGTTTGGCATTCCCATTCTCAGATCCGAAATGCGCGTTCGAAGTATTCCCAAAGCTGATAGTAGAATTTGCCACTTTGCAAAAAGTGTTTTCCGATGAAGTGGCAGTTAGGTATGTGCTTGCTTTCGTAAACGGGTTTTTTATGAATCTGCTCGTATTTTTTGTCTGCTTAGCAAAAATTGTATTGACTTCAATATCTGCACCACACTCCGAAAATATAGTGTTGCCTGACGACAAAAATGGAGAAAATACAAATTTTGCCGCGGGGCGCTCTTGGCACTTGGCCAAGGGAGTGTTGTTCGTAACAATCTTGGCCTATTTTATTCTCCGTGTGCCACTTGCTTATACTCCTGCAAACGGCTCTTCGCATGAAAGAGCTATTTACGCATTGTATTCTTTTATTGCGGGGGCATTCCCAATATTATTTGTAATGGTCGACCTGCTAATTCTTGCTGCTCTGAGGCGCTTTTCTTACATTAGATCGTAGATTGGAAAACTTACGTGAAACAAGAGCGGCTGAGCCTACTACTTCGGAATGTCTGCGTCGATCAGATGAAATCGACGCATAAGTTGAGGCTGTGGTTGTCATTCGTAATACAGATAGCACTTTGGGCGAGAGGCGGTAGTATCCTAGGTGACCGTCACGCGTCCTCACTCGCCATGCAGTCGCGCAGTTTGGTCAGGCTTCGTCTGAGCCAGGTGCGGATGGTGTTCAGGGGGACGCCGTGGCGCAGGGCGAGGTCGCGGTAGCTTTGGCCGTCGAGGTAGGCCGCGCGCAGGGCTTCGGCGT
>JANNAV010000229.1:0-1945 GCA_031384695.1 Paracoccaceae bacterium
TTGGTCATGCCGACAACGGGGTGAATGAGCAGGTTGGCCTGCGCCTCTTTGGCGGCGCGGAAGGTGAGTTCCTGATGCGCGCGGTGCAGGGGGTTGCGGGTCTGGAAGGCCACGATCTTGTTCCAGCCAACCTTGCGGAAAAAGGCGCGCAATTCGTTGGGCGTGTCGCGGCGGGATTTGAAATCGTAATGCACGGGCTGCTGGATGCCGGTGACGGGGCCGCCAAGATAGACCTTGCCAGCGGTATGGTGCAGGTAGTTCACGGCAGGGTGGGCCAGATCATCGGCGCCGAACACCATTTCGGCCTCGCGTGCCTTGTTAGGCAGGTATTTGTCGGTGACCGACATGATCGCAAGGATCACACCTTCGGCATCGCGCAGCGCGATATCCTGACCGGGGGCGACGGTATCGGCGAACTTTTCGTTCACATCGAGGGTGATCGGGATCGGCCAGAGGGTGCCATCGGCGGTGCGCATGTTTTCGACAACGCCGTCATAGTCGGCCTCTGTCTGGAAGCCCTTGAGCGGGTAAAAGCCGCCGTTCATCAGCAGTTCAAGATCGCAGACCTGACGGGCGGTCAGATCCCAGGATGGCAGGGTGCCTGCGTCAATTTTCAGTTTCTGGGCGGAATCGTAGGAAACATAAAGTTCGGGAATAGGTGCATGATTGGAAAGGGCCATCTGGGTCGCTCGCATATTGGTTAAGGTGTCGGGCGGGCGGATCCCACCGGTCAGCGCGCCTTTAGACCCCGATTGCGGGGGAGTTCAAGCTATCAGGGCAAGAAACTGCCTGAAACAGGCGGAAATGCCGCTATGGGGGTGGATCCGGGGTGACCCGCGAGGAACTTTTCGGCATCCAGCGCCGCCATGCAGCCCATGCCGGCGGAGGTGACGGCCTGGCGGTAGATGTGGTCTGTCAGATCGCCTGCCGCGAACACGCCGGGGATGGCGGTGCGGGTGGAGCCGGGTTCCACCTGCACATAACCGCCGTTGTGCAGGGGAAGCTGATCCTTCACCAGTTCCGAGGCAGGGGCGTGGCCGATGGCGACGAAGAAACCGGCGCAGGGGATGTCTTGGCTTGCCCCGGTTTCAACGTTGCGGGCGCGGACGGCGGTGACGCCGCGGGGGGCTTCGGCGCCCAGCACTTCGGTGACTTCGTGGTTCCACAGCACGGTAATTTTCGGGTTGGCGAACAGGCGGTTTTGCATGATCTTTTCGGCGCGCAGGAAATCGCGGCGGTGGATGAGGGTGACTTTGGTGGCGAAATTGGTGAGGAAAAGCGCTTCTTCCACGGCGGTGTTGCCGCCGCCGATCACCACGATTTCCTGGCCACGGTAGAAAAACCCGTCGCAGGTGGCGCAGGCGGATACGCCGAAGCCCTTGAACTTTTCCTCGGAGGGCAGGCCCAGCCATTTGGCCTGCGCGCCAGTGGCGAGGATCACGGCGTCGGCGAGATAGGTGGTGCCACTGTCGGAGGTGGCGGTGAACGGACGGCGGGAGAGATCGAGGGTGGTGATATAGTCGGAGACAACTTCGGCACCCATGGCTTTGGCGTGCGCCTCCATCCGCAGCATCAGATCGGGGCCTTGAACGTGGGTGTCACCGGGCCAGTTTTCCACCTCGGTGGTGATGGTCAACTGGCCGCCAGGCTGGATACCCTGCACCAGAACCGGTTCCAGCATGGCGCGGGCGGCGTAGACGGCGGCGGTATAGCCTGCGGGGCCGGAACCGATTATCAGCACTTTGGTGGTTTTGGTGGTGGCCATGATCATCCCCGGAATCGTGTTGCCCCGATATAGGCGGTGCGGTGGCGGGGGGGAAGGGCTGCGCCCAAGGGGACGGGGTTCTGTCGCTATCTTGAAAGACCGTGAATAAATATTGCGCTTTTGTGAAATATTATTGCGCGGGATGCTGGTTGCGCCTAGAGAACGGAGAACAGGGAGACG
>JANNAV010000248.1:0-15782 GCA_031384695.1 Paracoccaceae bacterium
CAGCATGAGCCCTGCTGGTATGCGGTGCGCAAGAAGGGCAAGGGTCATTGGGCGGGCGACCGAAAACAGACGACACTCTGGCATATTTCCAGCCGGGGTCAGGACGCCGAAACTGTGCATGGCACTCAAAAGCCGGTCGAGTGCATGCGTCGCCCGATCCTGAACAATTCCAGCCCCGGTCAGGCGATCTAAGAGCCGTTTACCGGTTCTGGCACCACCTTGATCGCGGCGGAAACCACCGGGCGGGTTTGCCTCGGAATCGAATTCAATCCGGCCTACATTGATGTGGCGGTGGTGAGGTGGCAACGCTTCACCGGCCAGACAGCCACGCTGGACGGTGATGGCCGTGCCTTCGGTCAGATCGTGGCCGAGCGAAAGGCGGCGTGACAGCGCGCTTTCGGCGTGACCAAACCGCAATGCGGTGAATACCCGCCATATTCGCCGCAAAGTGTGCGGTGAAATAGTTTGCGCCTTGCGGCGAATACAGCGTATGTTCACCGCAAGAGGTGCGGCGAATGACAACTTACACCCACGAACTGACGGATTGGCCCAATTACCGATGGAGCGATGACGCGCTCACCGCGCGACTGGCCGCCGTCCGCCACCGCCAAGGTCGGCTGATCGGGCGGATGGAGGCGCTGGGTTTTCAGTTGCAGACCGAAGCCGTTCTGCAAACCTTGACCGAAGATGTGCTGAAATCCAGCGAGATCGAAGGCGAGATGCTGGACAAGGAACAGGTTCGTTCCTCTATTGCACGACGTCTTGGCATCGATATTAGCGCACTGGTCCCCAAGGACCGCGATGTTGAAGGCGTGGTCGAAATGATGCTGGACGCCACGCAGCGCTATGCTGAGCCTTTGACGCCTGATCGATTGTTCGGATGGCACGCAGCACTGTTTCCGACCGGGCGCAGCGGCATGACCCGCATCACTGTCGGGGCGTGGCGGAAAGATCAAACCGGGCCGATGCAGGTTGTGTCCGGGCCGATGGGCCGGGAACGGGTGCATTTTGAGGCCCCCGCAGCCTACCGGCTCGACACGGAAATGCAGGCGTTTCTGGACTGGTTCAACAGCGCCGCAACCGTTGATCCGGTTCTGAAGGCCGCCCTCGCGCATCTGTGGTTCGTGACCATCCACCCGTTTGACGATGGCAACGGCCGCATCGCACGCGCCATCGCCGACATGGCACTAGCGAGGTCCGAGGGTACGGCGCAACGGTTCTACAGCATGTCGGCGCAAATCCGGATCGAGCGCAAAACCTATTACGAGATTCTTGAGCAGATCCAGAAACGCGATCTGGACGTGACACAGTGGATCGAATGGTTCCTCGCCTGCCTCGACCGCGCTTTTGATGGCGCAGAGCAGACTCTGGCCTCAATCATGACCAAGGCGCGGTTTTGGGAAGGGCATCGTGATCTGGCCTTCAACGACCGGCAACGCACGATCCTGAACCGCCTGCTGAACGGGTTCGAGGGCAAACTCACCTCCTCGAAATGGGCGGCCCTTGCCAAATGCTCGCAAGACACCGCCCTGCGCGATATCGATGATCTGCTGTCCCACGGCGTTCTGGCCAAGGACGCAGGCGGTGGGCGGAGCACCAGCTATTCGTTGGTGCTGAATTAGGTGCGACAACTGAAGACGTCTCTGGTCAGAAAGGTTGACCGTGGTGCTACTCGGTATTACTTTGCGACAAAGGAGTCCGGATATGACGATTAAATCCTCGATCTCGCTGACCGACGAACAGCACGCGTTCGCCAAAGAACTTGTCGAAGCCGGGCGCTATTCAAGCGTCAGCGCAGTGCTGCAACAAGGGATCGATCTCCTGCGGCAACGAATGCAGGACGAAGACCTACAACGGTTGGCGCTGAAAGCGCTTCTGGACCAGCGCAGCGCGGGCGCGTTTGTCACGGGTGCCCAGATGGATACGTCCATCTCGCGTATGTTCATTGAGAAGCGCCGCGCACATGCGGTTCAGAATTGAGTTTTCGGCGGAAGCCGAGCGTGATTTTGCCCTGATCTTCGACCACCTGTTCGAGAGTTACCGCAGCTTTGGCGAAAGCGTCGAAGCGGCGCTGGATCATTGCGAGGACCGTATCCGCGACATTCGCGAGGAAGCTGACCAACTGTCGGAGGTATCACATGGCGGTGAGCGTCACGACGACCTGCGACCGGGGCTGCGACACCTGACGATTGGCCGGGCCATCTATTGGTTCGAAGTTGACGACGCTGAACAACGGGTCCGTGTTCTTGCCATTTTCTTCGGCGGTCAGAACCACGTCCGCCACATGCTGACAAGGCTCCTGCAGCCTTAACCCATACTTGGGGGTTGGCCAGCGTGGCAGGACCGCCCGTTCGCCCATCAATAAATCATCAAGACAGTCGAGGACAGCATGGGCCTTTCACGTAGCACCTGTGCGGCGCATCGCGGCGTTTCGGAAACTGCCGTGCGCAAAGCGATTGCCAGCGGCAGGGTCAGCGTCGAGGCCGACGGCACCATTGATCCGGTGAAAGCAGATCGCGATTGGCCGTCGCAAACCGATCCGGCCAAGCAGCGCGGCCTGCAAAGCCATCGCGCTGCGCACCCAGACCGCAGCTTCCACCACGCGAGCCACGGCCACAAAGCCTGTGCCGCACGCCGCCATCGAGGCGGTGCCCGAAACACTGCGCGAGGTTGGCGGCGACAAACAGGGGGAAACTGGCGGCGGCGACATTTCATTCCTGCGCGCGCGGATGGCGAATGAGGTTCTGAAAGCCCAGACCGGCAAGATCAAACTGTAAAAGCTGAAGGGTGAGTTTGTCGACCGGGCGCGGGCCACAACGCAGGTCTTCGTTCTGGCACGGCGCGAGCGGGATGCGTGGCTGAACTGGCCGCCCTCGATCGCCGCCAACATGGCGGCAGAACTGGGCATCAAGGCGCATGCAATGAAACAGGTGATGGATCGCCACCTGCGGACGCACCTTGCCGAGATGGCAGAGGTCAAGATTGAACTTCGCTGACAGCTATGACGGTTTCTGAATGGGCAGACCGGCATCGTATTCCGTCATAGCCGGCGGCGTCCGAGGCAGAACCCTATCGCACCAGCCGCACGCCCGACATCAAGGCGATCATGGACGCGCTGTCGCCATCGCAGGTTTGCATCCGCGCCGGGGTGTTGCGATCGACTGCGTGGCGGCGGTGGGCGGCGTCCCTTCTGACCATCGCCAAGCATCTGAATGCACTTGATAAATCAGGGCGCAAGGCGGGCGCACCGAAAAGAGCGGCGGATAAGAACGTGGTCAAACCGGACGAAAGCGGGGCGGGCACGTTGTTATGACGGGAAAAGCCTGCGCCTCGGGCGACGTGGCGAATTGCTGGCGGGTGCGGTCGCGGGGCGTTCGGCCCCGGACGGCGACGAAGTGGGCGGCGTTTTTCAGGCAGAATTCTTCGTGGGTTGTCGGGGGCTTCATGGCCGTCTCCGTTGCGTTATGATGGCTGCAGACAGCGGTTCGGACCAAAAGAGAGCAACTCCTAAGTCACTGAATAGATGAGGTTTCGGTCAGAATGGGAGTGTCCCGGCGAAGCTGTGCCGCGCAGCGCGGCGTCTCGGAGACAGCCGAGCGCAAGGCGGTCGCAACCGGCCGGATCACCACCCTCCCCCACGGCACTATTGATCCGGCGCGGGCAGATTTCGAATGGGGTGCCCAGACCGATCCAGCCAAGCTGCGCGGCCAACACACCCGCCAAATGGACGCGGAAACGGCAGCAAGAACAACTCGGGCTGCGGCCACCAAGTCGGTGCCGCAGGCGGCGAACCGGGCGGTGGCCTATACGCTGCGCGAAGCTGGAACCGATCCCGGCAGCCCCGAGTGGGAAGATCAGCGGACGCTGATGTTATGACTGACGCAAACGACCAAATGCGGACTTTCGGGGGCTGCCGGACGATTGACAGAAGGGAGAGCCCAGTCTCTGCAAAAGTCCGATGCCTTGGCGAGAAGGGGACCCCTGGCGCAGGTGCACCGGGGGTCAGGCGGAGTCTGGCGGTCCGTAAACCGCCGCCACAGCCTGTCACGCATGGGTTCGGGGCTTCAGATCTGTCGGCCCTGAATGATGCCTTCAGTTGAAAAAAGAAGAAACGCGCGGATCGAATCGATTTCCTTGTCGTCTTTGTCCCTGAACACGCTGTCGCGCGGATGCCAGTTACCATTTTTGTAATTCAAGACGGACGCCGGGTTGCGGCGCATGAGGCCGATGATCGTGTCCGCAATGATATGGCTGGCGGTGGGGCCAAGACGTTGCCCGCCGTCAAGTTGTGCCTCCACCAGCATGTAAAGCCAGGCCGGGGTGTTTTCATGGATGCCAAGCGCTGTGCTGATGGCCTTGACGGTCATGGGGGTGTCGGCCGGAACTGTTCTGTATCCATCGGGAGTAAAGGCCAGTTGATCGGGAAGCGCTGCCTCGA
This sequence comes from Paracoccaceae bacterium, assembly GCA_031384695.1. GTDB lineage: Bacteria > Pseudomonadota > Alphaproteobacteria > Rhodobacterales > Rhodobacteraceae > JANNAV01. Next base: position 4,439 of record JANNAV010000248.1, read on the forward strand.
TTTGTTCGGGCTCAAGCTCGTGAAGACCGTACTCTCGGGCAAGGACCTGGCCAAAGGGAATGCGGCGGCGAAATCCCCGCAGCAGGTTGCGAAGCATGATCGAGCTGTGTGCTAGCACACTGCCCTCACCCACACTGGTCAGCATCACCCTGGCCAGATTCAGGTCGATCTGTTCCGCCCCGCCGGCGCCCTTTCGGGGAGGGGCGGTCATCCGATCCCAGTCAATCACCCAATGGTCAGGCAGCTGTCCTTTTTCCCCGCCCTGGCCGCCCATGTTCTTGCGCGACGTGAAATCGAACAGCTGGTCCAGCGAGGCATTGTTGCCGCTTTCAGCCCCGAAGTTCTCGTTGAAGTCATAGCTGGCGCCAACCATGGAATGGCCGAAGCGAAAGGCGGCCGTGGTGAATTCCATCGGAACCAACCCTCGTGGTGCTTGCGTCCTGTGGACAGTGGTCCTGATGACCCATTCCGCCAGTGGCCTGCGCAGAACCGTCTCGGACAGAAGGCTCGGCAAGAAATCGTTCAGGATCAGCCAATGGTAGTGCCGCGTGACCAAGGCCCGTGCCGCATCAAAGCACGCGGCGGGATCTCCCTTGAACTGATCTTTCAGCAGCTTAACGGCCTGATTATGAATTATCAGGAACGCAAGGTGCAACTGGCTGAGGATCAGGTTCCCGTCATTGCGCCGGTCGGCGATAAGGGGAATATCCTTATCGCCCCGAGGGTCCTTGCCACGCGGGATGTCTTTTGCACCACTCCGATGCTTCAGATTGGCCGGAACGACTTCGAAAGGCTTCAAATCTGCGTGTGTCATTGTGTAGGTCTCGCCCAAGACGAAACTCATGCCATCGGGTTCGTAAAGGCTCTTGATGTCAGAGTCGCCTCTTTGCGGGCCATCGCCGTACAGGCTGGCAAGCGTCATTGGCTGATCGTGTTCGTTCTCGAAGTGATCAAGGATGTCGTTCGCGGCGGCGCGGAGCACTTTTTCCAGTCCTGGAGGATCGGCCGGCCCGATGACGCCTTCCGTATTCGTCTGGCCCGGAAGCACAACAACCGGGGCCGAGATGTCATGGTTCAGGAACTGGCCGAAATAGGTATAGGCTGCGGGCAACTGCATGAGCTTGATTTCGTCCGACCCGCCACAGACACCATAGGCAATCTCGAAATCCTTCAACCTGAGGATGGTTTCCTCTTCAGTCGTGCCAGGAAACAGTCCTGCACCTTCGTCATTGGCAAGATCTTCGAAAAGGTAGAAGTACTTTGACCGCTTGGGGACAGGCCCGTTGCGTGCAGGATCGGCCGACGGATCAAGCAGGTTGTGTGGGGCTTTGATGACGGACATGTGCGCTCCTTTCAGAACGGCTCGGGAAGCGAAGGGCCAGTTCGGTCCGGGCACAGGCGCCGGAACCGGGGGGTGTCGATCCGCGCCTGCATGGCACAGAGGCCGGGCACCAGGACGCGCATGCTGGGCAGCGGATCGCCGGAAAGCGTAAGATCGACGGCCAGCGCCCGGTGCCCGAGGTCCGCCAGACGGCGCAGCAGCGCCTCGAAGACCATCGGCGAAAGCGTGGTTGCAGGGCGTACGGCGGGGCGGAATTGCGGACGCGTGATGATCGAGGCCCATGCGTCCCAGGCGGCAATCTCCGGGTCCTCTGCCGCGCGGGCCTCGACCATGCTCACTTCGGCCTGAACCATTTCGGTCACCGCCGCGAGTGCGGCATCGGCGAGGCTTGGCCGGGCTGCTGCTCCCAAGGCGACGAGTTGGCCGTCGGGTTCAGCCGAAACCGACGCCACGACCGGCAGGCCTATGTCCGTGGTCAGATCCAGAAGTTGGGTCGAGCGTGTCCTGCGATGCAGCCACCAGAACAGCCGTGGTTGCAGGGTATCGATCAACTCAACGGCCAGCGTCCCGGCGGCATGTCGGCCATGCCACCAAAGCGCCAGGGCGTCTCGCTCGATGCATTCGTGCAGCGCGGATGCCGTGGCTTCGGCACGGGTCTGGCCGGTTGCGCATCCGGTCGAATTGGCATCGCAGCGCTGCGGTTCGCCCAGGGTTGAAGCGGCGTCCAGATAGACTTCTTGTGCCGGGACCGCGACAGTCTCGCCGGTCAGAAGGTCCGTCGCCGCGATCAGTGCAACTTCATCCGCCCCCGTTTTTGGGGCGAGGTCTGCGGTGTGATGCTGCATAAGGCTGGACCGCAGTTCCAGCGCTTCGGCCCCCGCAGAGATCATCGCCTGGTGAAGGGTCAGGCCCCGGCCTGCGGGCAGGCGCGGCTTCAGCCCGGTCACGCCCTCTGCGACGGGCCAGGCCACAGCCAAGAACACTGGCGACTCTGGGGTAGGAAGCGGCATCAGCCGGAAATCCTGCGCAAGTGCACGGCGGAGAAGCGCGATGGTATCATCCTGAACCTGCTTCATGCCAGGCATTGGATACCCGACAGCCAGTTCAATCAAGCGGTGATTCCGGCTGGGGCAGGGCGTTTCACGCTGCGTTCACGCTTGCACGGAATAGTTGGTGTGCAACATGTAAAGCTGGAAAAATACACAACAGGAGGAAGCGGAATTGGTTGGATTGTTTAAACTCGGTGCCACAGCTTCGGCCAAGAAGAAAACCGGACTGAAGATCATCGCGCTTATCAAAAGCGTCGGCGTAATGCCAGAATCTGCCGAGCTGAAGGCGTTCAAAGAAAATCCCCGGGCTTGGCTGCACGCGGCCGGCTATATGTATGATGGTCCAGGTGCCGGCCCAAACGGTGAAATCCCGGCCACGGTCAAGATAGTGCCGGTTTTTGACACCGCAGACACGATGCATGTCAGGGTTCCGTTCAAGGACGCGCTGTTGATCAATCCAGCAGACATCCCTGTAAGCGAAACCTATCCGTCAGGTCTGGAGGATCGCTTTCCGGTGTTTCTGGCCCGCTATTTCATGCGGCAGTGCCGGTAGGCAATACCCGGCTCAGGCTTGCCCGGACATCTGCCGGGCAAGCCTGAGGCCATCGAGAAGACTTTTCCGACCCTCCGGCCAGCTGATCGGCAGCATGTCCATGACCCAGGACTCAATCCGGTCGTGATCGGCCGACCGGGTTCCTTCCCATCTGGCCGCAGCCAACGTGTAGAAACTGTTGTAGGCAGCCGCTGCTTCAGGAATGCGCCCCAAATGAGCCCAGGCTGCTGCGGCCCAGACCAAGCGGTCGGGAAACCCGTCATGGCACTTCTCGACAGCCAAGATCGTCGCCCGATGGTCGCCGCCCAGGAAGTGGATGTTTGACAGGTAGACAGAGTAGTATTCGGGGTAAATCGGGTTCAGCTGCATTGCACGCGCGGCCAGAATTCTGGCATCGTCGACGTGCCCGAGGAAGGCATGGCCGCATGCCGCGGCAACAAGGGTTTCGGAATCATTCGGGTTCAGGTCGACCGCCATCCGGAAGTGCGCGTTCGCGCGCTCCGGCGACTTCGCGATAAGCCAGTTCCAAGCCATGCTGATGTGGCAGCGCGGGTCATAGGGATCAAGGGCAATGGCCTCGGAGGCGTGGTGGAGGGCTTTCGCGCAATCGTCCGCACGGTTGGGGTAGCCAGGACGGACCATAGTGCGCGTGCAGAGTATCTGGGCAAGGCTTGCGTGGCTGCTCGCCAGACCGGGATCAAGCGCGATGGCCTGAAGGAACAGCGCCTCGGCCTGGTCATCCGCCTCGGCGGACCAGAGGCGCGAAAGCTGATGGCCGCGCAGCCACAGATCATAGGCGACCGGATTGCCTGGCGTGCTGCGCGCATGGCGCAACAGGGTGATATGGTTCACCTGACTGGCAAGGTTGGCGGCCACAGCCCCGGCAACGGATGAGCTGATCTCCTGCAACTCGTCCTCGGCCACGGGGAAAAGCGTTGACCAGACCTCGCTGCCATCGCGGCAATCGATCAACGTCACGAACAGCTTGCCCGTCGGTGACCGCCAGTCCAGAATGCAATCAACCGCGAAGTCGGCTTCGGTATCGCGACCGACCGCAGTGAAATCCACGGCGCTGGCCGACCCGTAGCCTGTGGCGGGCCATGGGATGACGATCCAGCACCGGAACCGTGACAGGCAGGACTTGACCAGCAAGGCGAATCCATCGCCAAGGTAGTCCTTGCTTGCATCGGGATAGCGGGTCAGCGGCGGCCTGATCGTGATCCGTGGCGGGCCTTTGCGCGTTTGGGCAGGGGCGGTTGGCACTGGCACGGCCGGGCGTTGCAAAGACACCTCGCCGCTCTTGATCGCCACCAGAAGTTCGTTCGACGCCTCGCTCGGTTCGCTGTCCAGTTCGTCCGCCAGCGCCTGTTCAAGCTGCACGAACTGCCGCAGGGCCGCCGACTGATCGCCCCGCAGCGCATGAAAGCGCATCAGATACTGATGGGCAAGTTCGTGACTGGGTTCGATCCGCACCAGTTCCTCGGCGACACGGGTGTCGGTGAAGGCATTGGACAGGATCAGTTTTTCCAGATGATCTGTCAGTGCCATGGTCAGCGTTGCCCGCAGTTGCGACCGTTCGATCTGCAGCCAGGCCTCGAATACTGGGGCGCTGGGCGGCGCGGTGCCGAACAGCTCTCCGTTCCAGAGGGACGAGGCGGCAAGCAGGGCGGAAGGATCGTCGCCTGCGGTTGCGATCAGATTGCGGAAACGCAGCACATCGACCGCAAACTCTGCACCACGCAGGCTGACGGTGAAGCGGTCTGCCTCCAGCAGGTCATCGTCGGGGTCTAACACCTTGCGAAGTTCCTTCAGCGCCTGTCGCAGGCTGCTGCGCGCCAGCGCCTCGGGTGCCGGGTCCCACAGCAGGGAGGCCAGTTGTTCGCGGTGCATCCGGCAGTTCGGGCTAAGCAGCAGAAGGCCCAGCAGGCAGCTGGTCTTGCGGGTGCGAAAGGTGACTTCCTGGCCAGTGGACAGCCGGACTGCCCGGCATCCTCCCAGAAGATCGACCTGAAATCGCGCCATGCACCCTCGCTCCGCAAACTTACCCTTGGGTAAGGTTGCACAGAGGTTGCATTTTTTTCAACAGGGGATCATCAAGTTTTTCCTGGCAGCATGGTTTCCCTGTCAGATTTACCCGGCCCGCACCGACGATTCACTGTCGGGCCGCGTCGCCGGAATGCGGGCCGCTATGATCACGCCAAGGATGATGCAGAGGCTGCCGCCCCCCCTGATCGGGCCAAGGGTTTCGCCAAGGACCGCAGCTGCGATCATCGCGCCAAAGACGGCCTCGGCGCTGACCAGAACGGCAACGCAGGTGGCGGAGATATTCTGCTGCGCAATTGCCATCAGGACATAGGCCAGACCCTTTGACACAAGGCCAATGAACAGGATCTCGGGCAGCGCAGCCGTCAGGGCGCCGACTGTCGGAAATCCGTGAAATGCGCCACCTGCAAGCGTGCACAAAAGGCCGCAGACGGCCAGCTGCACGACCGTCATCAGGATCGGGCGGCGGTAGCGCATGACGTAATGGCCGACGGCCAGCGTCCAGACGGCAAAGCCCAAGGCCGACAGCAGCGCAAGAAGATCACCGGGGCTAAGGCCAGTCCAGCTTGCCCCCGCCATCAGGAAGATGCCAAGCAGGCTGGCAAGACTGGCGGGCCAGATCGCCAAAGGCGGGCGCTGGGACAGGAAAAGCCAGGCGATGATCGGCGTCAGGACGGCAGCGGTGTTCACCAGAAAACCCGCGTTGGTGACCGTGGTCAGCCCGTAGCCGAACTGCATGACAGTGCTGGCAAAGGTGAACAACAGCGACACCCCCAGCAAGAGCGGCAGCGATCCCTTGGCCGAAGGTCCGGCGGCCCTGACTTCGCGAATGGCCAGCGGGAGCAGCACCACCACGCCCACCAGCGAGGTGATGCCAGTGGCCGCAAAGCCATCGAGATGCTCCAGAATGGTCTTTTGTGCGACATTGCCCGTGCCCCAGGCCAAGGCGCCCAGCAGGACCAGGCCGCTTGCCTGGTTCCGGGTCATTGGGTCACCTGCTGTGGCTTGGGCAGGGTGGGGGTGGATATAGGCGAGGAAAGGGACATGAGGAAAAGACCTTTGAACAGGGGATGAACGCTAAATGCTGGAGGCGCAGACCCGCGCCCCCTGTGTTCAAAGGGCGGCCCTGCGGGCGGCATCCTCGTCCGGGGTCAGGATCAGGCGATGCCGCGCAACGAGCGCGTAATAGACGATGCCCAACCCCAGCCAGACGATGACCCAGAACGAGCCTTGCAGGAAAAGCGGGTCCTGCACCTGGCAGATCAGGGTCAGAAGGCAGATCGCAATGGTCAGCCAGCCGCCGAAGGTGCCCATCGGGCTGGTGAAGGGTCGCGGCAGCAGCGGGTAGTCCCGACGCAAGGCAAGGAACGCCGCCGCGCGCGAAAGGTAGGACAACATCGCCCCGAAGACCGCCATGTTCAGAAGAACGGAGCCGATAAGCGTCCCGGCATCTGCCTCGCCCAGCGTGGTGGACAGGATCAGCATGAAGGCAAGGCCAAGTCCCGATCCGGCCAGCATGGCCAGGATGGGGGTCTGGCGCCCGCCATGGGTCAGCGACAGGCCCGACGGCAGGTAGCCCGCGCGGGACAGCGAAAAGATCTGCCGCCCCTGCGCGAACAGGATGGCGTGAAAGCTGGCAACCAGACCCGAAAGCGCGATCAGCCCCAGGATATCGGCGCTGGCCCCGCCAAAAAGGGCGCGGAACCCGTCGAGAACGGGTTCGCCCGATTGCGACAGCGCATGGGCGCCGATCCCTTCGACCGCCGGGTTGATCGCCACGATCAGGAAGGCGGTGAGGATCAGCGTGACCAGCGCCAGAAGAATGCCCTTCGGCAGGTCACGTACGGGGTCCACCGACTCTTCGACCGCCAGTGGCGTCTCTTCGATCGCAAGGTATAGCCAGACCGCAAACGGCAGGGCGGCGAGGACTCCGGCCCAACCCATCGGCAGGAAATCCCCGTGCCCGCCCGGTAGCTCGCTGCCGTCGCTGGCGATGTTCATCGCCCACCGCGCGAAATCAGCCTGCGGAAAGGCGACCGCGCAGAAGAACAACAGGACCGCCAGCGACGTCAGCGTGACGACCAGCGTGATGCGGAACGTCAGCGCCACGCCCAGCATGTTGAGCGCAAGGAAAAGCGCATAGGTTCCGATCCACCAGACCGGCTCGGGCACGACCGGACCGAAGATCGCCCCCAGATAGGCCCCGATGAAGTAGCAGATGACGGCTGGCGTCAGCACGTATTCGATATGCTCGCACAGACCCGAGACGAAGCCCCAGAAGGGGCCGAGTGCGAATCGCGCAAAGGGATACGAGCCGCCGTTCAGCGGCAGGGCGGTGCTCATCTCGGCGATGCAGAACGAGAGGGCGAGGAACATCACCGCCATGATTGCGGCGGCCACCAGCATCCCGCCCCATCCGCCGACGGCAAGGCCGAGGTTCCAGCCGGAAAAGTGGCCCGAGATCACCGCGCCCACCCCCAGCGCCCAAAGCGACCAGACGCCGGCATAGCGCCGCAGGCCGCGCTTCTCAAAATATCCGGGAGCAACGTCAACATAGGTTGCGGCAAGGGGCGCGGATCGGGCGGACGGGGCTTTCGTCATTTCAGGAACTCCAGAAAAGGATGTGACAAATTTTTTGCGCCGCAGAGTCGGCGTGAAAACAAGGTCAGGCCCGATGCGTGACCGTGACGTGAGCCGACCGTGAAAACCGGATCGGCCCGGACTGTCGGGCCTGGCCAAGGCAGGCGCCGTGCAATCCATTGATATAGAACAATTTAACGCCACCCGGTCGCCCTGCGGACGTTCAAGCAGGCCGTGCGGAGGTGGTTTGGGAGTTCCCGGACGTATCACGCGGGCATCACGGAGGCGGATGCAGGCTGCCGCTACTGATCCGGTCATCCGGCCCCAGGCGGCCCGGCCCCGGTCGGACCCCGGCCGCAAGGCATTCAATTCTTCTCAAAGGAATATAGTCAGATGAAACTCACCTTCACGTTCACCCTCTTCCTGCTCGCAGGCCTTTCCGGACCAACCCTCGCCGACACGGTGGCTGATGCTTCGAATGCCTGCTCTCTTGTCGGCCCCATTGGCGACGCAACGGAAGACTGCAGAGTCATGCGTGTCGCTTACGGCACCGAAGTCCAGGACTGCATGGACAAGCTGTCAGCCGAAGCCGACCTGCGTGCCGGCAAGGCGACCGGCCATAACGCGCACACAAGCCGGGCCCGTTTCCTGACCTGCGATGCGTTGGTGCGTCCGAAGTTTTACCCTGTGAGCCAATGACCCTCGGGCGGGCACCTGCCCGCCCCGGCCCTTCCCGCAGCAAATCCATTGTAAGGATCACCCCATGACACATGCTTTTCCGCGTGGACCGTCGCTGCACCGGTCCCTGAACGACGAAATGCTGGATCGGCTTCTGGAAACCGAACAGCGGATGCGCGTGGCGCATCAGACCCATCTCGGCTACCCCTACAACCTTTCTTTCGGGCCCGGTGTTCCGGTTACCTTCCAGCATTTTCTGGTCAACAATCTCGGTGATCCCTATGTCGGGTCGCACTATGCCTCGGAGGTGTGCGGACTGGAGCGGGAGGCCATTTCCTGGCTGATGCGCCTGTGGGGATGCAGCAATCTGGAGGACTACTGGGGCTCGATCGGTGCCAGCGGCACCGAGGGCAACATCTGGGGCATCTACCTTGGCCGCGAGGCCCTGCCGGATGCCGTTCTGATTCACAGTGCCGATGCGCATTACTCCATCCCCAAGGCGGCCCGCATCCAGCGGATCGAGGCCATCGAAGTGGCGTCGACTCCGGTGGGCGAGATCGACCTTGCAGCGCTGGCCATGGCGGTCGCCGGGCTGAAAGGGCGTCCGGTAATTCTGGTGCTGACCTGCGGCACCACGATGAAAGGCGCGCATGATGATATCGTCGGCGCGCTTGCCGTACTTGAGACGGCGGGCTGTGGCCCGGACCAGCGCTATGTCCATGTGGACGGGGCGCTGAATGCGATGGTGGTCCCGTTTCTTCAAGGCGCGCCGGACGCGATCCGCCCGACCTTCAAGGCGGGGATCGACAGCATCTCGACCTCGGGCCACAAGATGATCGGCACGCCGATGCCCTGCGGCGCGCTGGTGGCCCGGCGCGTGCATGTCGACCGGATCGCGCGCGCGGTGGCTTACCTGAAGTCGAACGACACCACACTGATGGGGTCGCGTAACGGGCATGCAGTGCTGTCGGTCTGGACCCGGCTTTTCGGCCATGGCTACGGTGGCTATGCGCATGACGCGCTGGCATGCTCGCTGCGGGCCCAGGCACTGGCCGACCGCCTGCGGGGCAGTGGAAGGCCGGTCCTGTGTAACCCACATGCGCTGACAGTGGTCTTCGACGAGCCAGGCACCGAGATCGTGACCCGCTATCAGCTGGCCGCCAACAACGGGTTGGCCCATGCCATTGTCATGCCGAATGTCACCAATGACCTTCTGGACCGGTTCGTGACCGATTTCCTGAACTGGAGCAAGTGGTCATCAGTCTGAGGGTCAGATGTAGAGTCCCGGCATTTGATGGATCGGCCAGGCCGATGGCATCGGGGCGGTCTTGCAGAAGGCGGCAGATATCTGCTGCGGGCACATGTCCTTCGATCATGTAGCCATCGATCTTGCCGGTGTGGCAGGAGGTCATGCGCTGCGGAATGCCGTTGTCGATCTTGTAGTTGATCAGCAGCGTTCCGTATGCGCACATTCACGAGGCGATGGACGACCTGCAGTCTCAGCTGAAGCGCATGGAACTGGCCAAAGCGACGCCCGAGCAATTCGGGCTGGCTGTGCGGAGTCACCCAGAATCGCTGATCGTCACAGCTCGGAACAAGATGGGCACTGGCAAGGAATTCCCTGTCCGCGTAGGTCTTGCCAACAAACTGGTTGAAACCACCCGCATCCGGGCAGATCACGACCAATTTGACCGCAACCGAAAAGCGGGAGAACGGCTTGCCGCGGAGATTTTGAAGCTGGGTTTCGGGGGCGAGGAACGATCACGGGGGAGGTTGTTCAAATCGGTTCCTGTTGACCTAGCTGTCATGTCTTGACAGGTTGTTGCCGTGAATTCTCGAAATTGGGGTTTTGCCGTTGAGTCCGAAGTGGGGGCGATGGGTGTTTAGTGGTGCAGGAAGGGTTTCAGGGCGTCCCGGCGCTGGTCTGAATGCTGGTAAAGCGTTGCATAGGCACATTCGCGCAGCGATGTCTGAACGAACCGCTCCGCCCGTTGACTGGCAGGCGATGGTCCCCATCGCCGAGAAGTTTGCCGTTGGGCGTGCGAGTGCAGGGTTTGGTGCGCTTGTGCTTGATTTTCAGCATTCTCAATGCCTTGGCATAGTTATGGGATCGGAAGCTCACGCCATTATACGTCATCACCCGCCCGACCTTGACGCCGTGGCTGCGAAAGAAGCGCAGGGCGTTGAACAGGAAGGTCAGGCAGGACTAGCGGGTCTCGTCGGGGAATATCTCGGAACAGGCCAGGCGGGAGTGGTCATCGACCGCCAAATGCAGACACTCCCAGCCCTTGCCGCCGTCCTTGCGCGACCATGCGTTGCTTTGGCCGCTGCGGTCGCCCATTGCCCGACCGGCGATCGCCTTCAATCGCAGAGAGGGGGGATCCGGTGGCCGATGCCGTCGATCCGGCCTAGTTTCTTGATGTCGATATGGATCATCTCGCCGGGGGTATCCTTTTCACAGCGGATGATCTCTGGCCTGGGGTCAAGCGCGAACAAGTGGCTCAAACAGCGGGATTTTCTGATCCGTGCCACGGTGGCGCGCGACAAGCCGACCGAGGTTGCGATCTTCCAGAACGGCTGGCGGAGGCGGCGCAGGGCCTCGACCTTGGCCCGCTACTCACCTGTCGCGCGGTTTTGCAGCTTGTGGGGACGGCTGGAACGGTCCGCAAGCCCTGCCACCCCCTCCGAGGCGTGACGGACGAGCCATTTGTTCACGGTCGCGGACGAAACCCCAAGCGCAAGGGCGATCTCGCGCGGTGTCTGGCCGGCCCACCTTCGGGTGACAATCAGCGCTCGCATCTTTGGCGTGGTTTTGGCATTCCTGTGAATGTTCACGGGGTGTTTCCTGAAGAGCGTGCTGCCTCGCAAACACCGCAATCAACAGTTTTACCCCGTGAACAACTTATTGAGACGTTACACCTAGAGTATCCGTCTTGATCAAGGCCCTTTTGGCTGCCCAAGTCGATCGGCTTTGACCAGTGTGTTTGCCAGTTCGATGAGTTTTCGCATCAGGGCGGTGATGGCGACTTTGGCGGGTTTTCCGGCGTTTCGGAGGGCTTGATACTTCGCCTTGAGGTCCGGGTTGAAGCGCATCGCGAC
>JANNAV010000257.1:0-2310 GCA_031384695.1 Paracoccaceae bacterium
CAAATATCCTCAGGGGGGTGAGCCGCAGGCGAGTGGGGCAGAATGCCCCCTAACCGTTCTCGCGCAGCACCGCCCCGGCCAGATACAGCGAGCCGCAGATCAGCACCCGCGCGCCCGGTGCCACCGCCGCAATCGCGGCCAGCGCCCCGGCCACCGATGCCGCCGCCACCGCGTCGATCCCCGCCCCAAGCGCCGCATCCCGCGTCACGTCTGCGGGCAGGGTGTTCGCCTCGCCCGGAATCGAAACCGCCTGCAACCCGCGCACCATCCCAGCCAGCGGCCGCATATAGCCCGCCACATCCTTGGTATTCAGCATGCCGCAGATCAGATGGGTCGCGCGCGCGGGCATCCGCGCCAGCGTCGCCGCAACCGCCTGCCCCCCGGCCGGATTGTGGCCGCCGTCCAGCCACACCTCGCCCTGCGGCAACATTGATACCAAAGGCCCCACCCGCAAACGCTGCATCCGCGCCGGCCACTCCGCCCGCGTCACCGCCGCCTCGCAACCCGCTGCATCCTGGCCCAACACCCGCAGCGCCATCACCGCCGCACCTGCATTGTGCACCTGATGCGGGCCGGGCAGGTTCGGCAGCGGCAAATCCAGCAGCCCGGTCTCGTCCTGAAACACCATCCGGCCGCGCTCTTCCCACACCTGCCAGTGCTGGCCAAACGCCAACACCGGCGCGCCCAGCCGCGCTGCCCGCGCCTCGATCACCGCTAGCCCGTCAGGTTCCTGCGGCCCCACGATCACCGGCACCCCGCGCTTGATGATCCCGGCCTTTTCGCCGGCAATCGCGGCCACCGTATCGCCCAGATACTGCTGATGATCCAGACTGACCGGCGTGATGATGCTCAACCTTGGCGCGGCCACCACATTGGTTGCATCGAGCCGCCCGCCAAGACCCACCTCAAGCAGCACATAATCCGCAGGCACCCGCGAAAAGGCCAGAAACGCCGCCACCGTGGTGACTTCGAAAAACGTGATTTCCTCTGGCCCGTTCGCCACCACGCATTCGTCCAGCACCGCCGTCAGCGCCGCTTCCGAAATCAGATCCCCTGCCAGCCGGATGCGCTCGTGAAACCGCGCCAGATGCGGCGAGGTATAGGCATGCACAAGGCCGCCCGCCGCTTCCAGCCCCGCCCGGATCATCGCTTGCGTGCTGCCCTTGCCATTGGTGCCCGCGATATGAATGACCGGCGGCAGGTGCCGCTCGGGGTTGCCCATCAGGCCCAGCAACCGCTCCACCCGGCCCAGCGTCAGATCAATCACCTTGGGGTGCAGCGTCATCATCCGCTGCAAAACGGCATCAGAACCGCTCAAACCTTGCCCGCTCAAGCCTTGGCACCTGCCAGAACCGGCTCGGCCGCAGGCGGCGGCAAATCCCCCCGCACCGCTGGCGTCTCGCCCATCAGCATCCGCAGAATGGTGATCAACTCGTCGCGCATCGCCTTCCTATGCGTCACCCGGTCCAGCATGCCGTGATCCAGCAGATATTCCGCCCGCTGAAACCCCTCGGGCAGCTTTTCGCGGATGGTCTGCTCGATCACCCTTGGCCCCGCAAAACAGATCAGCGCATTCGGCTCGGCAATCTGCACATCGCCCAGCATCGCATAGCTGGCCGTCACGCCGCCGGTGGTCGGATGGGTCAAAACCACCACATAAGGCAGCCGCGCTTCGCGCAGCATCTGCACCGCCACCGTGGTGCGCGGCATCTGCATCAAGGACAGGATCCCCTCCTGCATCCGCGCGCCACCGGCGGCCGAAAACAGCACCATCGGCCGCTTCAGCTTGACCGCGCGTTCCGCCGCCGCAATCATCGCATTGCCCACGTACATGCCCATGGAACCGGCCATAAAACTGAAATCCTGCGCCACCGCCACGATCGGCGTGCGCCCCATCTCGCCCTCGGCCACCAGCATCGCCTCGCGCTCGCCGGTCGCCTGCCGGGCGGCTTTCAGACGGTCGGGATACTTCTTCTGATCACGGAAATGCAGCGGGTCGGTGACAGGTTCCGGCACCTTCACATCCGAGAAAATCCCGGCATCAAACAGCGCCGTAAAACGGTCGCGCGGGCTGATCGCCATGTGGTGATCGCAACTGGTACAGACATTCAGGTTCGCCGCCAACTCACGGTGAAACAGCATGGTGCCGCATTCGGGGCATTTGGTCCACAGATTCTCGGGCACCTCGCGGCGCGAAAACAGCGAGTTGATTTTCGGGCGGACGTAGTTGGAAATCCAGTTCATGCGCGGCAAAGCCCCTCTGTCGCAACCTTGCACGTCAGATAGTCAAACCCCCGCCAGATTGCAATC
>JANNAV010000269.1:0-2699 GCA_031384695.1 Paracoccaceae bacterium
GGCGTGTGTTCAAGGCACACCAGCCCCGCCTGATGGATGGCCGTGATCAGCATCCCCGTGGCAATCCCCACGCTTTCCGGCACATAGTAATTCTTGTACCGCACCCCGTCCTCGGTCACCCCAAACCGTTGAGCAAAAACAACAATCAGCCAGGGCGCCGCTGTCAGATGCGGCTTGTCCGCGCCGGTGCCGATAGGCTCCAGCGCCGCCAGCCACTCATCGCCACCACCGCCCGAATAGAAGGCGCGCTCCTCGTCTTCAGCCGCCTCCCGGATACGCGCCTTCATCGCCGGATCGGCGATTGCCACGAAATGCCAGGGCTGGTGATTGGCCCCGCTGGGCGCGGTACAGGCGGCCTCGATGCAGGCGGTGATGATGGCCTCGGGCACCGCGCGGCCGGAATACTGCCGCACCGAATGGCGCTGCTTCATATAGTCTCGAAACTGCTCCACATCCACAAGGGCTTGTGCATCCGGCTTCTGCACCCGGTCTGGCAACGGCAGCGCCTGATAGGAAATCTCGCCCTTTTTGTACATCTCAACCGCCCCCGATCAGCACCCCAGCAGCAAACACCAAAGCACCCCCCAGCACCACCTGCAAGGCCGCCCTTAGGAACGGCGTGTCCATAAAGCGGTTCTGAATCCAGGCAATCGCCCATAACTCGATGAAAACAACCACCATCGCCACCGATGTCGCGGTCCAGAAATCCGGGATCAGATACGGCAACGCATGCCCCAAGCCCCCCAGCGCTGTCATCACCCCCGAGGCCAGCCCCCGCTTCCACGGGCTGCCCCGCCCCGAAAGCACCCCGTCATCATGCGCCGCCTCGGTGAAGCCCATCGAGATGCCCGCCCCCACGCTGGCCGCCGCCCCCACCAGAAACGTGGTCCAGGTATCCTGCGTCGCAAAAGCCGTGGCAAAAATCGGTGCCAGGGTGGAGACCGAGCCGTCCATCAACCCCGCCAGCCCCGGCTGCACCCAGGTCAGCACGAACTGCCGCCGGGCCGAGGCATCCTCGCCGCCGCGCGCCTCCCCCCCCAGATGGGTGGCCTCCAACCCATCGGCATGGCGCACATGCCCCGCCTCCGCCGCCGCCAGATCACCTAAAAGTTTGCGGGTCGCCGCATCCGTGGTGCGCGCCGCCGCCCGGCCATAGAACGCCGCCGCGTCCTCTTCCATCCCCCGCGCCTCGGCCCGGATGCGCTCCAACCCCAGATTCTGCGTCAGCCACACCGGGCGGCGCGCGTAAAACCCCGCCACATGTTCGCGCCGGATCAGGGGGATCACATCGCCAAACCGCGCCACATGCAGATCAATCAACCGCTGCCGGTGCTGGTCCTCCTCCGCCGCCATGCCGTCAAACACCGCCGCCGAGGCCGGATAATCGCCCCGCAACATCCCGGCATAGCTGCGGTAAATCCGCCCGTCGTCCTCTTCCGACGAGATGGCCAGCGCCAGCACCTCCTGCTCGCTCAACTCCGCAAAACGACGGCGGTTCGACATGCCGGGGATCATCAGCGCCTCCATATATTGGAATGGTTCTAAATAGCGCGAATTGCCGCCTCGGGAAAGGCCTCTGCGACAAAATGAACTGTCCAGTTCATTTTTACTTGCCAAACTGAACGAATCGGTTCAGTTTCAGTTTCGAACCCACAAGTTCAGAAAAAGGGACATGAAATGAAATGCTTCTCACTCGCCGTCCTGACCGGCCTGTTACTTGCCTCGCCCGTGGCCGCGTTCAACGTTGATATGCAACTGCCCAACCTCACCTTCCCCGCGCCCACACCCGAACCCAGCCGCGCCTGCACCACCCCGGGCCAACTTGCCACCGACGGCTGCCCCGTCACCGGATGATCCCAACACGCTTGCCCCATAGCCCCTCCCCGGTCTATCTTCCGCCGGGGAGCAGACCAATGGGCGCCAAGCCACAACTCATCGTCAAAGGCCGCAAGTTCGATCAGGTGCTCGAAGGCGCGCGCACGGTATTCCTGCGTGACGGGTTCGAGCGCGCCTCGGTCGATGACATCGCGCGCGCGGCGGGGGTGTCCAAGGCCACGCTCTACGCCTATTTCCCCGACAAACGCCTGTTATTCATGGAAATTGCCACCGCCGAATGCCGCCGCCAGACGCATGAGGCCGAAGCCCTGATCGATCCCGCCGCCCCGGTGGCACAAGTGCTGCGCCTCGCCGCCGAAAAGATCATCACCTTCATGATGTCCGAACTCGGCCAGCGCATCTTTCGCATTGCCGTGGCCGAGGCGGAAACCTTCCCCGCCCTCGCGCATGAATTCTACCACTCCGGCCCGCTGCTGATCCGCGCCCGCCTCTCGCATTACCTGCGTTGTGCTATGGACCGGGGCGAACTGGCCATCGACGATATCGACCTTGCGGCGGATCAGTTCACCCAGCTTTGCAAAGCCGATCTGCAAGACCGCATGATCTTCGGCACCACCCCCTGCTGCACCGCCAAAGACGCCGCCCGGGTGATCGATGGTGCGGTGGCGATGTTCATGGCGCGTTACGGCGTCAAAGCCTGATCCCAACGCTTCTTCTCTGGTCAAATATCCTCAGGGGGGTGAGCCGCAGGCGAGTGGGGCAGAATGCCCCCTAACCGTTCTCGCGCAGCACCGCCCCGGCCAGATACAGCGAGCCGCAGATCAGCACCCGCGCGCCCGGTGCCACCGCCGCAATCGCGGCCA
>JANNAV010000297.1:0-5447 GCA_031384695.1 Paracoccaceae bacterium
GTGGCGGAGCGGATCGAGGTGATGGCGCCGCATCCGTTGGCGCGGTTGCGGCTGCGGGATGTGCATCTGCCGGAAAGCGCGTTGATCGGGGTGGCGGGCGAGGGGTTCAAGGTGGCGATGGCGGTGCTGGATGTGTTTCGCGCCACGGTGGGGGCAGCGGCGCTTGGCTTTGCGCGCCGCGCGTTGGCGGAGGCGGTGCTGCGGGTGAAAACCCGGCGGATCGGTGGGGCTCCGCTTGCGGAAATGCAGATGGTTCAAGGGCATATCGCGGATATGGCGCTGGATATTGATGCCGCGGCCTTGCTGATTTACCGGGCGGCCTGGACCAAGGACATGGGGGCCGCGCGGATTTCGCGCGAGGCGGCGATGGCAAAGCTGCATGCGACCGAAGCCGCCCAACGGGTGATTGATATGGCGGTGCAGCTGCATGGCGGCGACGGGGTGCGGACTGGCTTTGCGGTAGAGCATCTTTACCGTGAAATCAGAGCCTTGCGGATTTACGAAGGGGCATCGGACGTGCAGCGGATCATCATCGCGCGGAGTGTTCTGGCATGATTTACCGGCGGCAGATTCAGGTGGAGTTCAACCACTGCGACCCGGCGGGGATCGTGTTTTATCCGCGTTACTTCGAGATGACCAATTCGGTGGTGGAAAATTTCTTCGGGGCGGGGCTTGGCTATTCTTATGCGCGGATGATGGCGGAGGCTTCGGGGGTGCCGACCTTGGGGCTTGAGGCGCGGTTTGTGGCACCTTCACGGTTGGGAGATATTCTGGATTTCGGTTTGGAAATCAAGCGGATCGGCGGCACTTCTGTTGGCTTTTCGCTGACCTGTGGCTGTGGCGGGGAGGTGCGGATGACGGTAGCGATGACGCTGGTTTGGGTGGCATCCGGGGGGCGGCCCGCGCCCTGGCCGGAAATTATCCGCGCGCCAATGCAGGCGTTTCTGGAGGCGGAGTGAGCATGGCGCATGAGGTTTTGCATCCCAGGAACTGGAAGCGCGCGGCAGGCTATGCCAATGGCATCGCGGCCTCGGGGCGGATGGTGTTTACCGGCGGCATTATCGGCTGGAACGCGGATCAGGTGTTTGAAACCGATGATTTTGCCTTGCAGGCGGCGCAAGTGCTGCGTTCGATTGTCGAGGTGCTGGCCTGTGCCGGGGCGGGGCCGGAGCATCTGGTGCGGCTGACCTGGTATGTGACCGACAAGCAGGAATATCTGAGTTCTTTGAAGGACTTGGGGCAGTCTTATAAAGCGATTATCGGGCGGCATTATCCCGCGATGGCGCTGGTGCAGGTGGTGGCTTTGGTGGAGGACCGGGCCAAGGTTGAGATTGAGGCGACAGCGGTGATACCACTTTGAGGGGAGAGAGACATGCTGGGGCCAACGGGGCATAGCGATACGTTCAGCCGGGACAGGTTGCCGGGTGTGGTGGACTGGCCGGAGATCAGGCTGGGGCAGTTTGACTACCCGGAGTGGCTGAATGCGGCGGTGGAACTGACCGACCGGATGGTGGAGCGGGGGTTCGGCGACAATGTGGCGCTGATCGGCAACGGGCGGCAGCGGACCTATAAGGAGTTGACCGATTGGTCAAACCGGATAGCGCATGCTTTGGTTGAAGATTACGGTGTAAGGACCGGAAATCGCATCCTTATCCGGTCAGCCAACAATCCGGCGATGGTGGCGTGCTGGTTGGCCGCGACCAAGGCGGGGGCGGTGGTGGTGAACACCATGCCGATGCTGCGGGCGGGGGAGTTGGCGCAGATTGTGGACAAGGCGGAAGTGTCGCTGGCGCTGTGCGATACGCGGTTGATGGACGAGATCGTAACCTGCGCCAAGGCGTCCAGGTATCTGAAAGTGTTGATAGGTTTTGATGGCACGGCCAATCATGATGCCGAGTTGGACCGGGTGGCTCTGGGCAAGCCGGTGCGGTTTCAGGCACCAAAAGTGGGGCGCGATGATGTGGCGCTGATCGGGTTTACGTCGGGCACCACGGGTGAGGCGAAGGGGACGATGCATTTTCACCGCGATTTGTTAATCATTGCCGATGGTTATGCGCGGGAAGTGCTGAGGGTGGTGCCGGAGGATGTTTTTGTCGGCTCACCGCCCTTGGCGTTTACCTTTGGCTTGGGGGGGCTCGCGGTGTTTCCGCTGCGATTCGGGGCGGCGGCGGCGCTGTTGGAACAGGCCACACCGGGCAATATGATCGAGCTGATCCAGACCTACAAGGCGACGGTTTGTTTCACGGCACCAACGGCTTACCGGGTGATGTTGAAAGCGATGGCGGAGGGGGCGGACCTGTCATCCTTGCGGGCAGCGGTGTCGGCGGGCGAGACTTTGCCGGCGCCGGTTTATGAGGAGTGGATGGCCAAGACGGGCAAGCCGATGCTGGACGGAATTGGGGCCACCGAGATGCTGCATATCTTTCTGACCAACCGGTTTGAAGACCACTCACCGGCCTGCACCGGGCGGCCGGTGACGGGGTATGAGGCGCGGATTGTGGATGCGGCGGGGGCGGAATTGCCGCGTGGCGAGGTGGGGCGGCTTGCAGTGCGCGGGCCGACCGGGTGCCGCTATCTGTCTGATAACCGGCAGAAAAACTATGTACAGAACGGTTGGAACCTGACGGGAGACAGTTTTTGGCAGGATGCGGAGGGGCGGTTTCACTTTGCCGCGCGCAGTGATGATATGATCATTTCGGCGGGGTATAACATTGCGGGGCCGGAAGTGGAGGCGGCATTGCTTTCGCATGGGGATGTGCTGGAATGCGCGGTGATTGGCGTGGCCGATGTGGACCGGGGGCAGATTGTTGAGGCGCATGTGGTGCTGGTGGCGGGGCAGTTGGGGGATGAGGCGATGGTTAAGGCATTGCAAAACCACGTAAAAAGCGTGATCGCGCCCTACAAGTATCCGCGCCGGGTGGTGTTTGTGGACGCTTTGCCCAAGACGCAAACCGGCAAGATTCAGCGGTTCCGGTTGAAACCGCCTGCCTGATATCAGTGCAGGGCGGTGGCGGTTTTGCGGCGGATGGGCCAGCCCGGGCGGGGTTTGGGCTCTGCCACCGGGTTCTGCAAGTATCTGATTTCCAACGCGGCTTCGCGCAATTTCAGGCGGGCGATGTCGGCGCGGATATCGGCGAGTTCGTGGGGGCAGGTTTGATGGGTCATCGGGGGGCCTTTGGTGTTGGGGTGGCCTCAGATTGACCTTGCAAGGGTTAACGGCGGGTTTCGGTTTGGCGGTGCGGGCAATATTTTTGGCGTATGGCTCGCTGTATGCATCTGGTAAGGCTGCTGCCCGATCTGAATGCCCGGATCGGGCGAAAGGTTGCGGCGGTCAGGCGTGGCTCACCTGCTGGCGCTGCTCGCCCAACCCGTCGATGCCGAGGGTCATCACCTCGCCGCCTTTGAGATAGATCGCCACCGGTTTTTGCCCCATGCCGACGCCGGGGGGGGTGCCGGTGGAGATCACGTCGCCGGGTTGCAGGCTCATGAACTGGCTGACGTAGGAGACGAGGTGGCGCACGCCGTAAACCATCGTTTTGGTGGAGCCGTTCTGGAAGCGGTGGCCGTCCACTTCGAGCCACATCTTCAGGGCCTGCGGATCGGGCACTTCGTCGGCTGTCACCAGCCAGGGGCCGATCGGGCCGAAGGTGTCGCAGCCCTTGCCCTTGTCCCAGGTGCCGGCGCGTTCGAGCTGGAATTCGCGCTCGGAGACGTCGTTGATCACGCAGTAGCCTGCGACGTGATCCATCGCCTGCGCCTCGGCGATGTAGACGCCGCCTGCGCCGATCACCACGCCCAACTCCACCTCCCAATCGGTTTTCTTCGATTTGCGCGGGATCAGCACGGTGTCGTTCGGGCCGATGATGGCGGAGGTGGCCTTCATGAAGATCACCGGCTCTGGCGGGACGGCCAAATTGCTTTCGGCGGCGTGGTCGGCGTAGTTCAGGCCGATGCAGATGAATTTGCCGACGCTGCCCACGCAAGGCCCGGTGCGGCCCGAGATCAGCGGCAGCGATTTTGGGTCGATGGTCGCGAGGCGGGCCAGACCCGTGGGGGTGAGTGTCTGGCCTGCGATGTCGGGCACGACACCGGCGAGGCTGCGGGCGTTACCGTCGGCATCGAGGATGGCGGGGATTTCGGCACCGGGGGCACCTATGCGCAGCAGTTTCATTCGCGTCTCCTTTGAGCGGTTGCGGGCAGGGAAGCCTTTGGGGCCGGAATTGGCAAGGGGGCAAGCGCGCTGAATGCAAAAACACTTGCATGCGGGGCGCGATGGGGAAAGGCTGTGTTCTATTGATGCGCCGGTATGGCGCGGTTTTGGAGCAGCATTGATGTGGGATTTCTCGGTATCGCAGGCCTTGGGCCTGATGCGGCAGACCGCACCTTTCGTGATTTTCCGGATGATCGTGTATTTCTCGATCTCGGCGGCGCTGGTGGTTCTGACCGGCACCGGGGCGGGGGTTGGCTACGGCATCGGCGGCTTTGGCGATGAGGAGTTTCGCGCCAGCACCACCTTCTGGGGTGGCATCGTAGGCTTTGGCGGCACGGCGGGGGTGGTGTTTTTCCTGCGCGACTATGTGCTGTATATCGTCAAGGCGGGGCATATCGCGGTGATGGTGGAACTGATGCAGGGCGGTGTGATCCCCGAGGGGCGGGGGCAGATAGATTATGCCAGCGGCGTGGTGAAGGCGCGGTTTGGCGAGGCGTCGGCGCTGTTTGTGCTGGACCGGCTGATCAAGGGGGTGGTGGCGGCAGTGACGGGGCTGGCGCAGGGCATTCTGATGATCCTGCCCATTCCGGGCCTGGACAAGATCATGGGGCTGGTGCGGGCCTATCTGCGGGTGGCGGTGGGGCTGGTGGATGAGGTGATCCTTGGCCATGCGGTGCGGACCAACGCCGCGAACCCGTGGGACAGCGCGCGCGAAGCTTTGGTGCTTTATGCGCAGAACGCCAAGCCGATGCTGGTGAATGCGGCCTGGGTCACGTTGATTGTCTATGGGCTGTCGTTCATCGTGTTCCTGCTGATGCTGGCCCCGGCGGCGGCGGTGGTGTATCTGTTGCCGGGGGCCTGGAGTGCGGGGGGGCTGGTGTTCGCGCTGATATTCGCATGGGCGGTGAAGGCGGCGCTGATCGAGCCTTTTGCCATCGCCTGCAGGTTGCAGGTGTTTTTCAAGGTGACGGCGGGGCAGACCCCGAACCCGGAGTGGGAGGCCAGGCTGAACGCGGCCTCGGCCAAATTCAAGACCTTGGGCGAGCGGGCGCTGGCCTGGGGTGCGGGGAAGGTTGCCTAAAGCGGATTTCCTTCAATCTGATTCAGATTGAAGGAAATCCAAGACAAGATCAGCCTGGGAATGTTGCGTGTTGCGGACAAAACGGGGTACCCCCATTTTACCCACCCCCACAGGGGCCCCCCGGGGTTGGCCCCGGGGCCCCCCCCCCCGTCGGTG
>JANNAV010000311.1:0-2748 GCA_031384695.1 Paracoccaceae bacterium
CGGCAGAGGTGGCGCATGGCATCGTCGTTGGTGATGTCCATCGGCGCGAGGGTGAGGGCGCCCGCGCCGGGCAGGCCCGGGGCTTTGACGCGGTCGTCGAGTTCTTCCAGAGCGCCCACGGTGCGGGCGACGGCGACGACATGCCAGCCGCGCAGCGCAAGTTGCTCGGCGAGGGCAGCCCCCAAGCCACGGGAGGCACCGGTGATCAGGGCGATGCGTTGCGGCATGCGGATATCCTTTGCGGGCCGCGCGGATGGCGGCGGCGGGAGCCTTGGGCGGGGATATTTGGACAAAGGAGAAATGGCAAGCAGGGTTAGGCGCGGCAGGGGCGCTTACTCTGCCGCTTTCATCTCGAAGCCTTCGTCGAGTTTGTCGGAGGGCGAGATCGGGTATTCGCCGGAAAAGCAGGCGTCGCAATATTGCGGTGAGGCGTTGTTGCGGCCCTGTGCTTCGCCCACCGCGCGGTAGAGGCCGTCGATGGAGATGAATTTCAGGCTGTCCACCCCGATCCAGACCCGCATTTCTTCTTCGGACATCGAGGCTGCCAGCAGTTTGGAACGCTCGGGCGTATCGACGCCGTAAAAGCAGGGCCAGGCGGTGGGGGGGGAGGCGATGCGGAAGTGGACTTCCGCCGCACCGGCCTCCAGAATCATGTCCTTGATCTTGCGCGAGGTGGTGCCGCGCACCACGCTGTCATCGACCAAAATCACCCGTTTGCCCTTGATCAGGGCGCGGTTGACGTTGAGTTTCAGGCGCACGCCCATGTTGCGGATGCTCTCCGTCGGCTCGATGAAGGTGCGGCCCATGTATTGGTTGCGGATGATGCCCATCGCATAGGGGATGCCGGATTGCTGCGAATAGCCGATGGCGGCGGGGGTGCCAGAGTCGGGCACCGGGCAGACGAGATCGGCGTCAACCGGGGCCTCGATGGCCAGTTCAACGCCGATCTGGCGGCGGTTTTCATAGACCGAGCGGCCGCCGAGGATGCTGTCCGGACGGCTGAAATACACATGCTCGAAAATGCAGAAGCGCGATTTGGCGGGGGCGAAGGGGCGGGTGCTTTCGACCTTGTTGCCTTCGATCACCACCATCTCGCCCGGCTCGATTTCGCGGATGAACTCGGCGCCGATGATATCAAGGGCGCAGGTTTCCGACGCCAATGCCCAGCCGTCGCCGATGCGCCCCAGAAC
The DNA here is from genome assembly GCA_031384695.1 of Paracoccaceae bacterium. GTDB lineage: Bacteria > Pseudomonadota > Alphaproteobacteria > Rhodobacterales > Rhodobacteraceae > JANNAV01. The sequence continues at coordinate 1,191 of JANNAV010000311.1, forward strand.
CAGCGGGCGCACGCCGAGGCTGTCGCGCACGCCGATCAGTTTGGTGCGGGTCATTGCCACCACCGAAAACGCGCCCTCCACCCGGCGGAGCGCGTCTTTCATCCGCTCGGCGATGGTTTTCTGGATCGAGCGGGCCATCAGATGGATGATGCATTCAGAATCGGAGGAGGACTGGAAGATCGAGCCGCGCTCGATGAGTTCACGGCGCAGGGCATGCGCGTTGGTGAGGTTGCCGTTATGGGCGATGGCAGCACCGCCCATGGAGAACTCGCCAAAGACCGGCTGCACGTCGCGGATGGCGGTGGCACCTTTGGAGCCGGCGGTGGAATAGCGCACATGGCCGATGGAGAGGGTGCCGGGCAGGGTATCCATCACGTCGGGTTTGGTAAAGTTGTCGCGCACATAGCCGAAGCGGCGGGCCGAGTTGAAGCCGGTGACGGGATCGTGGCTGACGATGCCGCCCGCCTCCTGACCGCGATGTTGCAGGGCATGCAGGCCGAGGGCCACGAAATGCGAGGCATCGGCCACGCCGATCACGCCGAAAATGCCGCATTCCTCTTTCAGCTTGTCGCTGTCATCGAACGGCGCAAAGGGGTGGGCGGGGAAGCGGCGCATGGAGCCTCCTGATCGGGTGCTTTGGGTGTTGCGCCATCCTTTAGGACTATTGCGCGGCACTGTCACGCGCCGAATGCCGCGATGCGGCGGTTGGTTGGGAGGGCGAACCGATCTGGAAACTCTCTGGGAGAGAGTTTCTCGGTTCGTTGCCCATTAGGCCGGAGGCCGGTTGGGCAAGCGATTATCCGCAATCGGGCTGGGTGGGCGAATTGGGGCGCGGCTGCCTGGGCTGGTGCGTTTACGCGCTTGCCCGTTCAATTAGATGGGGGGCAGGCAGGCGCGGCCGCCGGGGCGATGGCCCCTTGCTTGATTGAAATCAAATCCGGCAAGAAACAGCAGGCTTTCAGGTCAGTTGCTGGGGGCGGGGGCTACGGGTTCTGCCGGGGCTGCACTGGCCGGAGGCGCGCAGGAGGCGGTCAGATCGTTGTAGCGACCGACGATCCAGCTTGGGGCGTCTTGCGGCACGGCGGCGTCGATGTTGGCCTGAAACGAAGCGAAAATCCTGGCCGAGCGGGAGTCGTCGACCATCGGCACGGTATTGGCGGCGACGGCGCGGTCGTAGACGAGGAAGGCCACCCCCACCAGCACGATACCGCGCAGCACGCCAAAGAGGAAGCCAAGGCCCTGATCGAGGCCGCCGAGGGCCGAGCGTTGCACAACCGAGGAGAAGAGGGGGGTGAAAAGAGAGGCAAGGACGAGGCCGATGGCAAAGACGGCGGCGAAGGCGGCGATGATCGAAAGTTCGCAACTGTCGCCGAGGAATCTATCGAGGATGGGGATTTCCTTGATCAAAGGTTGGGCGGAGGAGGCGAAAATGGTGGCGAGAAACGCCGCCCCAACCCAGCCCGCGATCGCCATCGCCTCGCGCACGAAGCCGCGCGAATAGGCGAGGATCGCCGACAGCACGATGATCACGCCGACGCCCGCGTCAATCAGGGTAAAG
>JANNAV010000245.1:0-7451 GCA_031384695.1 Paracoccaceae bacterium
CTCGCGCAAGATCGCGCATTTCATCGTCGCCACCCGCGCGCAACAGCCGATCACCACCACCCTGCGTCTGGCCGAGATCATCTCGAAATGCCTGCCACGCCCCAAACCCGGCCAAAGCCACCCCGCCACCCGCAGCTTTCAAGCCCTGCGCATCGCGGTGAACGCCGAGTTTTCCGAACTGGTGCAAGGGCTTGCTGCAGCCGAACGGGCGCTGAAACCCGGTGGCCTGCTGGCTGTTGTCACCTTCCACTCGCTGGAAGACCGCATCGTGAAACGCTTTTTCCAACAGGCGAGTGGCGAGGAGCCCAACACAAACCGCTATGCCCCCGCCAAATCCACCACCACCGCGCGGTTTGAACTGGTCACCCGCAAGGCCGTTGGTCCCGATGCTGATGAGCTGGCGGCGAACCCGCGCGCGCGCTCGGCCAAGCTGCGCGTCGCCCGCCGCACCGCAGCCGCCGCCATAACCCCCGATGCCGCCCGCCTTGACGCGCCAGACCTGCCCGATGCCCCCCAGAAAGGACGCCGCCCATGATGCGCCCCGTGATCTATGTTCTGTCGTTTCTGGCGGTGATGGCGCTGGGCTTTTGGGCCTACCGCGAAAACTATGCCACCCAGGATGCCCTGCGCGAGGTGGAAAGTCTGCAAAACGAAATCGCCAACCTGCGGGAAACTCTGACACTGCAATCCGCCGAATGGGCCTATCTCAACCGCCCCGACCGCCTGCGCGAACTGGCGACGCTGAACTTTGATCGCCTTGGCCTGTTTCCGATGGAGCCGTCGCAATTCGGCTCGGCGATGCAGATCGCCATGCCACCGCCACCTATCGCCGCCGATCTGGCCATCACCCAGCCGGTTGACGTGATCGGCAATCTTGACGCCACAGAGGGCACCACCCCATGACCCGCACCCCCCTGCGCCCGCTTGCCCGTATCCTGGATGCCCGCACCAAGGGCGAAAACCCCGATGCCATCGAGCGCGAAAACCTGCGCCTGCGCGACGAGACCAGCCGCGATCACGCCCGTGGCCGCGCGCAACTGCGGCTGGTGTTTCTGGCGCTGTCGTTCTTTTCCGCCTTCGCGCTGATCGGCGCGCGGATGGGCATGCTGGCCGCCACCGTGCCGACAGAGCCGCGCACCGCCTCGGCGGGGGCCGAGATTCTGACCAGCCGCGCCGATATCACCGACCGCAATGGCCGCCTGCTGGCCACCAACATGCTGACGCATGCGCTTTATGTGCAAACCCGCGATCTGATTGATCCAGCCCGCGTGGCACGCGAACTGGCGGCGATCTTTCCCGAGTTGAAGGCCGAAGACCTGCAACGCCGCTTTACCGATGGCCGCAGCTTTCTCTGGGTGCGCCGGGTGCTGTCGCCCGAACAGATGCAGCAGGTGCAGGATATCGGCGATCCGGGCCTGCTGTTCGGCCCACGCGAGGTGCGGCTTTATCCCAATGGCATGCTGGCAGCCCACGTGCTGGGTGGGGCCACGTTCGGGGCCGAAGGCGTGGACAGCGCTGAAGTGATCGGCACCGCCGGCATTGAAAAGGCAATGGATACCCGCCTGCGTGATCCGGCGCAGGCCGGCCAGCCGCTGAAACTATCGCTCGATCTGACGGTGCAGGCCACGATTGAAGAGGTGCTGGGCACCGGCATGACCATGATGAACGCCAAGGGGGCCGCCGCCATCCTGATGGATGTGCACACCGGCGAGATCATCAGCCTCGCCTCCCTGCCCGCCTTCGATCCCAATGACCGCCCCAACCTGCCCACCAGCGGCGAGCCCGCCGACAGCCCGCTGTTCAACCGCGCGGTGCAGGGCGTCTATGAACTCGGCTCCACCTTCAAGATCTTTGCCGCAGCCCAGGCGATGGAACTGGGTCTGGTCAATCCCGAAACCCTCGTCGATGCCAACGCGCCGTTGCGCTATGGCAAATTCCTGATCAAGGAGTTCGAAAACCACAACTACGGCCCGATGCTGTCGGTTACCGATATCATCGCCAAATCCTCCAACGTCGGCACCGCCCATATCGCCATGATGATCGGTTCCGAGCGTCAGCAGGCGTTTCTGAAGTCGCTTGGCCTGCTGGATGCATCGCCAATCGAGTTGATCGAGGCGCCGGGGGCCAAGCCGCTGGTGCCGCCACGCTGGCCCGAAATCGTCACCATCACCGCGTCTTACGGCCATGGCATCTCTTCAAGCCCGCTCAACCTCGCCACCGCCTATGCCATCATCGCTAACGGCGGTACGGTGATAAAGCCGACGCTGGTGCATCACGACAGGCAAGCCCCCGCAATACGCGTGATGAGCGTCGAAACCGCCAAATCCGCCGTCGCCATGCTGCGCCGCGTGGTCACCGAAGGCACCGCCAGCCTTGGCGAGGTGCCGGGCTATGCGGTGGCGGGCAAGACCGGCACGGCTGACAAGACCAAGAAGGGGGGTGGCTATTACAAGGACAAGGTGATCAACACCTTCGCCTCGACCTTCCCCGCCAATGATCCGCAATATGTGCTGGTGGTCACGATGGACGAGCCGGTGGAAACCTCGGGGCCAAAGCCGCGCCGCACCGCAGGCTGGACATCTGTGCCGGTGGCCGCCGAGATCATCCGCCGCGTGGCCCCGCTGCTTGGCATGCGGCCACAGGTTGAAGCCGCCCCCCTTGATGGGTTAACAGCCGTCAACAACTGAAACCGGCAACTGGATGCATCATGGTGGAACGGCCAAAATCCCTGTCTGATCTCGGCCTGACCGCCCGTCTTGGGGCCGGAACCCGTGCCGTCCGCGATCCGCAGTTGCAAGGCATCACCACCGACAGCCGGGCCGTCAAGCCGGGGTTTCTCTTTGCCGCCCTCGCGGGCTCCACGCTGCACGGTGCCGCCTTCATTCCGATGGCGCTCCAATCCGGCGCCGCGGCGATCCTGACGGATGCCGACGGCGCAAGGCTTGCGGGCGAAGCCCTTGCCGCCTCAAGCGCCGCCCTCGTTGTGGCGCAAGACCCGCGCGAGGCCCTCGCCGCCGCCGCAGCCCTGTGGTTCGGCGCGCAGCCCGCCACCATGGTCGCCGTCACCGGCACCAACGGCAAAACCTCGGTCGCAACCTTCACCCGCCAGATCTGGGCCCATCTCGGCCACGCCGCCATCAACATCGGCACCACCGGGATCGAGGGCGCATGGGAGGCGCCTTCCGCCCATACCACCCCCGACCCCGTCACCCTGCACCGCATGCTGGCCGAGGCGGCGCGCGCAGGTGTGACCCACGCCGCGATGGAGGCCTCCTCGCACGGGCTTGACCAGCACCGCCTTGATGGCGTGCGCCTTAAGGCTGCGGGCTTCACCAACTTCACCCAGGACCATCTGGATTATCACGGCACCTTCGAGGCCTATTTCGCCGCCAAAGCCGGGCTTTTTTCCCGGGTTCTGCCCGATGATGGCACCGCAGTAGTGAACATCAACGATCCCAAAGGGGCGGCAATCGCGGCACTTGCGCGCGCGCGCGGCCAGCAGGTGATCACGGTCGGCCATGATGCCGCCTGCGATCTGCGCCTGATGGGGCAGCGGTTTGACGCCTCGGGGCAGGAGCTGCGCCTCTCGTGGCACGGCCAGCCCTCTCAGGTGCGCCTTGATCTGATCGGCGGCTTTCAGGCCGAAAATGTGGCGCTTGCGGCGGGCCTTGTGATCGCGGCAGGCACCCCCGCCCGTGATGTGATAGCCTGCCTGCCGCACCTCACCGGTGTGCGCGGGCGGATGCAGCGCGCCGCCACTCGCCGCAACGGTGCCGCCGTGTTCGTCGATTACGCCCATACGCCCGATGCGGTGGCAACAGCCCTCAGGGCGCTGCGCCCGCATGTGATGGGGAGGATCGTCGTGGTGTTGGGCGCCGGCGGCGACCGGGATCGCGGCAAACGCCCGCTGATGGGGGCCGCCGCCGCCGCCCACGCCGATCTGTGCTATGTCACCGATGACAACCCCCGCTCCGAAGACCCCGCCACCATCCGCGCCGCCGTCATCGCCGCCTGTCCCGATGCGCATGAGGTGGGCGACCGCGCCGAAGCCATCCTGCGCGCGGTCGATGCGCTGCTGCCCGGTGATGCGCTGTTGATCGCGGGCAAGGGGCACGAGCCGGGCCAGACCATCAAAGGCATCACCTATCCCTTTGATGATGTTGAACAAGCCAGCATCGCTGTGGCCGCGCTGGATGGTCTGATATGACCCCGCTCTGGACCTCTGCTGATGCAGTCCGCGCCACGAGCGGCCAAAGTGCTGTCGATTGGCAGGCAACAGGCGTGTCGATCGACACCCGCACCGTCGTGCCGGGCGATCTCTTCGTGGCCCTCAAAGACACCCGCGACGGCCATGATTTTGTGGCACAAGCGCTGGCCAAAGGTGCCGCCGCCGCCCTCGTGTCGCGGGTCCCCGCAGGTGTGGCCCGCGACGCCCCCCTGCTGATCGTGCCCGATGTGCTGGCGGCCCTTGCGGCGCTGGGCCGCTTTGCCCGCGCCCGCACCACCGCACAGGTGATCGGCATCACCGGCTCGGTCGGCAAAACCTCGACCAAGGAAATGCTGCGGGTGGTCCTTGCGGGGCAGGGCCGCTGCCACGCCGCCGAGGCCAGCTATAACAATCACTGGGGCGTGCCCCTGACCCTTGCCCGCATGCCGCAAGACACCGATTTCGCGGTGATCGAGATCGGCATGAACCACCCCGGCGAAATTGCCCCCCTTGCCCGGATGGCGCGGCTCGATGTGGCGCTGATCACCACCGTCGCCCCGGCGCATCTTGAGGCGTTTGCCGATCTGAACGGCATCGCCCATGAGAAAGCCGCCATCTTCACCGGGTTGCGCCCCGGTGGCACCGCCATCCTGCCGCTCGATCTGGCGGTGACGCCGATCTTGCAGGCAGCAGCGGCGGCAGCAGGGGCAAAGCAGGTGACCTTCGGCACCAGCGCCGCCGCCGATTACCGCCTCACCGACGCCCATATCACCGAAGCCGCCACCATCGTGCGGGCCACCCGCGCCAAAACGCCCTTCCTGTTCAAAGTGCTCACCCCCGGCCACCACTTTGCCGCCAACGGTCTGGCGGCCCTCGCGGTGGCCGACGCCCTCGGGCTTGATCCGATGATTGCCGCCAATGATCTGGGCCGCTGGGCCCCGCCGCCGGGCCGTGGCACCCGCGAGCGTATCGCCCTTGATCCCGTCGAAGACATTTTCTTTGATCTGATCGACGATGCGTTCAACGCCAACCCCGCCTCGATGGCCGCAGCCCTTGATGTGCTGATCGCGGCCGTCCCGCAGGATAATGTCGGACGGGTGCCGCGCGGCAGGCGCATCGCGGTGCTGGGCGACATGCTGGAACTCGGGGCCACCGAAATCGCCCTGCATCAGGCCATAGCCGCCCACCCGGGCCTTGCCGCGCTCACCACGATCCACTGCGTCGGGCCAAGGATGCAATCGCTGTGGCAGATGCTGCCCCGCAGCCAGCGCGGCGAATGGGTGGCCACCGCCGCCGAACTGGCCCCGCGCGCGCGATCTTTGGTGGATGCGGGCGATATCATCCTGATCAAGGGCTCAAAAGGCATAAAAACCAGCCTCGTGGTTGACGCCTGCCGCAATTTGGGGCAACGCCGCGCCAACCCGGAGCCGGAAAACCCGATATCAGCAAAACCGGAACCACAAAACCCCAAAGCGGGCACGACCAAGGGACCGATCTAGATGCTTTACCTGCTCACCGAGTTTTCCGACGGCGGCGACGTCTTCAACCTGTTTCGCTATATCACATTCCGGGCGGGCTGCGCCTTCGCCACGGCGCTGATTTTTGGGTTCATCTTTGGCCAGCCCCTGATCAACCTGTTGCGCCGCAGGCAGGGCAGGGGCCAGCCGATCCGCGACGACGGCCCGGAAACGCATTTCGCCAAAGCGGGCACTCCCACCATGGGCGGCTTGCTGATCCTGTCGGCGCTGATGTTTTCCACCCTGCTTTGGGCGCGGCTTGACAATCCCTATGTCTGGATCGTGATCCTTGTCACCCTCGCCTTTGGTCTGATCGGTTTTGCCGATGATTATGCCAAGGTCACCAAACAAACCACCAAGGGCGTGTCCTCGCGCGCGCGCTTTATCGCGGGCCTTGCCATCGCCGCCATGGCCACCTACGCCGCCGCCAGCTTTCATCCCGATGCGCTGACCAACCAACTGGCGCTGCCGTTCTTCAAGAACGCCCTGCTGAACTTCGGCATGTTCTTCATTCCCTTCGGCATGATCGTGATCGTGGGGGCGGCCAATGCTGTCAACCTGACGGATGGCCTCGACGGTCTTGCCATCATGCCGGTGATGATCGCGGCAGGCACGCTGGGTGTGATCGCCTATGTGGTGGGCAACTTCAACTTCTCGGAATATCTGGGGGTGCATTTCGTGCCCGGCACCGGCGAGCTTCTTATTTTCACCTCCGCCCTCTTTGGTGGTGGCCTCGGGTTCCTGTGGTACAACGCCCCCCCCGCCGCAGTGTTCATGGGCGATACCGGCAGCCTTGCGCTGGGCGGCGCCCTCGGCGCCATCGCCGTCTGTACCAAGCATGAGATCGTGCTGGCCATCGTCGGCGGCCTGTTCGTGGTCGAGGCGCTTTCTGTGATCATTCAGGTGCTCTACTACAAACGCACCGGCAAACGCGTGTTCCTGATGGCGCCGATTCACCACCATTTCGAGAAGAAAGGCTGGGCCGAACCGCAGATCGTGATCCGGTTCTGGATCATCAGCCTGATCCTTGCCATGATCGGGCTGGCAACGCTGAAGGTGCGGTAACGCGCGCGCGCGCCTCCATGAACCCAAACCCCACCCGATTCACGTAAGCCTAAATCCCCCACGGGGGTGCGGGGGTGTGACACCCCCGCTCTTGGTCAAAAGGGCGCCGTGTTTCGTTGTCCCCCCCCTCACCCTTGCGCCTTGCGCGCGGCGATCACATCGTGCAACGCCGCCTCCACCAGCGGGTTCTGGTCCATCAGCCGCAGCAGATCCGCCGCATCCAGCACCAGCAACTCGCAGGTATCGCGCGCAATCACCGTGGCCGACCGTTTCAGCCGGCCGATCACCGCCATCTCGCCAAAGAAATCGCCCTCCTTCAGCATCACCTCGCCCGAGGGCACCACCACTTCCACCCGCCCACGGGCGATGAAGAACATGCTTTCCCCCGCATCGCCCTTCCGCACGATCACCGCATCGCGCGGCACCTTGCGGGCCTTCAGCATGCTTGCCACTTCCGAGATGGCAATCGCATCCAGCGTGGCAAAAAGCGGCACCCGCGCCACCATCGCATAGCTGATATTAAAGTCCCTGCGGCGCATTTCCGCCAGAAAGCTTGAGGCAATGATGGCGATCGGCAGCGCGAAAAAGATCAGCCCCGCGATGATCACGAACCCCGAGGCAAACTTGCCCGCCGCCGTCACCGGCACCACATCGCCGTAGCC
>JANNAV010000330.1:0-22710 GCA_031384695.1 Paracoccaceae bacterium
GGAGACTTGAACGCGAGCCGCGAACTAACGTAGTTACCAGAGTGGCTGACTTTCCGACCGGCCGGTATACCGGACGTGTGACCACTCAAACATCCAACTCCTCCACAAACCTCGCGTTTTCCTGAATATACTGATAGCGCAGTTCGGGCTTTTTGCCCATCAGGCGTTCCACCAGATCGCCGGTGTCGCCGGCCACTTCCTCGTCGATCGACACCCGGATCAGTTTGCGGGTCAGGGGGTTCATCGTGGTGTCTTTCAGGTCTTTGGCGTCCATCTCGCCCAGGCCCTTGAAGCGTTGCACGTCGATTTTTCCCTTGCCGCCAAGGCCCTTGGCCAGCCACAGTTCCTTTTCGGCATCGTCGGCCACGTAAAGGCGGCGCGCGCCCTGGGTCAGGCGGTAGAGGGGGGGGCAGGCGAGGTAGAGGTGGCCCTTGTCGATCAGCGGGCGCATCTGGGCGAAGAAAAACGTCATCAGCAGGGCGGCGATATGGGCGCCATCGACATCGGCGTCGGTCATGATGATGATCTTGTCATAGCGCAGGTCGTCGACGCGGAATTTGGTGCCCATCGAGACGCCCAGAGCCTCGCAGATATCGCGGATTTCGGAATTGTCGTGCAGTTTGGCGGAGGCGGCACCGAGGACGTTGAGGATCTTGCCTTTGAGCGGCAGCAGCGCCTGATTCTCGCGGTTGCGGGCGGCTTTGGCGGAGCCACCGGCGCTGTCGCCCTCGACGATGAACAACTCGGTGTTGTCGCGGGTTTTGGACGAGCAATCGGTGAGTTTGCCGGGCAGGCGGAGTTTTTTGGTCGCGGTCTTGCGCTGCGTTTCCTTTTCCTGTTTGCGGCGCAGGCGTTCTTCGGCGCGCAGGATCAGGAAATCGAGGATGGCGCCGGCGGATTTGGTGTTGGCGGCAAGCCAGTTGTCGAAGTGATCGCGCACGGCGCCTTCGACATAGCGGGCGGCCTCTTCGGTCGAGAGGCGGTCCTTGGTCTGGCCGACAAACTGCGGGTCGCGGATGAACACCGAGATCAGGGCGCAACCGCCGTAAGCGAGGTCTTCGCGGATGATCTGCTCGGCTTTGCGGTTTTTCACCAGCTCGCCGTAGGCGCGGATGCCGCGGATCATCGCGGTCCAGAAGCCGGATTCGTGGGTGCCGCCTTCGGGGGTGGGCACGGTGTTGCAATAGGATTGCAGAAAGCCGTCGCGCGCGGGGGTCCAGTGGATCGCCCATTCGACCGAGCCGGGCACGCCGAATTTTTCTTGAAACTGCACTTTGCCCGCGAAGGGCTGGTCGGCGTAGGTGGTGGTTTTCTCCAGCTGGTCCGACAGATAGTCGGCAAGGCCGCCGGGAAAGTGGAAGGTGGCCTCCATCGGCATGTCGCCGTCCGGGATGGCGGATTTCCAGCGGATCTCGACGCCGGAAAACAGATAGGCCTTGGAGCGGACCATTTTCAGCACCCGCGCCGGTTTGAACTGCTGATGGCCGAAAATCTCGGGGTCGGGGTGGAACATCACCGAGGTGCCGCGCCGGTTGGGGGCGGGGCCGACCTTGACCAGCGGGCCTTGCGGGATGCCACGGGCGAAGGATTGGGCGTAAAGCTCCTTGTTGCGCGCCACTTCAACCTTCATGACATCCGACAGCGCGTTCACCACCGACGAGCCGACGCCGTTCAGGCCACCCGAGGTCTGGTAGGCGTTGCCCGAAAACTTGCCGCCAGCATGCAGGGTGCAAAGGATCACTTCAAGGGCGGATTTGCCGGGGAACTTCGGGTGCGGATCAACCGGAATGCCGCGGCCGTTGTCGCGGATGGTGATGGAGTGATCGGCGTGCAGATCGACCTCGATCCGGTTGGCGTGGCCGCCCACCGCCTCGTCCATCGCATTATCCAGGATCTCGGCCACCAGATGATGCAGAGCGCGCTCGTCGGTGCCACCGATATACATGCCGGGCCGCTTGCGCACCGGCTCCAACCCCTCCAGCACCTCGATGGAGGCGGCGTTATACTCGTCGGGGGCGGTGGAAAGCAGGTCATTCGCCATGTGATGCTCGATTCTTATTATACGGCTATGAGACAGGAGTAGAGCATCACTGCAAGGGATGACGCAAGATATGGGGTACGCGGCCCCCCGCTTCTTTATTGCCCAAATATCCCACGGGGGTGCGGGGGTGTGAAACCCCCGCTCTTTGCAGTGGGTGCGGGGGTGTTAAACCCCTGCTATCTGGCGCTGGGTGCGGGGGCGCGAGTCCCCCGCCTTTTGGCCGCTAATCCGGCTCGGCCATCCGAGCCGCCCACATCGCCTTGAACGCCGGGCGGGCCTGACAGAGTTCCAGCCATGCCTTGGTGGCGGGAAACCCGGCCAGCAGGGTTGGGTGGCCCTGGGCATAGCGCAGGCATTCGGCGGTGTTCAGATCGGCCACGGTAAAGCGACCGCCCAGCAGATGGCCTTGCGCCGCCAGATGCACCTCGAGCCGCGCCAGCGGGCGGCGTAGTTTTTCGGCGTTCAGCGCGATATTCGCCTGACCCTCGGCCAGTTTGTCGCCGCCATCGGCCTGGGTATAGAGGATTTCAAGCGCCGGGCCTTCGACGCTGGTGGCGGCGAACAGCGACCACTGTTCGGTCAGGGCAGCTTCGGCGGCAGTTTGTGGCCCAAGCGGGCCGCCGTGCACGCGTGCCAGATGCTGGGTGATGGCCAGGCTTTCGGTCAGCACCAGATCGCCGTCCACCAGCACCGGGATCTGGCCTTGCGGATTGACCGCAAGAAACGCCGGTGATGCGGTGTTGAAGGCGGCGCCAGCGGCCATCGGGTTGGGTAGCCGGTAGCTTTGGATGACGGGGATATGGGTGAAGGGGGTGCCGGTTTCGGCCAGAAGCCAGAGCGGGCGCGATGCGCGCGAGCGGTAAACGCCGTAAAGGGTGATCATGCGGGTTCTCTTGCGGGTTGAGAGGGGTGGAGGTGGTATTGCCTGTTTACGTAAGGTAAACCTGACTTGCTGTCAGGCGATGATAAATGGCAGCATAGGTGCTGGGTGGTCCGGGCAAAAGGCCAATCATTTGGTCTGAAGCCGGGTTGACGGAGTTCTGGGGAGCTCTCAGGTGCGAAATGCGGTGACGGGATCTTGCGGCTGCCTGCGCAAGCGGGTCTGGGGTGCGACGGCGCTTTGGCTTTGCGCATGCGGCGCGCGGCACTCGGGTGACGGCGTGACATGACCGCGCGCGCATCTTCTGAAAGCATCCTGTCCGCAACCGCACCAACCGCGCCAACCGCGACGGCGCCAACCGCGACGGCGAAAGATGTGGCGCTGGATCACCGGGACGAGATTTTGAGCCGGATCTATGATGTGGCGCTGGACCCCGCCACGCTTGAGGCGCTGATCGACTGTTGGGAGGCGCATTTCGGCCCGACGCGGATGCTGCCCGGCGCGGCCGCGGCCATGCTGGACGATCCGGTGCTGAACGGCCACCTTGCCCGCGCCGGGGTGTTTCTGGAACGCTATCAGGCCGCGCGCGACAATGGTGGCTACCGGTCGGTGCTGGCGGATATTCCGCGTTCGGCGGCATTTTTGTGTGATGGCGGCGCCGGGATTGCCGCCTTCAACCGCGCCGCCGCGATGGCGTTTGGTCTGCGTGAGGCCAGCGGCATGGCGGATCTGCCGTTCGAGGCCGGGGATATTGATCTGCTGCGCCGGGTTTGCCATCAGGTGATCAGCGGGCGCGCCGAACAGGCGATGACCCTGCGCATCCATTCCAAGCTGACGGGCGGCCCGGTGATTGTGCGGGTGGGCCCGGTGGACGGGCAGGGCACCAAACCGCTGGCGCTGGTGATGTCGAACGAGCAGGTCTGGCCATTGGGGTTCGAGGCGACCATTCAGGCGGCGTTCGCGCTGACGCAGGCGGAGTTGGAAATCGTGCGGGGCGTGACGCTTGGGCAGCAATTGCGCGAGATTGCCGAGGCGCGCGGCCGGTCTACTGAGACGGTGCGCACCCAGATGCGTTCCATCCTTGCCAAGACCGAAACCCACAGTCAGGCCGAACTGGTGCGCGCAATGCTGGGCCTGATGGATGTGGCGATGATGCCCTCGGAAGAGGCCCCGGTGGCGCCGCAGGGCAATCTGGACCCGCAGGTGTTTCAGTATCTGCGCGGGCATGACGGGCGGCGGCTGGAATGGATCGAGTTTGGCAATCCGTCCGGTGCACCGGTGCTGTTCATGCATCAGGATCTGGGGTTCATCCGCTGGCCCGCGCGGGCCGAACGGGCCGCCCGTCTGCGCGGCATCCGGGTGATCGTGCCGGTGCGGGCGGGCTACGGCCGCTCGGAGTTGCACCGCGTGGCGGGCGGCAGCGGGGCCGCAGGCAGCGGGGCCGCAGCACATCTTGACGCCGTGGTCGGCGATTATCTGGCGGTTGCCGATTATCTGGGGCTGCAGCGCGCGGCGGTGCTGAGCCTTGGGGCCGATCTGCGCTTTGCCATGCGGCTGGCCGAGATGCGGCCCAGCCTTGTGACCGGCATTCTGGCCTGTGCCGCCCAACTGCCGCACAAGGGCGGCGCGCAGTATGCAAGGATGGACAAGTGGCCGCGCTTTGTGTTGGGGAATGCCCGTTATGCCCCGGGGGTGGTGCCGTTTGCGGTGCAGGCGGGGTTCATGCTGGCGCGGCAGATGGGCAAGGAAAACTACTATAGCATGGTGAACGGCGGCTCGATTGCCGATACCGCCGCCTTCATGCAGCCCGAGATCCGGGAGGCGATACTGGCGGGATCGGAAGTGACGCTGAGCGCCAAGATATCGGCGCATGAGGCGTTTGCGCGCGAGGCGCTGGGCTCGGAGCAGGACTGGTCTGATATCGTGCGCAATTGCCGGGTGCCGGTGGTGCTGATGCAGGGTGATCAGGACGCGCAGGCACCGCTGGTGACGCTGCGCGAGCAGGTTTCCGAGTATCCGCATCTGGAACTGAAGGTGATGAGCGATGCGGGCCGGCTGGTGTTTTTCGTGCATTGGCAGACGGCGCTGGAGATTCTGGAAAGATTTCTTCCGCGCCGGTAAGAATATTTGGATCCTTACCGCATATGGGGTATGCGACTCTGTAAAGGGCGCGGTATCACGGGATTGTTCTTGGAAACTTTGCGCTGACCCGATAAGACGAGACTGCATTTATCCCCCACGAAAGGGCGGCGGTACCTGGGGTGCCGCCGCCTTTTTGGTTTCAAAAACAGGTAGATAGGCGATTTTCCGCGCGGATCTCGAATGATGGTCCGGCATTGCAACCTGAGGCTGCGATGCGCCGTGTCGGGATCGTGGTTTTGCTGGATTGAGACTGGCGGGGGAGTGCGCATGTGCGCAGCCGCTGACAGAAGGGGGTTTCACACCCCCGCACCCGCACCGAAGAGCGGGGGCCTCGCGCCCCCGCACCCGCTGTTCAAAAGCGGGGGTTTCACACCCCCGCACCCCTGTGGGATATTTGGGCAATGAAGAACGGGGGGGGACAATTTTAGGTGAATTGTCTGGAGCGGGTGCAAAGCGGTTCCGTCGGACCGCATTGCGCGGTAAGAGTGGGAGGGCGGTGTGGAGGACAAGGGTTGAGCATGCGGATGTTTCTTGGCGGTGTTGCGCTTTGCATCGGGCTGGCCGGAGCCGGTCTTGCGGCGGCCCATCCGCATGTGTTTGTGGACACCGGTTTTGAGGTGGATATCGACGCCGAAGGCCGGGTGGCCGGTATCTGGATCAACTGGACCTATGATGACCTGTTCTCGCTGATCATCATCGAGGATCGCGGGCTGGACCCGGATTTCGACGGGGTGCTGACGGCGGCGGAACTGGCGGGGTTGCAGGGGTGGGATATGCAGTGGGATCCGGGCTATCCGGGGGATACTTATGCGCTGCAGGGCGGGGTGGCCTTGGCGCTTTCGGGGCCGTCGGAATGGAGTGCGGCCTATGCCGATGCCCGGATCAGCACCCGCCATTACCGGGCGTTTGCAGCACCGGTTGTGATCGGGGCGGCGCCTTTGGTGGTGCAGGTCTATGACCCCGGCTTTTACACCGCCTATGCGATTACCGCCGGGGTGGTGATCCGGGGTGGCCGCAACTGTGCGGCGGAGGTTTTTGAGCCCGACCGCGCTGCTGCCGATCAGATCTTGCAGGATGCGATGGCGGAACAGGCGGGCTCGGCCGATGTGGAAATGGCGTTTCCGGCGGTGGGGGCGGCCTATGCCGAGGAGGCGCGCATCAGTTGTGCGGCGGGATCATGAGCGATATTCCGGCAAGCGGCGGGCGTTTCGCGGTGCGGCTGGCGCTTGGCCTTGGGCTGGTGGTGGCGGTGGGGCTGGGGCTGATCTGGGCGCTGGGTGGCTATCAGGCCTTGCTGGACTGGGTGCTGGTCGAGCAGCGGCGCGCGCAATCGACGCTGGCGGCGGCGTTGCGCGCGCTGCGCGGTGGTGCGCCGGGGGCGATGGCGGGGTTGATGGTTGTTTGCTTCAGTTACGGCGTTTTGCATGCGGCGGGGCCGGGGCATGGCAAGGTGTTGATCGGCGGCTATGGACTGGCGCAAAGGGTGCGGCTGGGGCCGCTGGCGGCGGTGGCGCTGGCGGCCAGTCTGGCACAGGCGGCGGCAGCGGTGTTGCTGGTGTACGGGTTTTTCGCGGTGCTGGGTTGGACAAGGGCGCGCACCGAAGGGGTGGCCGAGCAGGTGATGGTGCCTTTGGGTACGCTGGCGGTGATGGGGGTGGGGTTGTGGCTTTGCGGCCGTGGCGTTCTGCGGCTGTGGCGCGGGCGGCCTGAAGTGGGGGCGCACGCGCATGTGCATGGGCCGGAGTGCGGCCATGCGCATGGGCCGAGCCCTGAGCAGATCAACCAGATCGGCGGCGCGCGTGATGTGGCGCTGCTGATCGCGGGCATCGCCCTGCGGCCCTGCACCGGGGCGTTGTTCCTGTTGATTCTGACCTGGCAGATGGGCATTGCACTGGCGGGGGTGGCGGGAACTTTTGCCATGGGGCTGGGCACGGCTTCGGTGACGATTGCGGTGGCGGGGCTTTCGGTTTGGGCGCGCGAGGGGTTGTTGGCCAACCTGTCTGGCGCGCGCGTGGCGCGGGTGTTGCCATGGCTTGAGGTACTGGCCGGGGCATTGGTTGTGATGATCGCGCTCGGGATGCTGCAACAGGGGCGGTAGGGCCGCCCGAGCAGTCCGCCCGTTCGCCTTGCCCTTGCGGGGGAGGCGGGCTATGCCCATGGCATGACACTCAGGATGACCCATTCGGCCCATGCGCGCGCGACGCTTGTGCTGGGACTGCCGCTGGTTGGCAGTGCTTTGGCGCAGATGCTGCTGCATGTGACCGATACCGTATTGCTGGGCTGGTATGGGGTAAACGAGTTGGCAGCGGGGGTGCTGGGCGGCTCGGGCTTTTTCGTGATTTTCGTGCTGGGGTCGGGGTTTGCCAAGGCAGTGATGCCGATGGTGGCGCAGGCTTTGGGGCAGGGCAACGAGGTGCAGGTGCGCCGCGATACCCGGATGGGAATGTGGTTGTCGGTGGCGTTCGGGGTGCTGTGCTATCCGGTGTTCTGGTGGTCCGAGGCGCTGTTGCTGGCGCTGGGGCAGAATGCGGTGGTGGCGGCGCTGGCGCAGGATTTTCTGCGCATCGCGGGGTTCGGCATGATCCCGGCGCTGTTGGTGACGGTGCTGAGCGGCTATCTGGCGGCGCTGGGGCGGACGCAGGTGATGCTGTGGACCACCTGTGCGGGAGTGCTGGTTAATCTGGTGGTGGCCTGGGCGCTGATATTCGGCAATCTGGGGGCGCCGGTGTTGGGGCTGCGGGGGGCTGCGATCTCGTCTTTGGTGGTGCAGGGGCTGACGTTCGCGGCGCTGGGGCTTTATGCGGGGCTGTTGCCGGATTTGCGGCGGTTTCACCTGTTTCAGCGGTTCTGGCGGCCGGACTGGGCGGCGATGGGGCGGGTGTTTCAACTGGGTTGGCCGATCGGGCTGACGGGGTTGGCCGAGGCCGCGCTGTTTCAGGCGGCGGCGCTGATGATGGGTTGGATCGGCACGGTGGAACTTGCCGCCCACGGCATTGCGATGCAGGCGACGGCGCTGGCGTTCATGGTGCATGTGGGGCTTTCGAATGCCGCCACAGTGCGGGTAGGGCGAGCGGAGGGCGCGGGCGACGTGCAGGGGTTGCGCGATGGTGCGACGGTGGCGATTGCGCTGTCGTTTGGCTTTGCGGTGCTGATGGTGGGGTGTTTTCTTGCGTTCGACAAGCCGATGGTGGCGCTGTTTCTGGACGCAGGCCAGCCCGAGACGCCGCGGATCATCGCCTATGGCGCGGTGCTGGTGGCGGTGGCGGCGCTGTTCCAACTGGCCGATGCGATGCAGGCGATGGCGCTGGGGTTGCTGCGCGGTATCCGCGATACGAAGGTGCCGATGATCGCGGCGGCGGTAAGTTATTGGGTGATCGGGATTCCGGCCAGCTATGCGCTGGCGTTTCCGCTGGGGTTTGGCGGGGTGGGGTTGTGGCTGGGGCTGGTGGTGGGGCTGACGGTGGCGGCCAGCACACTGATGTGGCGGTTCTGGCATCTGGCGCCGAGTGTGGGGCGGTAGGGTTGGCGGGGGGGGGCGGTTTTATCCCGCTTCACCCCTCCCCCGTGGAACACCTACGCGGGAATGTCGCCCTGCTGCATCAGCCGCTCGGCTTTCTTGCGCACCAGAACCGAGCGCAGATCGTGCATCGCCAGCAGCAGCACGTCGGTGATCTCTTCCAGTTGGGCATCGGTGGCCCGCGATTGCACCCATTGCGCCGTCAGGTTCATGTGATCGACAGCGCGCAGGATATCATCGACATCGCGCAGCGCCAGTTGCGCCTGCCGCTTGACCAGCCACTCTTTCACCGCCGCCATCTCGTCGGGCGACAGCGCCCTGTCGCCATGCGATTTGATATTGCCATTCTTGACGTTGACCATGGCGATCTCTTCCATGTCGATCCGGCGCTGGCGGTTCTCGGTGTCCACCCGGAACACCGATGCGCCGTTGTCGCGGATGCGGAAGAAGTATTCCGGCAGATCGCCCGCCATGTTTGCCCTCAGACCAAAGATGCGCAGAATGTCTGGATGCGCGTGCACGCCGCGCGCAGCAGATCGTCGGAGGTAGCGTAGCTGACACGGAAGTTGGGCGAAAGGCCGAAGGCGGCCCCGAACACCACCGCGACGCCGGTTTCTTCCAGCAGGGCGGTGGCAAACACCTCGTCATCGGTGATCAGGGTGCCTTTGGGCGTGGTTTTGCCGATGCAGCCCGCGATATCGGGGTAGACGTAGAACGCGCCCTCGGGGGTGGGGCAGGTGATGCCGGGGGCGGCGTTCAGCATCGAAACCACCAGATCGCGGCGGCGCTGGAACAGGGCCTTGTTGGCGGTGAGAAATTCCTGCGGGCCGGTCAGCCCTTCGAGGGCGGCGTATTGCGATACCGAACAGGGGTTCGAGGTGGACTGGCTTTGGATGGTGCCCATCGCCTTGATCAGATGCGCAGGACCACCACAATAGCCGATGCGCCAACCCGTCATCGCGTAGGATTTCGACACCCCGTTGCAGGTGAGCGTTCGGTCATAAAGCCGGGGTTCCACCTGTGCGGGGGTGGTGAATTCGAAATCGTCGAACACCAGATGCTCGTACATATCATCGGTCATCACCCAGACATGCGGATGGCGCATCAGCACATCGGTGAGGGCCTTGAGTTCGGCACGGGTGTAGCCCGCACCCGTGGGATTGGAGGGCGAGTTGAACAGGAACCATTTGGTTTTGGCGGTGATTGCGGCCTCCAACTGGGCCGGGGACAGTTTGAAATCATTGGCGATGGTGGCGACAACCGGCACCGGGGTGCCACCGGCCAGCAGCACCATATCAGGATAGCTGACCCAATAGGGCGCGGGGATGATAACCTCGTCGCCGGGGTTGAGGGTGGCCATGAAGGCGTTGTAGAGGATCTGCTTGCCCCCCGTTCCGACCGAGATCTGGTTCGGGGCGTAGGTCAGGCCGTTTTCGGCCGCGAATTTGGCGCAGATCGCGCGTTTCAACTCGGGGATGCCATCGACGGCGGTGTATTTGGTGCGGCCCTGATCAATCGCGCGTTTGGCCGCATCCTTGATGTTCTGCGGCGTGTCAAAATCCGGCTCGCCGGCACCCAGGCCGATCACATCAAGGCCCTGCGCCTTCAACTCGGCGGCCTTGGTTGAAACGGCGATGGTGGGCGACGGTTTGACGCGGGCGAGGGTATCGGAGAGGAAAGCCATGGGAAATCCGATCAGTGGGTGGCATGTGGTTCGGCTATGTCTTAGGCTGTGGGGGTGCGGGGTTCAAGCAGGTGTGGCGATGACGGAGACGGATGAGGCGCGCCGCAAGCGGATGGCGATGCGGTCGTGGCGGCGCGGCACCAAGGAGATGGACCTGATTCTCGGCCCCTTCGGTGATGCGCATCTGGCGGGCATGGAGGCGGCGCGGCTGGCGGTTTATGATGTTTTGCTGGACGCAAACGATCAGGATCTGCTGCCCTGGGTGCTGGGGCAGGCGGCAGCACCCGCGCATCTGGCGGAAATCATTGCCGAAATCGGGGTTTTTGCCCGCGCGCGGCTGGTGCGGGCGAAAGATATGTGAAATCGCCGCCAATTCCTGTCTAGTTTACGTTATGTTTGTGTTTTGTGCTCAAGGTTGCCGCAGATATTGGTATGCGGAGAAATGGAATGACCTTACACGCCCCTTTGCTTGACGGCTCGCAAAAGGCCTTTATGGCCGGTTATCTGGACAATCTGGCGCTGGTGGAACGGCTGCACCGGCTGTTGCTGGATGTGATCAAGGACGAGTTCGAACGATTGGGAATCCTTGAGATCAACTCGGTGCAATCGCTGTTGCTGTTCAACATCGGCGAGAATGAGGTGACGGCGGGCGAGTTGAAATCGCGCGGCTATTATCAGGGCTCGAACGTCAGCTATAACCTGAAAAAGCTGGTGGAACTGGGGTATATGCACCACCAGCGCTCCGAGATTGACCGCCGGTCGGTAAGGGTGCGGTTGACGGAAAAGGGGCGCAAGGTGCGGGGGCATATCTCGGAGTTGTTCGCGCGCCATGCCGAAGGGTTTCTGAAGCGCGGGCTGATTGATGCCTCGGGGATGGAGGACGTGAACCAGTCGCTGAAGCGGATGGAGCGGTATTGGACCGAGCAGATCCGCTATATCTATTGATCAGCGCGGTTCAGGGTTTCGCGAAAACAAAACTGCCGGAAAACGCGGTCGAGTGAAACGCGAGGCAGCGATTTCCGGTTCCCTGCAAACCTGAACCGCTTTAGCGCCAGAGGTTCGCATGCGTCGCAAGGCGGCCTTGCAGCTTGGCCAACAGGCGCAGGCCAAGGCCGGGGCGCGGGAGGATGCCGCTGGCGAGGCGGTCTATCGCCACCTCGGGCGGGCAGGGGCGGCGGCTGACCGGATCATAATAGCGCGGATAGGCGATCAGGGCGGCGTGGACCAGTTGTGCGAGGTCGGGCTTTGAGGTCGACGCAGGGGGGGGGGATGCCGGGGAGGGGGATCCCGGGGGAGATGACGCCGGGTGCTTGCGGCGGTCTGGCACCGGAGCAAGATCGCGGGTCAGGCCCCAGCCGGCATAGAACGGTGCGCCAAGGCAGGTGACGGGTTTGCCGCGGATCAGGGCCTCGAACCCGAGGAGCGAAGTCATCGTCCAGACCTCGTCGCAGGCGTCGATCAGGGCGATGGGGTCGGCGGCAGTGGCGGTCTGGTTGGCGAGAGTGGCGAGGGTTTCAGGCGCGATTGTGCCGGGGCGCAGGCCGGCTTCGACATCGGGATGCGGTTTGTAGATCAGCCATGCAGCGGGGTTCGCCGCCCGAGTGGCGCGCAGCAGCGCGAGGTTGGTGGAGATATCGGTGGTGCCCAGCCGGATGGAGGCGTCATCCTCGACCTGACCGGGCACGAGGATGCGGCGGGCTTCGGTCTGGGGCAGCGGCGCTTGGCCCGCGAGGTTGTATTTGCTGATCCGGGCGGCGATCAGGGCGCGGATCAGACGCTCGGCCCGCAGCCTGCCGCCCGGTGGGGGGGCGCTTGCGATCAGGCGTTCAAGGCGGCTTTCGCGGCTGGGATCGTAATAGATGCCGAGATCATCCGTGACCAGCGACAGCGGCGGGATCAGGGCGGCCCCGAGGCCACGCGAGCGGATAAAGCCATCCTCGACACGCAAAAGCCGCAGGCCGGGGGCGGCGAGGCCTGCCGGTTCCTTGCCAGCCCAGATCAGCAGGCTGCGGTTGGTTGCGCGGGCCTGATCGGCGGCGTGTTGCAGATTATCCTGAAATATCAGCGGCTTGTATTGGCCGAACACGGCTTGCAGGCGGCCGCGTTTCCACAGGCGCATGCCGGTGGCGATGTGGCCCGCGCCATCCTGACGGTAAGCGCGGGTTTCGGCCTCCAACTGATCGGTGGCCTCTTCAAAGCTGCATAACCGGTCGCGGCAGGGGTCGTACCAGGTGGGGGCGAGGATGTGGCTGACGGCGAAAACCTGCGCCTTGGTCAGGCTGCGGTTGCGGCGGGCAACGGGGTATTCGTCATGGGTCAGGCCCCAGCCGGCATAGAAAGGCTGGCCGAACACGCGGGGGCGGTGGCCTGCGAGGATCGCCTCGAAACCCAGTTGCGACGAGACGGTGTAAACGGCAATCGCCCCTTCCAAAAGCCGCCAGGGCGAAACGGCGGCGGCGAGCAGGGTGATGCGGCCGGCCGCGTCGGCATTGGTGAAGTGGCCCGCGCGCAGGCCGAGGCTGGTTTCGGGATGGGTCTTGATGACGATGGGGGCGTGGGGGTGATCAAGCTGAGCCTGTACCAGCATCTCGCGGAAATGCTGCGGGCTGGCACCGGAATGGCGGATCGAGGCGTCGCCCTGCGTCTGGTCGATCACCAGAACATAGCCGGGTGCGGGCAGGGGCAGGGTTTGGTCGTGAAGGTTGTATTTTGACAGGTCGAGCGCCTGAAGCCGGGCTATTCCATCGCGGGCGCGCTGCAAAAGGTTCGAATCGTCCAAGGGGTGGCGGGCGAGAAGATGCTCGATGGCCGAGGGGGTGCTGCTGTCGAAATGCACGCCCAGCGCGTCGATCAGAAGGCCGAGGGGGGCGGCACCCATGCGGCCGGGTTTGAGCGAGCGCAGGAAGGGGTCTTCCAGCCGGATCAGCGGCGCGTTGTGGCGGGCGGCGACAGCCTCGCCCCGCGCGGCATAGGGCGAGCGGCCCCAGACCACCACGCCGTCGCCGGGTTTGGGCAGGCCGAGGCGCAGATCATGGCCTGCAAGGCTAAGGATGCGGCGCAGGGTGGGCTGGCGCAGAAAGCCTGCGTTGTAAAAGAACAGCCGCCGGGGGATGGCCCCGGCGGCGGTTGGGTTTGGTGCGGGGGCGGACATTGCCGCCCTTTAAGGTGAGGTGGTTGCGGAAGAGATGGTGGAAGCGGCGCCTGCAGCACCGGTGATGGCCGACAGCGTTTTGGTCCACTGCACAAAGGGCGCTTCGGTGACATAAACGGTATCGCCGTCACGGATCAGGAAATCGCGGGCCTCGAACATGCCGGTGGGCTGGGTCAGATCAAGCACATAGACCATGCGCTGATCGCCTTGCAGGTCGCGGCGGCCAAGGACGGCGTTGGCGATGGCGGCGGGTTCGTTGCGGAACACGAAAAAGCCGGTGGGATCGGCGGTGTTGGTGTTCAGGCCGCCGACGATGGCGATGGCCTCGATGGCGGAGAGGGTTTGTGTCTCAAACGGTACGCGGTTTTGCGCGCCGGTGGCACCGAGGGCGGTGAAGGCGCGGGTGTCTTCCTCGATCACGATATTGTCACCGGCGCGCAGGGCGATATCGAGGCTGGGGTTGGCGTAGAGATCCTGCAGCCAGACTTTGCCGGTCTGCGTGCCGCGCGTCACGCGCACGATGGCGACCGCTGGGGCGATGGAGACGCCGCTGGCGCGGGCGACCATCGATGCGAGGGTGCGGGTTGGCCGCTCGATCGGGTAGACGCCCGGGGCACCGATGGCGCCAAGGATGGTGACGGTGGAGCCGTCGCCCGCCAGACGCTGAACCGAAACCTGCGGATCGGGGGTCTGGGTGTCCAGCTTGGCGGTGATGATGTTGCGCAAGCCGTCGGGCGATTGGCCGGAGGCTTTTATCTTGCCCGCGTAGGGCACGAAAATAAAGCCCTGGCCATCGACCTGAATTTCGGTGAGCGCCGAGACGCGCTGGCCGGTGTTGCCGAGCAGCGGATCATCCTTGACGTTCTCGAAGATGGTGAGGCCCAGCACATCGCCGGGCGAGATCACATCCGAGCCGACAACGCCCGCGTTGCGGAAATTGGAGCCGAAACCGAAGGACGGGGTGACCGAGGCCGCGCGGTTGACGCGGGCGTTGACGGTGACGACGAAGGCATCGCCCTCTTTCAGCACCGAGCCTTTGAAAATCTCGGCCTTGTTGGGCCCGGAGCGCGGCAGGCCACATGCCGCCACTGCCACAAGCATCAAAAGGGCAAGGGCCTTCGCCCCCCTTGGTATTCTCATCTGCACTGCCCGGGCTCCTTCAGGTGGATTTGCCTCAAGTTTTGCCTGCAACCCTACAGAAAGACGAAACAATACGCCAGTGCTTGTGCACAATCCTACTTGACGAGGCGCAACTGTTGCCGAGGTGCCGCGGTGCCCGAGACGAGCGCATCATAGGGATCGTCGGGTTGCAACATCATATCGACGACCTGACGCAGCAGTTCGCGGCGACCAAGGCTTGAGTAAAATCCACCCGGAACCTGCGAGGTTTCCAAGAGAAAATGGCGGTAATCGCGGTAGGCGCGACTGTCGGGGCGGGTGGGCAGGGTGAAAAATTCGGCGAGAGTTTGCGTCGAGACAAACTCGGGTTTGGCATAGACGGCGGCGCCGAAGGTTTTGAGCGGAAGTCCGCGCCAGAGCACCTGCTGGGCGGCGGTGGAGTTCACGGTGATGGCCGAGCGGGCGTGATTGAGGAGCGCCGCAAGTTTGCCGCCGCGCACGAAATGCACGCGGTGGGCGACATTGTGCAGACGTGCCAGACGTTTGATTTCGCGGGCGACCGGCACCCGGCCATCCTCCAACGGGTGGGCTTTGAAGACGATATGATGGTGCGGCGAGGCACCGCTGGCAAAGCCTTCCATCACCACGGCCAGAAATTGGGCCATGGTTTTGAAGGGCGAATGCATCTGAAAGCTGGCGTCATGTTCCAGTTGCAACAGCACAAGGTGATAGGGAAAGCCGCCGTGTTTGATGCGGAAGGTGGCCAGAACCCGTTCCCAGCGGTGCAGCGGCAGCAAGATGAGGCGTTTGCAGTAAAGCAGGAATTCCTGCCAGACCGAGAGCGCGCGGTGGGGGCGGAAGTTGCGGAAATCCCAGAAGCCAGTGAGTACGAACCAGTGATACAGCGCGCCCCAAAACATGTGCTGGCGCATATCGCCCCAGCGGGCCGGGGCCTCGGGCAGTTCCATCTCGCAGGCGGCGAGGGCTTTTTGCATCTCGGGCACGGTCAGGGTCATCAGGCGGGAATGGCCGTTGGCGCCGCCGCGTTCATAAGTGACCCAATAGGGCCGCAGATAGCCTTCTTCGAACACATGCACCGTTATGCCTGCGGCTTTGGCGGCCGCGATGGCTGCGGCGTGGATCGGGCGGGTATCGCCGTAAAGCACGATGTCGGTGATGGATTTATCGCGTAAAAGGGCATAAATTGCCATCGGCCAAGCCTCGGGCGTGCCTTTGAAGGGGATGAAGCTGGCAGTGGTGGACCAGAAGGCGCGGTCACCACGGTTGAAGCCGACGCGCCAGACCTGTGCACCGGCGGCGGTGAGCATGCGGCCAAGCCGGTGGAAATAGGGCCCGTGCGGACCCTGAAGGAACAAAAAGCGGCGGCCCTGGCCCGAGACGTACATCGTGATCCTGCTGTTTTACGTTTGTGTTGGCCTTTGCAGCCCAAGGGTAAAGGGGAAACCTTTTGATTTGCTGACATATCCCCCAAAAGCGCGGCAAATTTGAGGCAATTCGTATGGTGCGCTTGCCGGGCTTGCCGGGCGGGCGTTGCGGGTTTAGGTCTTTGCGGGTGAAAGCAAAGGGTGGGGGGCGATGTTTACCGGGATCGTGACGGATATCGGCGAGGTGCTGACCTTGCAGCAGGAGGGCGATCTGCGGGCGCGGATCGGCACCGGCTATGATGTGGCGCGGATCGACATTGGCGCGTCGATTGCCTGCGAGGGGGTGTGCCTGACGGTGGTAGCGCTGGGCACCGCGCCGCGCCACTGGTTCGAGGTGCAGATCTCGGCGGAAACGGTTTCCAGAACCAATCTGAAAGGCTGGCGGGTTGGGCAGCGGCTTAATCTGGAGCGGGCGCTGAAGGTGAGCGACGAGTTGGGGGGGCACATCGTTTCGGGCCATGTGGACGGGTTGGCGGAGGTGGTGCGGCTGTCACCGGAGGGCGGCAGTTTGCGCGTGACGTTTCGCGCGCCCGAAGCGCTGGCGCGGTTCATCGCATCGAAAGGGTCGGTGGCGCTGAACGGCACTTCGCTTACCGTGAACGAGGTGGCGGGGTGCGAGTTTGGCATCAACTTTATCCCGCACACGCAGGCGGTGACGACATGGGGCGATGTGAAGGCGGGGGATCAGGCCAATCTGGAGATCGACACCATGGCGCGCTATGTGGCGCGGCTGAGGGAATGGGAATGATCGGGCATAACGGCGGGCCTTCGGTGGCGCCGGGGGCCGCGTGGCGGCGCACCTGCTGGACGGCGGCGCGGGCGGCGCTGTTGCCGACCTTGCCGATAGAGGTGGTGCGGTTGCGGGTGCGGCGGGCGCAAACGCTGGGGTTGGAATACAAGACCTATGCGTCGGTGCGGGCGGCCTCGGGGCATGATCTGGTGGCGTTTCTGTTTTCGTCGAATGCGCTGCGGGTGGGGCCGGTGGATATGCGGCTGCCCTTGGAGCGGGCGCTGAAGCTGGAGGCGGTGACGGGGGCCGCAAGGGTGGCGCTGGCGGTGGTGCCGGTGGCGGTTCAGGCTTTGGTAGACGCCAACCCGGCCAGTCTGGACGCGGCGTTCCGGGCACCCGAAGCGTTGGGGCGGTTCGCCGAAGTGGCGGCGGTGTTGCGCGCGGCCTTGGGCAAGGTTCCGGGCGACAGGGTGCTGCTGGTGGGCGACATGACGCTGGAGCGGGACTGGGTGGCTGCCGGGCGGCTGGCGGGATATCTTGCGGCCGAGCGGTATTTTGGCGCGCCGACGTTTGCACGCTAAGGGCGGGCGGGCTATGGCCTTTGTGGCTGCCGCGCTATATGGGCTGCTGCACATGGGTTGGGGTCTGAGCGATGAGTAGCCTGCGAACAGAATACAGTGATGCGATCTCGACGATCGAGGAGATCATCGCGGATGCCCGGGCGGGGCGGATGTTCATTCTGGTGGACCATGAGGACCGCGAGAACGAGGGCGATCTGGTGATTCCGGCCGAGATGTGCACCCCGCAAGCGGTGAATTTCATGGCGACCTTTGGGCGGGGGCTGATCTGCCTGACGCTGCCGGGGGCGCGGATTGATGCGCTGGGGCTGGCGCTGATGTCGTCGAAGAACTCCAGCCGCCATGAAACGGCGTTTACCGTGTCTATCGAGGCGCGCGAGGGGGTTTCGACCGGCATTTCGGCGGCGGACCGGGCGCTGACGGTGGCGGTGGCGATTGATCCGGCCAAGGGGGCCGCGGATATTGCGACGCCGGGGCATATCTTTCCGCTGCGGGCGCGCGAGGGCGGGGTTCTGGTGCGGGCGGGGCATACCGAGGCTGCGACCGATATCAGCCGTCTTGCGGGCCTGAACCCGTCGGGGGTGATCTGCGAGATCATGAACGATGACGGCAGCATGGCGCGGCTGCCCGATCTGGTGGGTTTTGCGCAAAAGCACAATCTGAAGATCGGCACCATTTCGGATTTGATCGCCTATCGGCGGCGGCATGACAATCTGGTGCGCGAACGGGCGGTGAAGCGGGTGCATTCGGTGCATGGCGGTGAGTGGCTGATGCGGATCTATGCCGACGAGACGCAGGGGGCCGAGCATGTGGTGCTTTCCAAGGGTGATCTTTCGGGGGAGGTGCCGGTGCTGGTGCGGATGCATGCGCTGAACCCGCTGGAAGATGTGCTGGGGATCGGCGATGGGCATGTGGGCGATTTGCAGGGCGCGATGAAGCTGATCGCGGCGGAAGGGCGGGGCGCGGTTGTGCTGCTGCGCGACACCGAGATGAAGATGGTGGCCCCGGGCGAGGCCTCGCCGCAGACGTTGCGGCAATACGGGTTGGGCGCGCAGATATTGTCGGCGCTGGGGTTGGGGCAGATTATTCTGGTGACCAATTCGATAGCCCCCAAAGTGGTGGGGCTGGAGGCTTACGGGCTTTCGATTTGCGGCACGCGGGCGATAGAGGGATAGCGATGGCTGAGAATGAAACCCATAACATACTGCCCACTCCGGTGTTTGAGCGGCCGGTAAAGCTGCTGATTGTGGTGGCGCCTTACTACAAGGATGTGACGGACCAGTTGCTGGCGGGCGCGCGGGCGGAGGCCGTTCTTGCCGGGGCCGAGGTGGATGTGGTCGAGGTTCCGGGCGCGTTTGAAGTGCCGACCGCGATTGCGATGGCCGAACGGCTGGCGAAGTATGACGGCTATGTGGCGCTGGGCTGTGTGATCCGGGGCGAGACCACGCATTACGATACGGTGTGCAATGACAGCTCGCGCGCGTTGTCGCTGTTGGGATTGCAAGGGGCGTGCATTGGTAACGGCATTCTGACGGTGGAAACGCTGGCGCAGGCCGAGGTGCGGGCCGATGTGGCGGCGGGCAACAAGGGCGGCGGGGCCGCTTTGGCGGCGCTGCATCTGGTGGCGCTGGCGCGCAGTTGGGCGGGCAAGACCAAGGGGATCGGGTTCCGGCAATGAGCGACAAGGCCAAGGCAGCGCAGAAAAAGCAGATGAAGTCGGCGTCGCGGCTTTATGCGGTGCAGGCGCTGTTTCAGATGGAAGCGTCGGGGCAGACGGTGGAATCGGTGGTGCAGGAGTTTGAGGACCACCGCTTTGGCGCGGTTTATGATGACGACGAGATGGCCGAGGGCGATGTGAAACATTTTCGCGCGGTTGTCGGTTCGGCAGTGAATTTTCAGGCGCGAATTGATCAGATGACCGACCGCGCACTGGTGGCGAAATGGCCGATTGACCGGATTGACCCGGTGCTGCGGGCGCTGTTTCGCGCGGCGGGGGCGGAGATGGTGGATATGGTGACGCCGCCACGGGTGGTGATCACCGAATTTGTTGACGTGGCCAAGGCGTTTTTCCCCGAAGGCAAGGAATCGAAGTTCGTCAATGCGGTGCTGGACCACATGGCACATGAGGCCAAGCCCGAGGCGTTCTGAACTTTTCGCGGTCAAGCGAAATTGTGATGCCGCCCCCGTTTGCACGCGCAGATTGCGCGTAAACTTCACGTCTATAAGCATAGGCGCGGATATATAATCGCCGGGTTTATACCGTTTGTCAGATGGCCATGCGCCGTCGATTGCAACAGTTTTGTGACAGAAACGTAACGTGGCCAGCCCAGACCCGGGCAGCCCCAACCCGGCCCGACAATGGCCCTGTCATGAAAGCCCCGCAAAATGAACTTGTCCCTGTTGTTGTTGCATCCCTATGCCGAGCCAGTTTTGCGGATCGTGATCGATTTCGGCGCCATGATGTTGCTGGTGTTCGGCATGTATTACCGCCGCTACCGCGACAAGGAACTGACCATCACCGCCGCGATGTTCAACATCTTTACCTTTGCGGTGCTGACGGTGCTGTCGAAGGTGGACTTTTCGGTGGCGGCTGGTTTTGGCCTGTTCGCGATCCTTTCATTGTTCAGTTTGCGGTCTGAGGCGATCAGCAAGACCGAGATCACCTATTTCTTCGGTGCCATCTCGATTGCGGTGATTGCGTCGGTGCATGGCACAACGGTGGGATTTGTGGCCACGGCGACGGCGCTGGTGCTGCTTGGGGCTTATTTTATTGATCATCCGCGCATGCTGCGCTCGGCCGACAGGGTGAATATCACCCTCGACAAGATCGACGAGCATGCGTTGTCGGACCGGGCGCGGATGCGCGACGAGTTGACCCGGCGGCTGGGGGTGGAGGTGATGTCGTATCGGATCGCGTCGCTGAACTATGTCAACGACCTCGCGAATATTCAGGTGTTCTACAGCAAGTCGGAGAAGTGAGCGCCATGTATATCCGACCCATGTCGCAGTTTTCAGATAGCTTTACCGGCCGCTTCAGCGCGATATCACTGGAACAGTTGAACCTGCGGGCCGCGATGCTGGAGCGGCTCGACAACAAATATGTGGTGTCGGCGGATATCCTGACGCTTGCGGCGGACAGGCTTTCGCAGGCGTTCGACGTGCTGGATATCGAAGGTGTGCGGGCGTTCAGCTATGATACCTGCTACTTTGACGACGGGGTGGCGCAAAGCTACCACCACCACCAGCAGGGCCGGCGCAAGCGGTGCAAGGTGCGGGTGCGGCGTTACCGCGAGGCGGGGCTTTGCTTTGTGGAAGTAAAGCTGAAAGACAAGCGCGGCATCACGGTCAAGCGGCGGATGCCTTATGACGGCGATCTGTTCCGGGTGCTGGACAGCCGCGCCATGGCGCATGTGGACGCATCGCATCAGGCGATTTATGCCGAGGCGTTTGCGATGGATCTGCGCCCGGTGATCGAGATGAGTTACCGGCGGATGACGCTGGTGGCCAAGGAGGGTGGCGAGCGGATGACCATCGACAGCGGTATCGAGTTCCGGTCTGGCAGCCAGCGGCGCACCGTTGCGCCTGATCTGTTCATCGTCGAGACCAAATCGGCGCGCGGCAATGGGTTGGCCGACAAGGTGCTGCGCGCCTTGCATGCGCATCCGACGCCGGGGTGTTCGAAATACTGCGTCGGCATGGCGGCTTTGCACAAGGTGCAGCGGATCAACCAGTTCCTGCCCGCGCTGCGGCGGTTGGGGCTGATGCGGGGGCAAAGCCTGCTGCAGGGCGGTGCCGCCGACGATCCGGCTTTGGCAGCGGCGTAGGGTGGCGGGCCCGCAGCGGCCGTGGAGAACAGGATTTTCCCGAGAGCCAGAGGTCTCAGGTGGGCGCCAGATACCAAGGCCAGAACCTTGGCAGAGCCAGCCCCCGTTCACGTGCTTATCGGCCACTGGAAAAAATGCCTCGCACGAGAAGAGCAGCACCCGCCAAGGATCAACATAGGGTGTCGGGCGGCATGCTGCAATGGCTTGTGAGATGTTCACCTTTGGTTCATAATGTGCGGATGGAACTGGCCACCGAACCCTTGCCGCAGATGCCCGGACAGCGACTCGCGCGCGGGGTGGCGCGGGCGTTGCGCGGGTTCGATTTTGTGACGGTGGAGGAGATGGTGCCAGCGCCGGGCCTGCGGGTGGATGTGATGGCGCTGGGGCCCAAGGGCGAGGTCTGGGTGATCGAGTGCAAATCGGGGCGCGCCGATTACCAGACCGACCGCAAGTGGCAGGGCTATCTGGAGTGGTGCGACCGGTTTTTCTGGGCGGTGGATGCCGATTTTCCGACCGGCCTGTTGCCCGAGGCGACGGGGCTGATGCTCGCAGATGCTTATGGCGCGGAAATTGTGCGGATGGGGCCGGATACGCCGCTGGCACCGGCGCGGCGCCGCGTGATGGTGCAGAAATTCGCCCGCCACGCCGCATTGCGGTTGCAGGGGTTGCGCGATCCGGGGGTCAGCGCTTTTTTGGTTTAGGTTTTTCGGCCATGGCACGGGCGGCAACCGCCGCGGCACGCAGTTCCTCGGCAATCTCTTCGGCCTCTTCGGGATCGAAATCGAGCGGCAGTTCGACGCCGCCATCTGCCTCGATATAGATGCGGACCATGCCCTGACTGGTGGGCCCGATCTGGATGTTGGCGGCGATATCGCTTTGTTTGTCGATGCCCATGCGGCGTCCTCCCGGGTGTGGAACCGGGGTAACGCGGGCACGGAGGTTGCGCAATCCTCCTCTTGCAATCTTTGGGGGGGAAGCGTAAATCCCCGCATGGCGCCGCGTTAGCTCAGTTGGTTAGAGCACTAGATTGTGGATCTAGGGGTCCCCCGTTCGAGCCGGGGACGTGGTACCATTAAAGCTTTGATCTTTCAGGAAAAACGCACGTTTTCAAGGGCTGCGCACTGGCCTGCCGCGTTAAGCACCTGATTCAACCTTTCCGCCGCCTTGTTTCCGGAATCGCCAATGCGTGCCCGCTCCCCTGTGATAAATGGAGCGGAGGCTGGCCGCATCCCTTCCCGATCACAATGCGAAGTCCGAGGCGTCCAGCGCCGTGATGCCACTGACCACAATCGCGAAATCGGCCGTGGCATCGCCATTGACCTCGCCATAAACCACGCCGCCGAACAGGCGCAGTTGTCCGGCCTGCCCAAGGTTGAAGGTCAGAGCGGTGCCGATATAGCTGAAGCCCTGATCCCCGGCTGTGTTCACATCGGCGTCGATGAAGGTTAACTCCAGCGTATCCTTGCCGCGTTGAAAATCGCCGACGGTGTCGGGCGCGCCGAGGCTGCTGGCGGCGGCAGTTTCAAAGATGAAGTTATCGGCGCCTTGCCCACCATAAAGCCTGTCCTTCCCCAGCCCGCCCAGCAGATCGTCGTTGCC
>JANNAV010000339.1:0-4374 GCA_031384695.1 Paracoccaceae bacterium
CCGCCGCTTGCCTATCTGCCGCTGATGATCATCTGGTTCGGCATCGGCGAAACCTCGAAGGTGCTGCTGATCTTCCTTTCGGTTCTGGCCCCGGTGGCGCTTGGCGCGCGTTCGGGCGTGAAATCGGCGGCAATCGAGCAAATCCACGCGGCCTATTCCTTTGGTGCCAGCCGCTGGCAGGTGATGATTCAGGTGATCCTGCCTTCGGCTTTGCCCGAAATTCTGACGGCAATGCGAATCGGCATCGGCTTTGGCTGGACCACGCTGGTGGCCGCCGAGATGGTCGCGGCCACCAAAGGGCTGGGCTACATGGTGCTGACCGCCAGTCAGTTCCTGCAAACCTCCACCGTGATCATGGGCATCATCGTGATTGCGATCATCGCCTATGCCTTTGATTTGTTGATGCGTTTTGTCGAACGCAAACTCGTGCCCTGGAAGGGCCGCATGTAATCGGAACCTGAATGACCATGATCTATCTGAAGAAATCTACCCGCTCGGCGGAAACGGGGCAAACAGATGTGCGCGCCGCGGTCGAGGCCATGCTGGACGAGATTGCGCGTGATGGCGATGCGGCGGCGACGCGTTTCGCCCGTGATCTGGACAAATGGCACGGCGATATTGTGGTCTCGCCCGAAACCCGCGCCGCCGCCGCCGCCCTCGTGCCGGCAAAGCTGAAAGACGATATCCGCTTTGCCCATCGCAACATCAGCCGCTTTGCCGAGGCACAGCGCGCCACCATCCTGGATTGCAACATCGAGATTCTGCCGGGCCTGATGGCCGGACAAAAGCAGATCCCCGTCTCGTCGGCGGGCTGCTACGTGCCCGGCGGACGCTACAGCCATATCGCCAGCGCCATCATGACCATCACCACCGCCAAGGTCGCGGGCGTGCCCCATATCGTCGCCTGCTCACCGCCGCGCCCCGGTATCGGCATCCCGCCTGCGATCCTGTTTGCCATGGATATCTGTGGTGCCGACGTGATCCTCAACCTTGGTGGCGTGCAAGGTGTCGCCGCGATGGCCAACGGCCTCTTTGGCCTGCCACGCGCCGATATCCTCGTCGGCCCGGGCAATCAATACGTGGCCGAGGCCAAGCGCATTCTCTACGGGCAGGTCGGCATCGACATGTTCGCAGGCCCGACCGACAGCATGGTGGTGGCCGACAGCACCGCCGACCCCGAACTGGTGGCCTGGGATCTGGTGGGCCAGGCCGAGCATGGCTACAATTCCCCGGTCTGGCTGGTGACGACAGACCGCGTTCTGGCCGAGGCGGTGATGGCGCTGGTGCCCAGCCTGATTGCGGGCTTGCCCGAGGTGAACGCCGCCAACGCCCGCGCCGCCTGGGCCGATTACGCCGAGGTGATGCTGTGCGACAGCGCCGAGGCGATGGCGCAGGTGGCTGATGATTATGCCCCCGAACATCTGCATGTGCAGGCAGCCGATCTTGATTGGTGGCTGCGCCGCCTGCGCTCATACGGCTCGCTGTTTCTGGGTGAGGAGACCACGGTGGCGTTTGGCGACAAATGTTCCGGCCCCAACCATGTGCTGCCCACCTCGGGGGCGGGGCGCTATACCGGCGGCTTGTCTGTACATAAGTTCATGAAAACAGTTACCTGGCAGCGGGCGACGCGGGCGGCATCACGTTCATTGGCAGTGGCTACGGCGCGGATATCGCGGATGGAGGGGATGGAGGGGCACGCGCGCTCAGCCGATGTGCGGCTGGCCAAGTTCTTTCCCGGCGAGGTGTTTGATCTTAGTCCGACGGATGATGCGGCCTGAAAAAAGCGGAGCCATGTGCTTTTCTTATCGGCAAATTCGGGTCAGACTGCGCGAAACGGAGGACTTTGATGCAGTTGCTGGACCCCGGACACCCGTTCTTCAAACCGCTTTGGCGGCGCTGGGCAACTTGCGTTTTGCCGGTTGTCTGGGGGGCGGCGGAGTTGTGGTTCGGCAACCCCGGATGGGCAATTATCTTTGCTGCAACAGGGGTTTACGCAGGGTGGGTGCTATTTCGGGCAAGTGATTGAGCCCCGCATCTCGCCGCTGTCACCCTGCAAAGACGCCTCGCGCAGTTTGCACCCCGTAACCTCGGGGATCAGGCCAATCATCTGCGCCCGGATCGCCTGATGCTCGCCCCGTCGCGCATAGCCGAGCCGGATCACCTCGACCCGTTTTTCGGTAAAGAAAACAGTGTATTGGCGGCCATCACGGGTGATGTCAACCCGCTTGGCCAGCAGGAATTCGGGTGCGGGTTGGGCACCGCAGGCGGCGAGGAGCAGGAGGGGCAATATCCATTTCATAACCACGATTCTGCAGGATCGCGGTTAACACGCGGTTAATTTCGCCGCAGAGCTGTTTTCAGGGCGTCCGAAGCCACCGTGGAATACCCACCTTCCGCGATGGCAGATCACCGCAATCCGGCATTCACAACCGATGCACGGGGGTATGCACATCTTATGCATAAAAGGACGCACGGCGTTTTGGCGGAGGGGCGGCGGGAGGAGGGTCGGGGTACACCCCGACCTACGGGGTGCGCGCCGCCTTGGTGTGCTGATGGTTGGAGTGGATGCTACGCATGGATGCGCACCCTGAGGCAGGTTCACAGCACAT
The DNA here is from genome assembly GCA_031384695.1 of Paracoccaceae bacterium. Classification (GTDB taxonomy): domain Bacteria; phylum Pseudomonadota; class Alphaproteobacteria; order Rhodobacterales; family Rhodobacteraceae; genus JANNAV01. Next base: position 2,610 of record JANNAV010000339.1, read on the forward strand.
AGAAATCCTGATAGGTCAACGCCGCGTGGTTGGCGACGATGGCGAAAAGCACGGCGGCGGCACTGGACGCTCCGTTCAACGAGCCATCTGGGTCGTAATATAGCCGGCCTGTCGCGTTGTCATAGAGAATGCGATCATCGCCATCCACTGCGGCGGTTCCAAGCCGAAACTCCTGTGCATCCACACTGGCGTGCACCTCGGGAAAAGTGCCACCCGACAGCGCAATCCGGTCGGTGCCAGGCATAAAATCAACGATACGGTCCGCGTTCGCGGCACCCAGAAAATTGAAATTGAATCGATCGGCGCCCGCACCCCCGGTCAAAGTGTCCTTGCCGAGCCCGCCGCGGAGAAAGTCATTGCCGTCACCGCCATACAAGACGTCAGCGCCTTCGCCAGCCGAAAACACATCGTTGCCACCGTCGCCAAACAGCGTATCCTTGCCAGCGTCGCCAATCAGCCTGTCGTCGTCGGCACCACCCTCCAGGGAATCATTGCCGACACCGCCCCAAAGTGTGTCATTGCCCGCTTGCCCGAACAGGCGGTCATCGTTCGTGTCACCGTAAATCACATCCGCATCATTTCCACCCTTGATGATGTCTGACCCATTGCCACCGTGTATCCTGTCATCTCCGTTGCCGCCGAACATCAGCTCCGTTCCCGCGCCACCGAACAGATAGTCGTTGCCGTCACCGCCAAAAACACCATCGTCACCTTCCTGACCCAGCAATGTATCATTGCCGAGACCGCCATAGAGGGTGCAAGAAAGCGGGCCTGCGGCAAATTGGTCGTCGAAGGTGCTGCCATGAATGATCGACGAAAAGAACTCGGTTGGGTCTTCGAAATCCTCGATGAGGGTCGATGTGTCGGATGAAAATTGCCCCAGCAGTCCGCCATCGTCGGTAAGTGTTCCGGCGCTGGCGGTGAATTCATGGGTTTGCATATAGCTGACCCAAGCCAGCAGGGTTGTGTCAAAAATGTTCTTGTCGGTGGCAAATTGCGCAAACCCCGCACCGGAGTTCGCATAAGTGGCCTGGACATAATTCTCCCAGAGCGGCGGCCCCTCCACGGTGATCGGGAACCGCAGGTACGGGTGTTCGGCAATCACTTCGGGACTGTAAAAATCAAAATGATCGGCGCTGGCGCTGTGGGAAAGAACATAGGGGGTGCTGATGACGAAAGTGCTGGCCGGAATAACGAAGTCGACCTCACCGACCATCGTCACCATATTTCTCGGGATGTCTTTGCCGTCCCATGAAACGGTTTCTCTGGCGAATTGATGCGCAAGGTCAGTGTCGGTAATGGCGCGGTAGGACGATCTGAAATCCAGGGTCATTTTCACCATGGTCAAGGTTCCTTTTGAATCACTTTGCCACCCCACGGTTCCGGGGCGTCGGATCGGCATGTCTGGCTGGTTCTGGATATACTGATACCAAATGTCGGCGAAACTTAAATGCGGTGATTGCGGTTGTGGCGGTAAGTGCCTGTATTGATTGCTAGAGCCGATTTCCTTCAATCTGATTCAGATTGAAGGAAATCCAAGACAAGATCAGCTTGGGAATGATTCGTGTTGCGTAAAATCAGGTGAACCGGATTGTACGCAACACGCTCTAAAAGACCAAATCTTTATCGTACAGATCGCGTTGCGTCAGATATGATATTTCCCGATTTTGGTGTAAAAGTCAAGTTTCTTCGGCCGAAGGGTGGGGGTGCTTTCCGCGCCGCAGCATGATTGTTGGGCATCCGAAGCTGCTATGGAACGCCGAGA
>JANNAV010000030.1:0-13852 GCA_031384695.1 Paracoccaceae bacterium
GGCAATGAAAGCCTGACGCGGCAGTGCGGCGAGGCGCTGCTGGCGCGCGGGCACGGGGTTGCGGCGGTGGTGAGTGCGAACCCGGACGTGCGGGAATGGGCTGCGGCGCGCGGGTTGCGGGTGGCTTTGGATTGGGCCGATCTGGCGGGGATATCGGTGGATTGGCTGCTATCCATCGCCAATCTGGTGGTGATCCCCGAGGCGGTTCTGGCGCTGGCACGGCGCGGCGCGGTGAATTTCCATGACGGGCCGTTGCCGGATTATGCGGGGCTGAATGCGCCGGTCTGGGCGATTTTGAATGGTGAAGTGCGGCACGGCATCAGTTGGCATCTGATGGAAGCGGGCATTGATGAGGGCGATATTCTGGAGCAGCGGCGGTTCGAAATTGCCGAGGGCGACAGCGCGCTGGCGGTGAACTCGCGCTGTTTTGAGGCGGCGCTGGAGAGTTTTCCCAGTCTGATGGCGCAGTTGGAGAATGGGCTGCGTCGGCAGGTGCAGGAGCTTGCGGGGCGGCGGGTTTATCGGGGGGCGGCGCGGCCTGCGGCGATGGGGCGGATTGATTTTACCCGGACGGGGGCCGAGGTGCTGCGGCTGGTGCGGGGGTTGGATCATGGGCCGTACTGGAACCCTTTGTGCGTGGCGAAGATTGCCACTTCGGCGGGGGTGCTGGCGGTGGGCAGTGCTGAGGCGGTGGATGCGCAGGGCACGCCGGGGGCGGTGCTGGCGGTTGGCGGTGATGCGGTGACGGTGGCCTGTGCCGGGGGTGCTGTGCGGCTTTCGGGGTTGCGGCGGCTGGATGGGCGGGCGGTGGAGGCGATCACGGACCTGGTGTTGGCCAGCGCGGGAGTGGAGGCGGCGGCGGCGCTGAGTGCAGGCCTTGCGGCGGTGGCGGCGGGCGAGGCGGGGATACGCCGGGTGTTCGCGGGCTTTGAGGCGGCAGTTTTGGCCGAGGCGCTGGGGGCGGATGCGGCGGCGGTGTGGGAGTGGTTTCCGCTGCGGGCGGGGCTTGCCGATATGGCGCTGGCGCTGGTGCGGTTGACAGGCCAAGCCGGGCAGGGGGGGCAGGCGGGGCTGGCGTTTGCGGCGGCGGGGCCTGTGGTGCCTGCGGGGTATTTGTCGGATTGGGTGCCGGTGGTGGTGCCGGGCGGTTCGCTTGGCGAGATGCGGGCGGGGGTGGAGGCGGGGCTGGCGAAGGCGCGCAAGTGCCCGGCGTTTGCGCTTGATCTGGGGTTGCGGGATGCGCGGTTGCGCGTGGAGGTGCCGCAGATCGGGCTGTCCGAGACGGGCGGGCCGATTGCGGGCACGGTGCTGACGGCGACGGAAGCGGGGGTGCATGTTGATGTGGCGCGCCTGCCGGGGGCGCGGGCGGTTGTGGCCCGGCTGGCGGCGATTGTGGCGGCGGTGCAGGCGGGGGCCGAGCGGTTGGCAGATATTCCGTTGTTGAGCGCGGCGGAGCGCGACCGGGCGTTATTTGCGTGCAACCAGACGGCGGTGGCCGTTGACCGCGATCTGACCACGCATGCGGCGTTCGAGGCGCAGGTGTTGCGCACGCCCGATGCGGTGGCGCTGGTGTGCGATGACCGCTCATTGAGCTATACCGCGTTGAACCGGGCCGCCAACCAGGCGGCGCACCGGTTGATGGCGATGGGGGTCAGGCCGGGGATGCTGGTGGGGCTTTGCACCACGCGCAGCCTTGATCTGGTGGTGGGAGCGCTGGCCATTCAGAAGGCGGGGGCGGCTTATGTGCCGATGGACCCCGGCTATCCGGCGGAGCGGACAGCGCTTTACATCGAGGATTCGGGCTGTGGGGTGATTGTGACGCAATCGGCGTTGGTGGCGGGGTTGCCTGCACATTCGGCACAGGTTTTGTGTCTGGACAGCGATCCGGGGCTGGCTTTGATGCCTGCGGGCAATCCTGAAACCGGGGTTTTGCCGGGCGATCTGGCTTATATGATTTATACCTCGGGTTCCACCGGGCGGCCCAAGGGGGTGATGGTGGAGCACCGCAATGTCACCAACTTCTTTGCGGGGATGGACGCGCGGATTGGCACGGAGCCGGGGACGTGGCTGGCGGTGACCTCGCTGAGTTTCGATATCTCGGTGCTGGAGTTGTTCTGGACCTTGGCGCGCGGATTCAAGGTGGTGGTCAGTTCGGACGAGAACCGGGCGCTGGTTTCTGGTGGGTCGGTGGTATCGGCCCAGCCGATGCAGTTTTCGCTGTACTATTGGGGCAATGACGACGGGGTTGGGGCGCAGAAGTATGAATTGCTGCTGGAGGGGGCGAAATTTGCCGATGCCAACGGGTTTTGTGCGGTCTGGACGCCCGAGCGGCATTTCCACGCCTTTGGCGGGCCCTATCCCAACCCTGCGGTAACCGGGGCGGCGGTGGCGGCGGTGACGCGGAATATCGGGGTTCGCGGTGGGTCTTGCGTGATGCCGCTGCACCATCCGATCCGCATCGCCGAGGAATGGGCGGTGATCGACAATCTGACCAATGGCCGGGCGGGGATCGCGGTGGCCTCGGGGTGGCATCCCGATGATTTCGTGCTGCGGCCCGAGAATACGCCGCCCGCCAACAAGGTGGCGATGTTCGAGATTGCCGATCAGGTGCGGCGGTTGTGGCGCGGTGAGACGGTGGCGTTTCCGACCAAGACCGGCAGTTTCGACGTTTTGACCCAGCCGCGCCCGGTTTCCAAAGAGCTGGCCCTGTGGGTGACCACGGCGGGCAACCCGGAAACCTGGCGCGAGGCGGGGGCGTTTGGGGCCAACATCCTGACGCATCTGTTGGGGCAGACGATTGACGAGGTGGGTGGCAAGATCAGGCTTTATCATCAGGCGCTGCGCGCGGCAGGCCATGATCCGGCGAAGTTCACGGTGACGCTGATGCTGCACAGCTTTATCGCGGCGAGCCGGGATGAGGCGCGCGAGACGGCGCGCGGGCCGATGAAGAATTATCTGCGGTCGGCCGCGGGCCTGATCAAGCAATATGCCTGGGCGTTTCCGGCGTTCAAAAAGCCGCAGGGCATTTCCAACCCGATGGATATTGATATCGCCTCGCTGGCACCCGAGGAGATGGACGCGATTCTGGACTATGCGTTCGAGCGGTACTTTGAGGATTCGGGGCTGTTTGGCACGGTGGAGGATGCGGCCGCGCGGGTGGAGGCGCTGAAGCGGATCGGGGTGGGCGAGGTTGCCTGTCTGATTGACTACGGCATTGCGACGGAGACGGTGCTGCAATCGCTGCGGCCTTTGGCGGAGGTGTTGCGCCGCGCCAATGCGGGCGGGGCGGCGGCGGGGGATTATTCGATTGCGGCCCAGATGGTGCGGCACCGCGTAAGCCATTTGCAATGCACGCCTTCGATGGCGCGGATGATTGCGATGAACGGGGAGTCGCGGGCGGCGCTGGGCGGGCTCAGCACGTTGATGCTGGGGGGGGAGGCGCTGCCTTCGGCTTTGGTCGGTGATCTGCAAGCCGCGACCGGCGCGCGGATATTGAACATGTACGGGCCGACGGAGACGACGATCTGGTCATCGACCGAGGTGGCTATGGCGGATGGCGGGGTGGTGAACATCGGCACGCCGGTTGCGAATACGCAGTTTTATGTGCTGGACCCGGCGGGCGAGCCGGTGCCGCCGGGGGGGACGGGTGAGTTGTGGATCGGTGGCCACGGCGTGGCGCGCGGCTATTGGCAGCGGCCCGATCTGACGGCGGACCGGTTCCGGGTGGACCGCTTTACGCCGGTGGCGCGCGCGGCACCCTGGGGCGCGCGCATTTATGGCACCGGCGATCTGGTGCGGCTGCGGGCCGATGGCAAGTTGGATTTTCTGGGCCGGGCGGATCATCAGGTGAAGCTGCGCGGTTACCGGATTGAGTTGGGCGAGATCGAGGCGGTGCTGGAGGCGATTTCGGGGGTGCGGCAGGTGGTGGTTCTGGCGCGCGAGGACAGCCCCGGCGATGTGCGGCTGGTGGCTTATGTGGTGGGGGACGTGGATGTGGCCGCGTTGCGCGCAGGCGTGGCGGGGCGGTTGCCGGGGCATATGATTCCGGCGCATTTCGTGGCGATGGCTGCGTTGCCGCTGACGCCGAACCGCAAGGTGGACCGCAAGGCGCTGCCGAAACCGGGCGATGTGGCGGAGGCGCAGGCGGTGGTCGAGCCGCCGCTTGCCGGTGGGGTTGAGGCGCGGCTGGCCGCGATCTGGAGCCGGGTGCTGGGGGTGGCCAGAGTTGGGCCGCGCGACAGTTTCTTTGCGCTGGGCGGGCATTCGTTGCTGGCGGTGCAGGTGCACCGCGAGATCCGCGCCGAGATGGGGGCGGCGTCGCTGTCGATCACCGATATCTTCCGCTATCCGACGTTGGGTGCGCTGGCACGGCATCTGGCGGCGCGGACGGCTGCTGTTGCGCCAGATGCGCCCTCGAATGACCGGGCGGACGCTCGGGCCGATGCGATGGCGCGGCGGTTGGCGATGCGGCAGGGCCGGGCGGGGTGAGTGCGGTCCTGGCTGAGGCGTTGCGACGAAGATTGCCTGCGGGGTTGGGGTTGGGTTGGGCCGATCCGCGATTGCCGGTGCCGGTTTGGCCGGGCGAGGCGATAGCGGCGGTGCCCGCACGGCAGACCGAGTTTGCTGCCGGGCGATGGGCGGCGCGGGCGGCGATGGCCGGGATCGGGCTGCGGGCGGCGGCTATTCCGATGGGGGCGGACCGCGCGCCGGTCTGGCCTTTGGGGGTTACGGGGTCGATCAGCCACAGTGCCAGCGCCTGTCTGGCGGTGGTGGGGCGTGCGGAGGTTTGGGACGGGATCGGGTTGGATATTGAGCCTGCGACGGCACTGGCGCCGGAGTTGTGGGCGGCGGTGCTTGATGCGGCGGAGCAGGCGGCGCTGGGCGAGGTGCCGGGTTTGCAGGCCAAGCGGATTTTTACGGCGAAAGAGGCGGCTTACAAGGCGCAGTATCCGGCAAGCCGGGCCTTGTTCGGCTTTGAGGCGCTGCGGATCGGGATGGACCTTGCGGATTTCACCGCGACCTTCACCCAAGCGGTGCCGCCTTTTGCGGCGGGGCACTGCCTGCGCGGGGTGCATTTTGCGGCGGACGGGCATCTGGTATCGCTGGTGGTGATCGCGGCGGGGGGTGAGGCCTAAAGCGACATGATGCCGTAGGTTGCCAGCGGGATGTCGCGCAGCAGGCTGGCGTAGCTTTTCGACAGGATCACGCCCTGACCGACCGGGTAGGGGTTGTAGATGCGCAGGGTGGTGGACTGGCCGTCGGGGCCGTGCGAGCCGCGCGCGCCGACGATAACATAGTAGTGCCCGGACGAGCCGCGCCCTTGCCGGAAGCTGCGCGGGTTCCATAAGAGTTCCATCATCAAGGGCCCGCTGGAAAGCATCTGGATCAGGCCATCGACGCGCCAGCTTTGCGGTGCGTGATAGCGCAGGCCGTGGATGCGGGCGAAGGTCTGATGCACGTTCAGGCTTGCGCCTGCTTCGGATTCGTTCAACAGCCCGCCATCGCCTGCAAGCAGGCTGGCGGGCGTGCGCATGCGGATGGCCGAGATCGCAGCCCCCAGCACCATCGCGGTGGCGGCGGCCCAGCAGGTGGTTTCGGTGGGCTGGGTCAGGAACTGGACGTTGTGCAGGATGGGGCGGCTTTGCTCGGTTTCATAGACCGCATCCAGCGTGCAAGGCCCGGCGATGCCATCAACCTCCAGCCATTTCGCCAGCTGAAACGCCCGCACCGCGCGCACGGTGGGCTGATCATAGATGCCGTTGATCATCAGGTTCGGGCTGGGATTGAGGCGGCTGTTGAGGGCCAGTTGCAAATCACGCACGAAGGGGCCGGAGTTGCCTGGGCGCAAAATTCTGCTTTGCATCGAACCTCCTTCCTCAAATGAAACGACCGCCAAAAATGCTTTGTCTCAGGCCCCGTGGAAAACGGGTATGACTCCAGACTATGCCAAGTGGAAGCGGCGCTCAAGAAATCCTTTTGCCCCAAGGCGTCACAGTTGCGTTTTTTCAGGCGGGTGCAGCGTTACCGCCGCAACCTGTCGCCCAGACGCGCGGCCTCGTCCAGCAGGGCCGCGAGGACGGGGGTTTGCAACTCGCGGCGGGTGGCGATCAGGCCGACCAGATGTTCGGCCTCGGGATCGGTTATCGGCAGCACATGGAGGCCCGCGCCCGCAAACATCTCGGCCAGACGTTTTGGCACCACCGAGGCCCAGCCGCCCGAGCGCACATGGGCGATGAGGGCGATGGAGGAGTTGGATTCAACGGTTGGCGTGACGCGCGCCCCCGCCTCGGCCAGATGCTGGTTGACGATGCGGCGGTTTTGCATATCGGCGGTCAGCAGGCAGAGGCGCTGTTCGGCAACCTCGGCCCAGGTGACGCTGGTTTGCGCCGAAAGGGCGGAACCGCTGGCGCAGAGAAAGCGGTAGAACTCGGTGTAAAGCGGCACTTGCGCCACCCGGCCCAAGGGTTCGTTGTCAAGGTAGGTGATGCCCGCGTCGAGTTCCAGGGTGTCGATCCCGGCAAGGATTTCGGCGCTGGTGCGCGACAGGACAGTGACGCGGACGTTGGGGTGGCGGGCGGTGAAGGGGGCGGTCAGGTCGGCCACCATCGGCAGGGCGGTGGGGATGACGCCGATGCGCAGGTTGCCCGAAAGGCCCGCGCGCACCGAGCGCATCTCGTCTTTCAGGGCGCGCATGTCGCCCGAGATGCGCCGGGCCCAATCGAGCACGCGGGCACCTTCGGGGGTGAGGCCCTGAAACCGCGAACCGCGAAACACCAGTTGCACGCCAAGCTGATCCTCAAGCTGACGGATGGCTGAGGAAAGCGTGGGCTGGGTGACGCGGCATGCCTCGGCGGCGCGGCCAAAGTGCCGCTCATGCGCGAGGGCTACGAACATTTCCAGCTTGTCGATCATCCGGGCAGGATGGCCACAAATGCCGCACAGATTCCAGACTTGTCGGCAGGGCCGCCGCACCTTACCTGTAGCTTATGAAATATTTCATCCCATTCTTGCCCAAATCTCCCACCGTCGCGGTGATCCGCCTGCAAGGTGCCATCGGTGCGGGGGGGCGGATGCTTTCGGATGCGGGGCTGGCCCCGGTGATCGAGAAGGCGTTCAGGGCCAAGCCTGACGCGGTGGCGCTGGTTATCAATTCGCCGGGGGGGGCGGCGGTGCAATCTTCGTTGATCGCGGCGCGCATCCGGCGGTTGGCGGATGAAAAATCGGTGCCGGTGCACGCGTTTGTTGAAGATGTGGCGGCTTCGGGGGGCTATTGGCTGGCCTGTGCCGCCGATCAGATCTGGGTGGACCCGTCTTCGCTTGTGGGTTCCATCGGGGTGATTTTCGCCAGTTTCGGCTTTCCCGATCTGATGGCGCGGCAGGGGATTGAGCGGCGGGTGGTGACGGCGGGCAAATCGAAAAGCTTTGCCGACCCGTTTTTGCCGCAAAAACCCGAGGATGTGGAGCGGTTGCGCAGCCTGCAGGCGCCGATTCATGCGGCCTTTATCGCCCATGTGCAGGCGCGGCGCGGGGCGCGGCTGGCGACAGCGGATTTGTTCAATGCCGATATCTGGGTGGGGCAGGGCAGCGTTGATCTGGGGTTGGCCGACGGCGTGGCGCATCTGGTGCCGAAGATGAAAGAGCTGTTTGGCGACAAGGTGCGGCTGGTGCCTTTTGGCCAGAGGCGCAGTCTGTTTCAGCGGTTTGGCGCGCAGGTGACGCAGGATGTGATGGCCAGCGTTGAGGAGCGCGCGCTTTGGGCGCAGTTCGGGCTTTAGGATGCTGATCAAGCTGACGGTGGTTTTTCTGGGCGGGATGGCGATCATCGGGTTGCTGGGCAATCTGCTGTTTCCGGGGGCCTTGCCGCGCGCGGTGAAAAAGCGGCTGGCGGCGGCGAAACCGGCTGTTTGTGGGCGGTGCGGGCGCTATGTGATCGGCAAGAGTTGCGATTGCACGAAGGGGTAGGATGATGCGCGCTTTGGTCACCGGGGCGGGGGTGCGGCTTGGCCGCGAGATGGCGCTTTATCTGGGGCGGCGCGGGTTTGATGTGGCGGTGCATTATGCGGCCTCGGCCGAAGGGGCGCAGGCGGTGGTGGCCGAGATCGAGGCGATGGGGTGCCGCGCGGTGGCGCTGCGGGCCGATTTGCTGGACGAGGCGGAGACGCAAAGCCTGATCGGGCGGGCGGTGGCGGGGTTGGGCGGGCCTTTGACGCTGCTGATCAACAATGCGTCGATCTTTGAGTATGACACGCTGGCCACGGCGACGCGGGAAAGCTGGGACCGGCATATCGGATCGAACCTGCGGGCGCCGTTTGTGTTGACGCAGGGGTTTGCGGCGCAGGCACCGGAAGCCGTGGCCGATGCGGCGGGCGAGCCGGTGGCGCAGGCGCTGATCCTCAACATGATTGATCAGCGGGTGAACAAGCTGACTCCGGAGTTCATGACCTATACGCTGGCCAAGATGGGGCTTTGGGCGCTGACCCGGACCGCAGCGCAGGCGCTGGCGCCGCATGTGCGGGTGAACGGGATCGGCCCCGGACCCACCATGCAGGGCACCCGCCAATCGGAGGTGCATTTTGCCCGCCAACGCGCCGCAACCCTGCTGAAACGCGGGGCTAATCCGGCGGATATCACGGCGGCGATCGGGTTCTTTCTGGAGAGCGCCGGTGTGACAGGGCAGATGATTGCGGTGGATGGCGGGCAGCATCTGGCGTGGAAAACGGTGGATGTGCTGGGTGTTGAGTAGCGTTGGCGCAGACCTCGCGCGATAGTTGTCCACTTTGTCTTATTCCGTCACGAGGCCGTTACAATTTGTCTTTCCATTTCAGGTATTTGCCATGTGAAGAATTTTCTTCGTAGCAATATCAATGGATTAGGTAAGTGCCTAAAAAACAGGCAGATCAAGGAACGGTGCCGAAAACAAGGGAAATTTGCGGCTCCTGAAATCTTCTCCACGCAGTTATCCACAAAAACCGTGGACAGCTTTGCACTTGATCGCGGGCGTAGAAGAGTGCAGCCAAGGCAGAGAATCGATGAAGGTTGTGGCCGTGCCTGAAAATACCGAAGCGCCCCTGACGGGGCATGATCTGATCCAGGGCTATCTGAAAACCATCGACGGCTCGCCGGGGGTTTACCGGATGCTGAACGCGGCCTCGGAAGTGCTTTATGTCGGCAAGGCGCGCAATCTGCGGGCGCGGGTTTCGAATTATGCGCGCACCTCGGGCCATTCGGGGCGGATCGCGCGGATGATCCATGAGACGCATGCGATGATGTTTCTGACCACGCGCACCGAGACCGAGGCGCTGCTCTTGGAGCAGAACCTGATCAAGCAGTTGAAGCCGCGCTATAACGTGCTGTTGCGCGATGACAAATCGTTCCCGAATATCCTGATCGGCAAGGAGCACGCCTTTCCGCAGTTGAAAAAGCACCGGGGAAAGAAATCGGAGAAGGGGACGTATTTCGGGCCTTTCGCCTCGGCGGGGGCGGTGAACCGGACGCTGAACCAGTTGCAGAAGGTGTTTTTGCTGCGCAACTGTTCAGACGCGATGTTTGAGGCGCGCACCCGGCCTTGTTTGCAGTATCAGATCAAACGCTGTGCCGCCCCTTGTGTGGGCAAGGTTGACCCGGAGGCCTATGGCACGCTGGTGGCGGATGCCGAGCGGTTTTTGCAGGGCAAGACCACGACGGTGCAGGCCAATCTGGCGGCGGAAATGGCGGTGGCGTCGGATGCCATGGAGTTCGAGCGGGCGGCGGCGCTGCGCGACCGGATCAAGGCGTTGACCCAAGTGCAATCGGCGCAGGGAATCAACCCGGCCACGGTTGCCGAGGCGGATGTGATAGCACTGCATCTGGATCAGGGGCAGGCCTGCGTGCAGGTGTTCTTCATCCGCGCCAACCAAAGCTGGGGCAACCGCGATTTTTATCCCAAAACCGGGGCGGGGGCGGAGGCGCCCGAGATCATGGAAGCGTTCCTCGCGCAGTTTTATGATGACAAGGAGCCGCCAAGGCTGATCCTGCTGTCGCATGGGGTGGAGAACCCGGATCTGGTGACGGAGTTGCTGTCGGACCGGGCCGGGCGGCGGGTGGAACTGGCGCTGCCGCAGCGGGGCGAGAAGGCGGAACTGGTGGAAAACGCGGCCCGGAATGCGCGCGAAAGCCTGGCGCGGCGGTTGGCGGAGACAACCACGCAGCACAAGCTGCTGGCGGGGCTGGCGGAGGCGTTTGATCTGGACGCAGCACCGCGACGGATTGAGGTTTTCGATAACTCGCACATTCAGGGTACCAATGCGGTGGGGGGGATGATCGTTTCGGGGGTGGATGGCTATCTGAAATCGCAATACCGCAAGTTCAACATCAAGTCGGCGGCGGGGGCCAATTCGGACGATTTCGGCATGATGAAAGAGGTGCTGACCCGGCGGTTCGAGCGGTTGCTGAAGGAAGACCCGGAGCGGAAATCCGAGGCCTGGCCGGACCTGTTGCTGATCGACGGCGGGGCGGGGCAGGTTTCCGCGGTGGCGTCGATCTTATCGGAACTGGGGGTGGATGACATTGCGATGATCGGCGTGGCCAAGGGTGTGGACCGCGATCTTGGCAAGGAGGAGTTTCACCGCGTGGGCACGCATCCCATTGCTTTGCCGATGAATTCGCCGGTGCTATATTTCGTGCAGCGGCTGCGCGACGAGGCGCACCGCTGGGCTATTGGCGCGCATAGGGCCAAGCGGGCCAAGGCGGTTTCCATGACGCCGCTGGATGATATTCCCGGCGTGGGGGCGGCGCGCAAGAAGGCTTTGCTGGCGCATTTCGGATCGGCCAAGGCGGTGGCGCGGGCGGGGCTTTCGGATTTGACGGCGGTGGAGGGGATATCGGCGGCGATGGCGCAGACGATCAGCGATTTCTTCAGCGCAAGGGGGTAAGCTGCGTAGCTGTGATCCGGCCACTTTCAGCGCCGCGTCTGATCGTTTAGGTTGGGTGAAACAGATCGGGGCGGTGACCAGAATGCAGACCAGCAGACGCGCGTTTTCCTTTGGCATTCTGGCGGCGGGGCTTTCGGCTTGTGTCGGCGGCTCCCCGGGCGGATCGGGGGTCAAAAAGCCGGAAACCCGGCTGTTGCCACAGCCGAACGCCGCGTTTGACGCTTGGGTGGAGGGGTTTCGCGGCCGTGCGGCGGGTGCGGGGATATCGGCGGCGGCCTTGCAGACCGGCTTTCGCGGGGTGGGGTTTTTGCCCGGCGTGATCGAGAAAGACCGCAATCAGACCGAGTTTACCCGGTCTTTGCAGGATTATCTGGCGATTGCCGCCTCGGACGAGCGGGTGTCGAAGGGGCGGGCGGCCTTGGCCGCGCAGGGCGGGACTTTGGCCGAAATCGAGGCGCGTTACGGCGTGGAGGCGCATGTTGTGACCGCGATCTGGGGCTTGGAGAGTTTTTATGGCGAGCGGCGCGGCAATGTGCCGGTGATCTCGGCGCTGTCAACACTGGCGTTCGAGGGGCGGCGGGGGCCGTTCTTTGAGCAGCAGTTGATCGCGGCGCTGAAGATCATTCAGAACGGCGATACCACGCCCGAGCAGATGACCGGCAGTTGGGCGGGGGCGATGGGGCATACGCAGTTCATTCCCACCTCGTATCTGGGGTTCGCGGTGGATTTTCGCGGCGACGGGCGGCGCGATATCTGGGGCGATGATCCGACGGATGCGCTGGCCTCGACGGCGGCGTATCTTGCGAAATCGGGCTGGACGCGGGGGCAGCCCTGGGGGGTTGAGGTGCAACTGCCAGGCGGTTTCAGCACCGGGCAGGCCGGGCGCGGCACCACGCGCAGCCCGGCGGATTGGGCGGCACTGGGGGTGCGCGACATGGATGGTGGGGTGGTGCCGAACCACGGGGCGGCGTCGATCCTGATCCCGGCGGGGGCGGGGGGCCCGGCGTTCATGGTGTTCCGCAATTTCACAGTGATCACGCGGTACAACAACGCCGAAAGCTATGTGATCGGGGTGGGCCATCTTTCGGACCGGCTGCGCGGTGGCCCGGCCATTCGCGGCGCGTTTCCGCCCGATGCGCAAGGCATGACGATTGCCGACCGGCAGGAGTTGCAGCGGCGGTTGACGGCGGCGGGCTTTGACACCCAAGGCAGTGATGGGGTGATCGGCAACAACACGCGGGCGGCGATCAGTGCCTATCAGGCGCGCGTCGGGCTTCCGGTGACGGGCGAGCCGTCGCTGGTGCTTTTGGCGGCGCTTCGGTGAGGCGGGCCGCAAACTGCCCCTTCCCCCAACTGCCCCCTTCGGCTACCAATCGGGCATGAAGTGGAACCTGCCCAACAGCCTGACCGTCATGCGCCTGATCGCCGCCCCTGGCGTGGCGGTGATGTTTCTCTATTTCCACCGGCCATGGGCGGATTGGTTCGCGCTGACCCTGTTCATCACGGCGGCGATCACCGATTACTTTGACGGCTATCTGGCGCGGCTTTGGAAGCAGGAATCCAAGTTCGGCACCATGCTGGACCCGATTGCCGACAAGGCGATGGTGGTGATCGCGCTGTTGATCATCACCGGCTATTCGGGGATGAACCCCTGGCTGATCCTGCCCGCGACGGTGATCATGTTCCGCGAAGTGTTCGTGGGCGGTTTGCGCGAGTTTCTGGGGGCGAAGGCGGGGCTTTTGAAGGTGACCAAGCTGGCCAAGTGGAAAACCACGGCGCAGATGGTGGCGATTGCGGTGTTGTTCCTTGGCACCGGGCTGGAATACATCGAAGGTATCGCGCGGCAGGGGATGACGGCGGATGAGTATGCGATTTTGGTCAGCCAGGGGTTGGCCGATCCGATCCGGTCTTGCGGCATGCGGGGGTGTTCGTCTTATGCGACGATGGTGGGGCTTGGGTTGATCTGGGTGGCGGCGGTGCTTACCTTTCTGACCGGGTGGGAGTACTTCACCAAATCGCTGCCCTATCTGCGGGACGAGAAATGATTGACGTGCTGTATTTTGCCTGGGTGCGCGAGCGGATCGGCTTGCCGCGCGAGGCGTTGGAGACGCAGGCGGCGACGGTGGCCGATCTGGTTGCTGAACTTGTCGCGCGCGAGGAACGCTATGCGATGGCGTTTGCCGATCTGGGCAGTTTGCGGGTGGCGCTGGATCAGGAGCTGTCGGGTTTTGACGCGCCGTTGCAGGGGGTGCGCGAGGTTGCATTTTTCCCGCCGATGACGGGGGGGTAGGATGCGGTTGTCGGTGCAAGCGGGTGCCTTTGATCTGGGGGCCGAGAGCAATGCGTTTGCCGCAGCGGTGCCGGGCGCGGGGGCGATTGTGACGTTCACCGGGGTGGTGCGGGGCAATGGTGGTGCGTTGCGGGCGATGGAGATCGAGCATTATCCCGGCATGACCGAGCGGGCGATTGGCGCGATGATGGCCGGGGCCCGCGCGCGCTGGGGGCTGGCGGATGCTCTGGTGATCCACCGGCACGGGCGGTTGTTGCCCGGTGAGGCGATCATGATGGTGGCTGTGGCGGCGGCACACCGGGCCGATGCCTTTGCGGCTGCGGAATTTCTGATGGATTATCTCAAATCGCGGGCGCCGTTCTGGAAGCGGGAAGTATCAGTCACGGGTGCAGGCTGGGTTGCGGCGCAGGACGCGGACGAGGCGGCATTGGCGCGCTGGTAGCGGCGGCCCAATCTGATCGGGATCAAACTGGGCACCAAACAGCGGGCAAGAGCGGGTATCTTAACGCGTATCCCGCTTTTGGGGCGTGTTGGGGGGACAAAGCGTGAACCCCAAATAACGAACAAACCAAAAAAACAAAAAAAAAATTTGAAAGATTTACGTAAAAAAGAATAAAAATTAAAAGAAAAAACAATATAAAAAAAAAAAAAA
>JANNAV010000011.1:0-10431 GCA_031384695.1 Paracoccaceae bacterium
CACCGTCTTGCCCGGTGCAAATTCCTCGAATATCCCCTGCACCACTGGCTGCACGGCGGCAAACACATCCGCCTGCTCCACGAAACTCATCTCGATATCCAACTGATAAAAATCGGTAGGCGAGCGGTCGGCGCGCGGATCTTCATCGCGGAAACAGGGTGCGATCTGAAAATACCGGTCAAACCCCGCCACCATGATCAACTGCTTGAACTGCTGCGGCGCTTGCGGCAGGGCATAGAACTTCCCCGGATGCAGCCTTGAGGGCACCAGAAAATCCCGCGCCCCTTCAGGGCTGCTCGCGGTGATGATCGGCGTCTGAAATTCGTTGAAACCCTGCCCCCACATCCGGTTGCGGATGCTCCGCACGACATTACTGCGCAGCATCATGTTGGCATGCAGCTTTTCCCGCCGCAGGTCGAGAAACCGGTAGGTCAGCCGGGTTTCCTCTGGGTAATCCACATCGCCGAACACCGGCATCGGCAACTCGTCCGAAGCCCCCAGCACGGTGAAGCCGGTGGCGTAAACCTCGATCCCGCCGGTGGCGAGCTTTGGGTTCACCAACCCCGCCGCGCGCGCCTTCACCACCCCGTCGATCCGCACCACCCATTCCGCCCGCACCGCCTCCAGCCCGGCAAAGGCGGCGGAATCGCTGTCGGCAATCACCTGCGTGATGCCGTAATGGTCGCGCAGATCCAGAAACAGCACCCCGCCATGGTCGCGCACCCGGTGGACCCAGCCCGCCAGCCGGATCTCCTGGCCCACATGGGCGGTGGTCAACGCGGCGCAGGTATGGCTCCGGTAGGCGTGCATTCTGATCCCCTTCACGAGGCAAAAGATGATTTCGGCGCAGGTACACCCTGCCCGCGTGCCCAAGTCAAGCCCGCGCCTGACGGTCACGACAGATTGAATTGCATCGCAGCACCTTCCGCGCGCCAATAGGCAAAAGTTTGATCGGGGGTGCGGCATGCGGGTTTCACGGCGTTTTGTCCTCGGCCTGACGGCTGCCCTCGCCACCGCCGCCGCCTTGGGCTATGCGCAGATATACCCGACGTATGCGGGCGAAGCGCTGGATGCCGCCACCGCTCAGCAGATGGCCGCCGAAGGGACACTCCTGCTGATCGACATCCGCAGGCCCGATGAATGGGTCGCCACCGGCTCCGGGGCAGGGGCCAAACGGCTCGACATGCGCCGCGAAGATTTCGCCCAAGCCCTCACCGATCTTGCAGGTGGCAACCGCGACGCCCCCATCGCCCTGATCTGCGCCAAAGGCGTACGCTCGGCCCGGCTCGCCAATCAGTTGCAGGCGGCGGGCTTTACCCACATCATCAACGTACCCGAAGGCATGCTCGGCTCGGCCGCAGGCCCCGGCTGGATCGCCCGCGGATTGCCCCTGACCAGAAACTAAATCTTTTCCTTGCCGGACCTGGTCAAATCAGGCCGCACCTGCCTCACCCCAGCCAAACCGCCGGCATCAGCCCCCGCAGCGAATTCCCCACCCACAGCCGCACCAAACCCAGATCGCGCGCCCGCAACACCTCCTCACGGCACCCCGCCAGCAGCATCTCGGCCCGCAACACCCCCGGCAACAAGCCCGATGCCAAAGGCGGCGTCCGCAGCCCATCCCCTCGGTCAAAAAACAGCGTGGTGATGGACCCGTCGCAAACCTCGCCCCGCTCGTTCTGGAAAATCACCTCGTCCAGTCCGCCCTCCAGCCCCGCCCGCGCCGCATCATAAACCGCCCGCCGCGTCGATTTCACTGCAAGCCACGCATCCGCCGATGCCAGCCGCGCCGCCGCCATCCCCAACCGCCATACCCCAACCGGCACAGGCAGCGCCGATACCGCAACCGCCACCACACCCGCCGCATCCAGCGTCAACCGCAGCCGCGCAGGCGCACCCTCCACCCCCCCAACCGCCGCCAACACCGCCCGCCCATCGCAAGGCCACCCCAGCAGCCCCGCCGACCGTTGCAACCGCGCCAGATGCAGGCCCAGCCGCACCACCCCCCGGCCATCCCACAGCATCGTCTCGATCAGCCTCAGCCCCGGCTCACCAGCGCCTGCGTAAAGCGTGCTTTCCACAGCGCCTCGTCCCATTCGCCGTCCTCCGTCGAATCCTGCACCACCCCGCCGCCTACATTCAGCACGATCCGCCCCGCCTCCCATAGGCTCAAGGTGCGGATCGCCACCGAAAAACACGCCTCCCCCGAAGGCGCCATCCAGCCGATCGCCCCGCAATACACTCCGCGCGGCGCAGGCTCCACCTCGGCTATGATCTGCATCGCCCGGATTTTGGGCGCTCCGGTGATCGACCCGCAGGGAAACAGCGCCGCCATCACCCCGCCAAGCGAAGCCGGAGCCGCCAACTGCCCCACCACCCGGCTTGACATCTGATGCAGCGTGGCGAAACTTTCTACCGCAAACAACTCCGGCACCTTCACCGAACCCACAAGCGCCACACGCGCGATATCATTGCGCAACAGGTCAACGATCATCAGGTTCTCGGCCTGCGCCTTTTCCGATCCGCGCAACGCCTCGGCCAGTTCCGCGTCCTGCACCGGATCGGCATCGCGCGGGGCTGTGCCCTTCATCGGGCGCGCCTCGATCCGGCCTGCCGCACTCAACCGCAAGAACAACTCCGGGCTGCGCGAAATCACCAGCGGCCCATCAGCCCCCCCCCCGGAAGGCCCCCCGGAAACCGCAGCACCCAGATCGCAGAATGCCCCGTACCCCACCGCCTGCACTTGCCGCAGCGCGCCATAAAGCCCCAGCGCCGTTCCCGCCAGCAGCCGCGTCTCAAGCGGCAGCGTCAGGTTGATCTGATAACAGTCCCCCGCCGCGATATACCGCTTAACCTGTTGAAATGCAGCGCCATAATCCGCCCGGCTGACCCCCGGCACCAAGGGTGCCAGCCGCACGCCCCCGGCCTCACCTGCGGCCTGCGCCAGCAGCCCACCCGCATCCTGCGGCCCGTCAAACACCCCAAAGGCCAGCAACGGTGCCGCCGGTTGCGGCATCAGATGCGCAAGCGCCGGCTCAAGCGCATAGCCCGCCTCATAGCCCAGATAGCCCGCCACCCAGGCCCCCGCCGCCCGTGCCGCGTCCAGCCGCGCCAGCGCCGGGGCCACCTCGCCTGCCTGCCACGCCCGCACAACCTCGCGCGCGCCGGAAAACAGCGCAGGCGCCCCCCCCGGTCCGTGTTCGCACAAGATAGCCCCCACCATCGCCCCCAAACCGCCTGCCCCGCATACCCCCGTGACCTAAGGCTTTATCGCCTTTCGCGCCAGCCGGTTGCCGCCGCAGCCCCTGCATAAAATGACGCAGGTGGCGGCCCGGCTTTGTAAATTTCTATTCAATGCTTGCCAGATTGAACTATTCGGGTTTCCATGCGCCCAGCGGCGGTTTCTGGCCGACGCGAGAACAAGAAACACGACCATCAATGGCTCGGAGGGAACACCAATGGCTTCGGACGACTATACCGACAAGGAACGCCACGAGGATATCAAAGTCCTGCATGGCATGGGCTATGCTCAGGAACTATCGCGCAGCATGTCGAAGTTTTCGAACTTCGCCATATCGTTTTCGATTATCTGCATCCTGTCAGGCGGGATCAACTCATTCGCACAAGCCATCTCGTCGGTCGGCGGGGCAGGGGCGGGCATCGGCTGGATCGTCGGCTGCGTGCTGTCGGGCATGTTCGCCCTCGCCATGGCGCAGATCGCCAGCGCCTTCCCCACTGCGGGCGGGCTTTATCACTGGGCGTCCATTCTGGGCGGCCGCTGTACCGGCTGGATGACGGCCTGGCTGAACCTTCTGGGCCTTGTCACCGTGCTGGGCGCCATCAACATCGGCACCGCCTATTTCTTTGCCGGCACCTTTGGCGCCAGCTTTGGCTTCACCGGCACCGATATGCAGGTGGTGGTGTTCGTGGCCGTGATCACCGCGATACAGGCACTGTTCAACCACCTCGGCATCAAGATCACCACCATGCTGACGGATATCTCGGGCTATATCATCTTCGCCACCACCGCCGTGCTGGTGCTGGCCTGCCTTTACTACGCCCCGGCCATCGACATCTCGCGGCTGTGGACCTTTACCAACTACTCAGGGGAAGCAGGCGGCAACGTGTTCCCGCAATCGGATAACATGGGCTATCTCTTCCTTTTGTGCCTGTTGCTGCCGGTCTATACCATCACCGGCTACGACGCCTCGGCGCATACTTCCGAGGAAACCAAATCCGCCGCCACCTCGGTGCCCAAGGGCATCGTCAATGCGGTGATCTGGTCGTCGTTGATCGGCTGGGTGATGATCTGTGCCATCACTCTGGCAATCCCGGATATGGCCGTGGCCGCAGGGCAGGGCTGGGGCATGTTCTTTGCCACCATGGATGCGATCATGCCCAAGGGCCTGACCACTGTTCTGTACCTTGGCATCCTGATCGCGCAACTGCTTTGCGGGCTTGCCACCGTCACTTCGGCCAGCCGCATGCTGTTCGCCTTTTCGCGCGATGACGGGGTTCCGGGCGTATCCAGAATGCTGGCCTCGGTTTCGCCAAAGTACCGCACGCCGGTCAATGCCATCTGGACTTCGACGGTGCTTGCCATCCTCTATGTGGTGCTGGCAATGTCGATCAAGGTGGCGGGCACCTCGATCTATGTGATCGTGGTGAACTCCACATTGGTGTTCCTGTTCCTCAGCTTCACCGTGCCGCTGGTGGCGGGTTTCTTTGCTTACGGCACCGCCAAATGGCCGAACCCCGGCCCATGGGCAATGTCGGCGGGGCTTTACAAGCTGGTCACGGTGCTGTCGGTGGTCGGCATGGCGGTGATCCTGTTCATCGCCATTGCCCCGCCGAACGAGCGCGTGCTCTGGGTGGTGCTGGGCTTTATCGCCCTCGCATTGGTGGTCTGGGTGGCCTTCGAAAACCGCCGCTTTCAGGGCCCGCCAATCGGCGACGAAGTGAAAAAGCGCAGCGCGATGATCGCCGCCGCCGAGGCTGCGGTGGGCCAAAAGGCCTGATCACCCGCCAACACCCAAAAGGCCGGGGGGCAACCCCCGGCCTTCAACCTACCAGATCCGCCGCAACCCCGGCACCGCATCAAACACCGGATCGGCAGAGATGAAATCCATGCCACGCACCAGCGCCGTCGCCGCCAGTATCCGGTCAAACGGATCGCGGTGCGGCCAGTCCAGCAGGCCGGCTTCTTGCGCGATTTCGGCAGAAAACGGCGCCAGCGCGGCACGCTGAGCGGTCAGCGTTTCCAGCAAGACCGCAACCATCGGATCCATCTCAGCCCATTTGCCCAAGCGCACTTTCTGAGTGATTTCATAGATCGAAATCGGGCTGACAAAGATCTCTGCACTGCCAAGTGCGGAGGATGCCAGTCGCGACAGCTTAGCATCACCGGTCAGCGTCCAAGCCCAAATATGGGTGTCGAGCAATATCCCCGCCACCTACTCCCACTCCGCCAGTTCTTCCTCGGTCATAGGCTCCAGAAAATCCGGCACCCGCATCCCGATAAAGCCGGGCATCCCGATCTTGAATTTTGGCTTGTCAATGGCTGTGAGCTGCACCGCAGGCTTGCCATCGCGCGCAATAATCACTTCCTCACCACGCAGCGCCGCCTCAATTAGTTTGGAAAGTTGAGTTTTCGCCTCATGAACATTGACTTGCATCGCATACCTCGGATGTTGCTTAGCTAACATAGCTAACCTTGTTCATAAAAGCAAGCCAACCCACATCCCGGAATCCGCTTGTGCCCCGGCGCGCGCTGGCTATAACCCGCAAAGTTTTGCGCATTGGGGGCCGATATGCCGAAAAGAACCGACATCAAGTCCATCATGATCATCGGTGCCGGGCCCATCGTCATCGGCCAAGCCTGCGAGTTCGACTATTCCGGTGCGCAAGCCTGCAAGGCCCTGCGCGAAGAGGGTTACCGGGTCATCCTCGTCAACTCCAACCCCGCCACCATCATGACCGATCCCGGCCTTGCCGATGCCACCTATATCGAACCGATCACCCCCGAAGTCGTGGCGAAAATCATCGAAAAGGAACGCCCCGACGCCCTGCTGCCCACCATGGGCGGCCAGACCGGCCTGAACACCGCACTTGCCCTCGCCGACATGGGCGTGCTGGAGAAATTCAACGTCGAGCTGATCGGGGCCAAGCGTGAAGCCATCGAGATGGCCGAAGACCGCAAACTGTTCCGCGAGGCGATGGACCGTATCGGCCTGGAAAACCCCAAAGCCACCATCATCGCCGCACCAAAACTGCCAACCGGCAAATACGACATCAACGCAGGCGTCGCCGAGGCGCTGGCCGCCATCGAATACGTCGGCCTTCCCGCCATCATCCGCCCCGCCTATACCCTCGGCGGCACCGGCGGCGGTGTGGCCTATAACCGCGACGATTTCGAGGCGATCTGCCGCTCCGGCCTCGATGCCAGCCCCGTCGCCCAAATCCTCGTCGATGAATCCCTCCTCGGCTGGAAAGAATTCGAGATGGAGGTGGTGCGCGACACCAAAGACAACGCCATCATCGTCTGCGCCATCGAAAACGTCGATCCGATGGGCGTCCACACCGGCGACAGCATCACCGTCGCCCCCGCCCTGACGCTCACCGACAAGGAATACCAAATCATGCGCAACGGCTCCATCGCCGTGCTGCGCGAGATTGGCGTGGAAACCGGCGGCTCCAACGTGCAATGGGCGATCAATCCCGCCGATGGCCGCATGGTGGTGATCGAGATGAACCCGCGCGTCAGCCGCTCGTCCGCGCTCGCCTCCAAGGCCACCGGCTTTCCCATCGCCAAAATCGCCGCCAAACTGGCCGTCGGCTATACCCTCGACGAACTGGACAACGACATCACCAAAGTCACCCCCGCCTCGTTCGAGCCCGCCATCGATTACGTGGTTACCAAAATCCCCCGCTTCGCCTTCGAGAAATTCCCCGGCGCGCTCCCCTACCTCACCACCGCAATGAAATCGGTGGGCGAGGTGATGGCCATCGGCCGCACCATTCACGAATCGATGCAAAAAGCCCTCGCCTCGCTCGAAACCGGCCTCACCGGCTTTGACGAGATCGCCATCCCCGGCGCCCCGCCCGAAAACCCCGACCGCGCCGCCATCTTCAAAGCCCTCTCCCTGCAAACCCCCGACCGCATCCGCGTCATCGCGCAGGCCATGCGCTTCGGCCTCACCAACGACGAGCTTAACCAAGCCACCGCTTTTGATCCATGGTTCCTCGCCCGCATCCGCGAGATCATCGACATCGAGGCCGAGGTCCGCACCAAAGGCCTGCCCGTCACCGAACACGGCTTGCGCCGCCTCAAGATGTTCGGCTTCACCGACGCCCGCCTCGCCCATCTCACCGGCCGTGACGAGGCGCAGGTCCGCCGCGCCCGCCTGCGCCTCGGCGTCAAGGCGGTCTTCAAACGCATCGATACCTGCGCCGCCGAATTCGAGGCGCAAACCCCCTACATGTATTCCACCTACGAGATGCCCGCGATGGGCGAAGTCGAATGCGAAGCCCGGCCCAGCAATGCGAAAAAAGTCGTCATCCTCGGCGGTGGCCCCAACCGCATCGGCCAGGGGATCGAATTCGACTACTGCTGCGTCCACGCCTGCTATGCCCTCACCGCAGCGGGTTATGAGACGATCATGATCAACTGCAACCCCGAAACCGTCTCCACCGACTACGATACTTCCGACCGGCTGTATTTCGAGCCGCTCACCCTCGAACACGTCCTCGAAATCCTGCGCGTCGAGCAGGACAACGGCACCCTGCACGGCGTCATCGTGCAGCTTGGCGGCCAGACCCCCCTGAAATTGGCCCAAGCGCTGGCCAACGAAGGCATCCCCATCCTCGGCACCACCCCCGACGCCATCGACCTTGCCGAAGACCGCGAACGCTTCCAGCAACTCTTGCACAAGCTTGGCCTGAAACAACCCCACACCGGCACCGCCCGCTCGCGCGACGAGGCTTTCGCGGTTGCCGCCACCGTCGGCTACCCCCTCGTGATCCGCCCCTCTTTCGTGCTGGGCGGCCGTGCGATGGAAATCATCCGCGACGATGCCCAGCTTGAACGCTACATCCGCGAGGCCGTACAGGTCTCCGGCTCCTCGCCAGTGCTGCTCGACAGCTACCTCTCCGGTGCCATCGAGGTCGATGTCGATGCCCTTTCCGACGGGCAGAACGTGCATGTGGCAGGCATCATGGAACATATCGAAGAGGCGGGCGTGCATTCCGGCGATTCTGCCTGCTCGCTCCCCCCGCATTCCCTCACCACTGAGACCATCACCGAGCTGAAACGCCAGACCGTGCAGATGGCCCTCGCCTTGCATGTCGTCGGCCTGATGAATGTGCAGTTCGCCATTAAAGGCACCGATATCTACGTCCTCGAAGTCAACCCCCGCGCCAGCCGCACCGTGCCCTTCGTCGCCAAAGCCACCGATTCTGCAATCGCCTCCATCGCCGCCCGCCTGATGGCCGGCGAGCCGCTGTCGAACTTCCCCCTCCGCCCGCCCTACGCCAAAGACGCAGGCCCCGACACCACGCTGCCCTTTGCCGATCCGATGACCCTCGCTGACCCCATCACCCCGTGGTTCAGCGTCAAAGAGGCCGTCCTCCCCTTCGCCCGCTTCCCCGGCGTCGATCCGGTGCTCGGCCCCGAAATGCGCTCCACCGGCGAGGTGATGGGCTGGGACCGCACCTTCGCGCTGGCCTTCCTCAAGGCGCAAATGGGCGCCGGCGTGATCCTGCCCGACACCGGCCGCGCCTTCGTGTCGATCAAGGATATGGACAAAACCCCCGCCTTCGCCACCGCCCTGCGCGATCTGGTGGCGCTGGGCTTCGAGATCATCGCCACCCGCGGCACCGCAAGCTGGCTCGCCGCCGAGGGCATCACCACCACCCCGGTGAACAAGGTCTGGGAAGGCCGCCCCAACATTGTCGACCGCCTGAAAAACGACGAGATCGCCCTGGTGATGAATACCACCGAAGGCACCCAGGCCATCAGCGACAGCCGCGACATCCGCCGCGTCGCCCTGATGGACAAGATCCCCTACTTCACCACCGCCGCCGCCAGCATCGCCGTAGTGGCGGCGATGAAGGCACGGGGTGAAGGATACGGGGTGCGGACGTTGCAGGGTTAAACGCGGCCCCGGCCTTGCCGGGGCGAAAACGGTCCAGTGGACCGTTTTCAGCGTTTAACGGGCGCGCACGCTTGCGCGGCCCGGATGTGCAATGCTTAGTCATTGCAATTTTTTAACTCTCGCTTAAGCTGATCACATGAGGTGCTCTGTTTTCATTGATGAGAGTGGCGATCTTGGAATCAAGGCCGTGCGCTCTGATGGAAAACCCGGGGCAAGCCCCTATTTTGTGATGGCCGCTGCTGTAATGCCTCACGCAACGACGATTCACGCCAGATCGGTCCTAAAGGAAGTAGAAGACGCCATCCCAAGAAACTGGGTGCATGCTACGGACCTCAATCATTCTCAAACGGTATTCTTCGCCAGGAAAGCGGCAACAATCAATGCTCGTTACTTTGCAGTCATCTCCAGAAAGGCTACATTGGGAAATTATGCTAGCGAAATTGATTGGAATCCACACATGTTTTATAATAAGTGTGCGCACTACTTACTTGAATGTGTTGGAAGGTATCTCGCGATTTCCGGATTCGACGCTGATGAGCCTATTGTGATTTTTGAAGACAGGAACCACAACTTCGACACACTTATTCGCTACATCGGTAAAATCAAAGAAAATCCGCAACACGAAAACGCTACTTACCTTCGCAAGTTCAATCCATTCGGCTTCGTCACGCGCCAGAAAAGCGAAGAAGTTCTATTGAAGTTCGCAGATTTGGCCGCCTATTCAACGTACCAATGCGTGAACAAGATCGCGAGCAACTTCCGCATTCCTGAGCCACGCTACTTAATGGAAATTTCTAAACGTTTCGGCTGTGACTCCAACGGGATTATTTTAGGGACAGGCATTAAGTGTATCCATAACTTGGAGGCGCTTCATGCTGACGAGGACATCAAACGGCTTTTGTTGTCTTTGCGTGCGACTCTTCCGACTAGAAATTAGCTGTGTGGTTCCGGAACGTCGTCCCCCCCGCTCAAATCATAATCGCACGGTACAACTGCGAGCCCCAGGACAGCGTGCCATCCCGGAACATCACCCCCTTGCCCGCCACCGCCCGCCGCAACGCTGCGTAAACTTCCGGCGCCGCCGCCACGCGCCGCAACGCCTCCGTAAGGCCCGCCACGTCATCCGCCGCGAACTCGGCGCAGGCCTCGCCCATCAGGTCTTTGGCGGGCACCACCGAACTCAGCACGCTCGGCACCCCGTGCACCGCCGCCTCCACCACCACCAAAGCCAGCCCCTCGTGAAACGAAGACCGCGTCGGGCACACCAGCACATCCGCCT
>JANNAV010000058.1:0-22647 GCA_031384695.1 Paracoccaceae bacterium
CCCAAACCCGTCGTCTTGTGTATTCTGGATGGCTGGGGGATTGGCACGAACCCCGCGGTCAGCGCGCCTGCGCAGGCGCATGTTCCGAACTTCAACCGCATTTGGCACGACTGCCCGCATGCCACGCTGACCACGCACGGACCTGATGTCGGCTTGCCGACGGGACAGATGGGCAATTCCGAGGTGGGCCACACCAATATCGGCGCGGGGCGGGTGGTGGCGATGGATCTGGGCGCGATTGATCTGGCGATCGAGGATGGGACGTTTGCCACGAACGAGGCCCTGTTGAGCTTCACCGCCAGGCTGAAAGCCTCGGGTGGGACGGCGCATCTGATGGGGGTGGTGTCGGATGGCGGGGTGCATGGGCATATCTCGCATGTGCTGGCGGCGTGCAGGGCCATCGTGGCGCATGGGGTGCGGGTGGCGCTGCATGCGGTGACGGATGGGCGCGATGTGGCACCTTCCAGTGCGGCGGGGTTTGTGAGTGCGCTGATGCTGGGGCTGCCTGTGGGGGCGGAAGTGGCCACGGTGACCGGGCGGTACTGGATGCTGGACCGCGATCACCGGTGGGAGCGGGTGGAGCGGGCTTACCGGGCGGTGGTGTTTGGTGAAGGGGTGGCGGCCGGGGATGCGGGCGCGGCGGTGGCGCAGGCCTATGCGCGGGGCGAGACGGATGAGTTTATCGCCCCTTCGGTGATTGGTGGTTATGCGGGGGCGCGGGACGGCGACGGGCTTTTCTGCCTCAATTTCCGGGCCGACCGGGCGCGGGAGATATTGGCGGCGCTGGCGGAGCCGGGGTTTAAGGGCTTTGTCACCGGCACGCGGCCAGAATGGGCGGCGGCTTTGGGGATGGTGGAATATTCTGACAGCCATTCGGGCTATATGGCCTCGGCTTTTCCCAAGCGCCATCTGGTGAACACGCTGGGCGAATGGGTGGCGGCCAAGGGGCTGACGCAGTTCCGGCTGGCCGAGACGGAAAAGTACCCGCATGTCACGTTTTTCCTGAATGGCGGGCGCGAGGTGCCTTTCCCCGGCGAAACGCGGTTCATGCCGCAATCGCCGAAGGTGGCCACGTATGATCTGCAGCCCGAAATGTCGGCGGACGAGGTTTCCGATCAGTTGGTGGCGGCGATTGAACGCGGCTATGATCTGATCGTGGTGAATTATGCCAACCCCGATATGGTGGGCCACACCGGCAGTCTGCCTGCGGCTGTTCTCGCTTGCGAGGCGGTGGACCGGGGGCTGGGGCGCGCCTTGGCCGCTTTGGCCGCGCGGGGTGGGGCGATGATCGTGACGGCGGATCATGGCAACTGCGAGGTGATGGTTGATCCGGTAAC
Organism: Paracoccaceae bacterium; assembly: GCA_031384695.1. Classification (GTDB taxonomy): domain Bacteria; phylum Pseudomonadota; class Alphaproteobacteria; order Rhodobacterales; family Rhodobacteraceae; genus JANNAV01. The sequence continues at coordinate 1,338 of JANNAV010000058.1, forward strand.
CGGCGGGCCGCACACCGCGCACACCACCAATCCGGTGCCGGTGGTGCTGGTGGGCGGGCCTGCCGGTGCGCGGTTGCGCAGCGGAGGGCGGCTGGCCGATCTTGCGCCGACGCTGCTGCATCTGATGGGGGTGGAAGAGCCCATCGAGATGACCGGACGGAGTTTGCTGTTGGCATGATGCGCGCGCTTGCCCTGTTGGTGCTGCTGTGGCCTTGCATGGGGCAAGCCGAGGGCGTGGCCGAACAGGCGCAGGCGGCCTCAGCCGAGTTGCAGGCGGCGGTGGCGGCACTTGACGCGGCGGTGGCGGCGAAAGACCGGGTGCAGGCGCTGACCCGCACCATCAAGGCCTATGAGGCGGGGCAGGCGGCCCTGCGCGAGGCGCTGCGGCAGGCCGAGTTGCGCGAGGCGGTGCTGACCCTGCAATTCGAGGCCAAACGCGACAAGGTGGCGCAACTGCTGGCGGTGCTGAGCCGGATCGAGGCGGAACCGGGGCCCTTGCTGTTGTTGCATCCCAGCGGGCCTTTGGGCACCGTGCGGTCGGGGATGCTGCTGGCCGATGTGACGCCCGCCTTGCAGGCCGAAGCCAATCTGCTGGGGGCAGAATTGCGCGAGCTGGCCGATATCCGCGCCTTGCAACGGCAGGCGGGCGAGACTTTGGGCGCGGGGTTGCAGGCGGCGCAGGCAGCGCGCTCGGCCCTCAGTCAGGCGATATCGGACCGTACCGAGTTGCCGCGCCGGTTCACCGAAGACCCGGAAGTGCTGCGCGGCTTGCTGGAAAGTGCCGATACGCTTGAGGCGTTTGCCGGGGGGCTGGCGCTGGATGACAATGGCTTTACCGGCTTTGTCGATGCCAAGGGCTTGCTGGATCTGCCCGCGCTTGGCACCGTGCTGCTGGCCCCCGGCGAGGCGGATGCGGCGGGGGTGGTGCGCCCTGGCTTGACGCTGGCCACCCGGCCCGGTGCGCTGGTGACCACGCCCTGGCCTGCGACCATCCGCTATCGCGGGCCATTGCTCGACTACGGAAACGTGATGATCCTTGAGCCGGGCGGTGGCTATCTTTTGATCGTGGCGGGTCTAGAACAGGTATATGGCGAGGTGGGCGAGGTGATAGCCCAGGACGCGCCCTTGGGATTGATGCGGGGTGCGGCGAAAGCGGGCACCAGTGCCCCGACGGATGAGGGGCTTGCCGATTTCACCGCATCAGATAATGAGGCTGGCGCGCGCGATACGGAAACGCTTTACTTGGAACTGAGGCAAGGTGCCCGCCCGGTGGACCCGATGGAATGGTTCAGGGCAACGGCCAAAGCAAAGGAATAGACGGGAATGGCGAGTACGGGCGAGAATGGGTCGGGCGAGAATGGGTCGGGCAGGAGTGGATCGGGCAGGAGTGGATCGGGCAGGAGTGGATCGGGCATGAAAAAGATCGTGTTGGCGGCATTGGGCGGCATCATTGCCGGTGGGGTTCTGACCACGCAGGTGGCGGGGCCGCTGATTGCCGAAGAGGCCGGCCAGAACGCCTCGGTCTATGAACAGCTTGATCTGTTCGGCGATATATTCGAGCGGATCCGCGCGCAATATGTGGAAGAGACCGACAGCAAAGACCTGATCGAGGCGGCGATCAATGGCATGCTGACCTCGCTTGATCCGCATTCCAGCTATCTGAGCGCCAGTGATTTCGACGAGATGCGCGAGCAGACCAAGGGCGAGTTTGGCGGGCTTGGCATCGAGGTGACGCAGGAAGAGGGCTATGTGAAGGTGGTGGCGCCGATGGATGGCACACCGGCCGACAAGGCGGGGATTCTGGCGGGCGATTTCATCACCCATGTGAACGGCGAATCGGTGCTGGGCCTGCTGCTCGATGATGCGGTCAATCTGATGCGCGGCGAGGTCGGCTCCGAGATCATCCTGACCATCGTGCGCGAGGGGACGGATGAGCCGTTCGATGTGTCGATCATCCGCGACACCATCAAGCTGACGGCGGTGAAGGCGCGGCTGGTGGGCAGCACGGTGGTGTTGCGCATTTCGACGTTCAACGAGCAGACCCAGCCGGGGCTGGAAGAGGGCATCACCAAGATGGTGGCCGAGGCCGGTGGCATCGACAAGGTGAACGGCTTTGTGATTGATCTGCGCAACAATCCCGGCGGGCTGTTGAATCAGGCGATTTCGGTGTCGGACAGTTTCCTTGAAAGTGGCGAGATCGTCTCGACCCGGGGCCGCAGTGCGGCGGACGGCGAGCGGTTCAATGCGGTGGCGGGCGATCTGGCGGGTGGCAAGCCGCTGGTGGTGCTGATCAACGGCGGCTCGGCCTCGGCCTCCGAGATCGTGGCGGGGGCGTTGCAGGATCAGCGCCGGTCCATCGTGGTGGGCACCCGCAGTTTCGGCAAAGGCTCGGTGCAGACGCTGATCCCGCTGAAGGGTGACGGCGCGATGCGGCTGACGACGGCGCGGTATTATACCCCCTCGGGCCGGTCTATTCAGGCGCTGGGCGTGATGCCCGATATCGTGGTGAACCAGCCGGTGCGGCCGCCCGTGGAAGAAGGTGCCGAGGCACCGAAAACCGCCGTCGAGCCGCGCACCGAGGCCAGTTTGCGCGGCGCCATCACCAATGATTCGATGTCGGAGGACGAGCGCAAGCAGCTGGAAGAAGACCGTGCGCGCACCGAGGAATCGGCCAAGCTGCGGGATGAAGATTACCAGCTGGCCTATGCCGTGGACATCCTGCGCGGGCTGTCGGCTGTGGCGCCAAAGCCCTGATATGGCGGGCGCGGCGCTGCCCTACCGGCCATGTGTCGGCGTAATGCTGATCAACGAGGCCGGGTTGATCTTTGGCGGGCAGCGGTTGGACAGTGCGGTGCCCGCCTGGCAGATGCCGCAGGGTGGCATTGATGATGGCGAAAAGCCCCGCGCGGCGGCGCTGCGCGAGTTGTGGGAGGAAACCGGGGTCACCGCAGATCTGGTGATGTTTTTGGCCAAGACCAGCGGTTGGGTGACCTATGATCTGCCGCCGGAATTGTTGGGCCGCGTTTGGGGTGGCAAGTATCGCGGCCAGCGGCAGAAGTGGTTTCTCTACCGTTTTGAGGGCCGCGACGATCAGGTGAATATCGCCAGCGACCACCCCGAGTTTGGCGCATGGCGCTGGATCGGGGCGGAGGCGATGGTGGCGGCAATCGTGCCCTTCAAGCGCGCGGTTTACGCGCAGGTGGTGCAGGAGTTCCGCGCTTATCTGGCGTGAGCGCCGCGTTTCACGACTGACTGGCCGGCGCGACCTTGGTTTCGGCGCGCAGGGCGTCCATCAACTGTTGCAGGGTTTTACGGCTGAAGGCGTCTGTCAGGTGGCCGTTCTCGTCAAACGCCTTGCCGGAATTGGCCAGCATCATTTCTGGACCCATCAGCAGGCGCGGGCGGAAGGCGACGAGGCAGAGGCGGAGCGAGAATTGCGCCCGCTCGCCCCCCGCTCGGCCTGCGGCGGCAGAAAGGATGGCGACGGGCTTGTCCAGCCACGGATTGCTGCCGGTGCGGCTGACCCAATCGAGCGCGTTCTTCAGTACCCCCGACAGGCCCTTGTTGTATTCGGGGGTCGAGATCACCACGGCATCCGCCGCCGCGATCTGATCGGCCAAAAGCTGTACCTCGGGCGGGATGCCAAGCGCTTCGATATCGGCGTCATAAAGCGGCAGGCGCAGGTCGGCGTCGATATGCTGGTCCGGCGCAAATAGACGCGCGGCCTCGGCCAGCAGCGCGCGGTTGGTGGAGGCCGCGCGCAAAGCGCCCGAGATGGTCAGAAGGCTGGGCATGGAACGCTCCGCTTTGAGTTCGGTCTCCGGGATAGCTGTGGCTTTGCGCGATGCCAAGCCCCGGTGTGCCGCCATACCGATCTGTGATCAGAGCGGCAGGCGAAATTCAACCGTGGTGGGGTGGGCAAAGCCCGGATGCGCCGAACGCCCGGTCTCAACAAAGCCGAGTGCCGCGAAGGCCGCATGATTCTCGACCAGTTCGACACGGGTTTGCAGGGTAAGGGCGGGCAGGCCAAGGATTTTGGCGCGCGTGGCCGCCCGGGTGATCAGGGCGCGGGCATGGCCCCGGCCCCGGTGGTTGGCGGCAACGGCAAGTTTGCCGAGATAGAGGCTGTGGGGTTTGGCGGTGAGGAACACGCAGGCGATGGGCGGCGCGCCGATCACCCAAATTTCGGATGTGGCGGCAAGGCCCAGAAGCTGCGCTTCGGTCAGCGCCAGCATCGACGAAGGCGGTGAGATGCGCCCGGCCATATAGGCAAATTCGGTCTGGATCAGGTGCAGCAGGGCTGTCCAGTCATAGGGCTGCGTGGCGCGGTGCGGGATCATTCCTGCGGCAGGCCATCGGCGAGGTGCAGCCATGGCAGGGCCTCGGCGCTGTGGACGTGGCTGGTGGGGTGATAGCGCGCGGGCTCGGTCAGGGTGGCGGCGTAGAAATGGATCTCGCCGGGAAATCTGGCCGCGCGATAGGCCATCTGGCAGCCGCAGGTGGGGCAGAAATCGCGCCACACGCCGGGGGACGAGGCATAGGTGGCGGGGGGTGTGCCGGTCCAGCGCCAGTGCCCGTCAGCGATGCCGAAAAACGAGGTGAAGGCCGAGGCGGTGGCACGGCGGCAGCTTTCGCAGTGGCAATGCGATTGCCAGAGCGGTTCGGCGGTGGCCTCATACCGGGTGGCGCCGCAGAGGCAGTGGCCGGTCAGGGGGTTTTGGGTCATGGCGGATACCTCCGCCATGAAAGTGCGGCGTGGGCGTTGCCCGGTCAAGATCCGGTTTGGCGGTTGAGGAAACCGGTGATGGCAGTGGCGATCTGATGGTGCGCGGCGGCACGGTTGGTGCCTGCGGGGTCTGAACAGATGGCATCTTCGCCCGAAAGCCACAGCATCAGCGGGGCGGCCCATGTGCACTCGCCAAGGAAGGTGTAGTGGATGGCGCCGGGGATTTCGACGTATTCGGCGGTTGGGATGCGGGCGGCAAGGTTGCTGCCTTCGGGCCCGGTGCCGGACGCCTGCCACGGCGCGCCTTTGGTGCCGAGGTTGATCAGCAGGGTGGGGATGGTGATGCCTTCGGTGCGCATGGCGTGGCTGAAGCCTGCATCGACAGCGATGGTGGCGGTGACGCGGGGATCGCGCAGATCAGCCTGCCAGCGCGCGGGCAGTTTGGTGAAATCGACGCCGCCGCTGTGGGGAAAGCTGCAATCGGGGGCGGCCAGACCTTTGGTGGCGCAATACTCGGCGAAGGCGGCGGCGCTTTGGCGTGCGCCAGCCAGATGCAGCGCGGTGGCCCCGCCCATCGAAAAGCCCAGCACGGTGATGCTGGCAGGGTCGATTCGCGGTGCGAGTTCGGGGTTGGCCAGCGCCCAGTCAAGCAGCGCCGAGATATCATCGGTGCGGTTCCAGATGGCGGTTGCGGTGGCGGGCTGGCTGTCGCGCGAGGTGCTGCCCTGATGGTTGACGCCGATCACGATGGCGCCGCCTGCGACCAGCGCCTGCGCCAGCCAGCCAAGGTTGTCCACATTGCCGCCCGAGCCGTGCGACAGCACGATCAGCGGGTGCAGGCCGGGCGCGGGCGTGGGGGCGGCCAAAGCGATGGTGCCCACGAATACCGCATCGGCGCCGATGGTGATTTCGGGGGCGGTGCCCGCCGCAGGATACCAGAGCGCACCTTTCATCGGCGCGGGCCGGTGGGCGGCAGGGACGGCAAGCGGCAGATAGCCGGGCAGCGATTCGGCGTGCAGGGAGCTTGCGGCAAGCAGCAGGGCGAGGGTCAGGCGCAGCATGGCGGTTCCTTTCGGGGTTGGGGTTATGGAGCGGGTGTGCGGGTTTTTGCGCCGCGACGCGTCCTGAAACCGGTTTAAGGTCGCGCGGAACCGGTTTTTGGACGAGGTTGGGGCAAAAGCCGGGTTTGGGAGTGTTTGATGTTGGTTTTGCCGGTGCCGTTGATGGCCGCCTTGGTGTTGGGGTTCATGCTGCTGCGCGCGGCACTTCGGCGCGAGCAGCCGGCGCTGATGCTGGCGTTGCTGGCGGCCTGCATGGTGCAGGGCGTGGTAATCTCGCTGCACCAGTATTACGCGGTGCCGGGGTTTGGCGCGGTGCAGCCGGTGACGGCTACGCTGATCCCGCCGCTGGCCTGGCTGGCGTTGCAGGGGGTGGCGATGCGCGGGCTGACCCCGGCGCGCGACTGGGTGCATGCGCTGCCGCCGCTGTTCACCGCGTTTTGCGTGGGGTTTGCGCCGGGGGTGGTGGATCAGGCGGTGATGGCGGTCTTTGTGGGCTACGGTGGGGCGATGCTGTGGGTGCTGCGCGCCGGGCGGGACGTGCTGGCGCGCACGCAGTTGGCCAGCGGGCAGCGGCCTTTGGTGATCTGGCGGGTGATCGGCGGCGCGCTGGTGCTGTCGGGGATCAGCGACGGGGTGATCGTGGCGGCGCAGATTGCCGGTTTGGGGGCGTGGCAGCCGGTGATCATCGGGGTGTTTTCGTCGGTCACTCTGCTGGCGCTGGGGGGGCTGGGACTGTCGGGCTCGTTGCAGGCCGGTGCGGGGGAGGGTGGCGAGCTGGCGGGTTCAGATTTGGCGGGGCATGACGGCGAGGCGGACGCGGCGTTGCTCGCGCGGCTTGAGGCGCTGATGGCCGGGCGGCGGCCCTATCTGGAACCGGACCTGAGCCTGAGCCAGCTTGCACGGCGGCTGGGCGTGCCCGCCAAGGCGCTGTCGGGCGCGGTGAACCGGGCGGGGGGCGAGAACGTCTCGCGCTATATCAACGCGCACAGGATCGCGCATGCCTGTGCGGAATTGGCGGCGGGCAAGCCCGTGACCGAGGCGATGCTGGCTTCGGGGTTCAACACCAAATCCAACTTCAACCGCGAGTTTTTGCGGGTGAAAGGCTGCGCGCCGACGGAATGGGCGGGGCTTGCGCGGTAATGCAGCGGGAAATGGGCTTGGGGGTTATGCGCGTCGAACCGTCTGGAAACGCGCCTGATTTGATTTAAAACCCGTCCGGCAAGAAACGGGAGGCGGAAGGGCGTTTCTATTGGGGTTTGTGCAGCTTCCAGCAAGATGTTGGGGATAAGCGGGTAGGGGTTGCCAGATGATGGGGTGAGGCGTTGACTCTGGCCTGTGCGCAAGAAATATTGAAGGTCCAGAAGACATCACGGGGGCCGGGGCGTTTTGCGCTTTTCCAGAATCAGGCTGAACGGCTTCAAAAGCTTTGTGGACCCCACGGAGCTGGTGATTCACGATGGGCTGACGGGCGTTGTCGGCCCCAACGGCTGTGGCAAATCCAATCTGCTGGAGGCGTTGCGCTGGGTGATGGGCGAGAACCGGCCCACCGCGATGCGCGGCGGCGGCATGGAGGATGTGATCTTCAACGGTGCGGCCTCACGCGGGGCGCGGCACTTTGCCGAGGTGGCGCTGGTGCTGGACAATGCCGAGCGGCTGGCGCCTTCGGGGTTCAACGATGCCGATCAGATCGAGATCGTGCGGCGGATTACGCGCGATGCGGGATCGGCCTACAAGCTGAATGCCAAGGACGTGCGGGCGCGCGATGTGCAGATGCTGTTTGCCGATGCCTCGACCGGGTCGCACAGCCCGGCTTTGGTGCGGCAGGGGCAGATTGCCGAGTTGATCAACGCCAAGCCCAAGGCGCGGCGGATGGTGCTGGAAGAGGCGGCGGGCATCTCGGGCCTCTATCAGCGGCGGCACGAGGCGGAGTTGAAGCTGCAAGGTGCGGACGCCAACCTTTTGCGGGTGGATGACGTGCTGGAGGCGATGGCGCAGCAGTTGTCGGTGCTGATGCGGCAGGCCAAACAGGCGGTGCGCTACCGCGAGATCGGCGAGGAGTTGCGCCGCGCCGAGGGGCAGTTGCTGTTCCGGCGCTGGCGCGAGGCGGATCTGGCGCGCGGCGAGGCCGACGGCCTGCTGCGCGTGCGGCTGGTCGAGGCGGGGCAGGCGGAAGGTTTGGCGCTGGCGGCGGGGCGGGCGCGCGAAGCGGCGGAGGATACCTTGCCGCCAAAGCGCGATGAAGAAGCGATTGCGGGCGCGGTGTTGCAGCGCCTGATGGTGCAGCGCGATGCTTTGGCCGAGCAGGACGCGCGGGCGCGGGCCACGATCGACAGCCTGCGGGGCCGCATTGCCGAGTTGGCCCGCGACGGCGAGCGCGAGGCGGCGTTGAACCGTGATGCGGCCGAGGTGATCGGGCGGCTGGACTGGGAGATCGGGCAGGTGGCGCGGGCGCATGAGGGGCATGATGCGCGATTGTTGCAGGCGGTGGAGGCGGCGCAGGGCGCTTCGGCGGCGCTGAGCGGCTTTGAGGCAGGGCTGTCGCAGGCGACCGAGGATTCGGCGCGGCTGGTGGCGCGGCATCAGTCGGCGCAGCGGTTGATGGCGGATAACGCGTCGGTGTTGCAGCGGGCCGAAGCCGAGGCTGCGCGGGCGCGTGACGCGGTTCTGGCGGCAGAGGCGGCGATGGGGGCGGCGGACGAAGGCTTTGCTGCGGCGGAAAGCGCGCAGGAGGCCGCAGCGGAGGCGGCCGAGGCGGCCGGGGACGCTTTGGTTGCGGCAGAGGAGGCGCGGGCCGAGGTGCAGGGCCGCGAGGCCGAAGCGCGGGCGGCAAGATCCGAGGCCGAGGGCGAAGCAAGTGCCTTGCGCGCCGAGGTGGCGGCGCTGGCCAAACTGGTGGAGCGCGAGGCGTTGGCGGGCAGGCAGGTGCTGGATCTGCTGGTGGTGGAGCCGGGCTTTGAAAAGGCGCTGGGGGCGGCGCTGGCGGATGATCTGCGGGCACCCGAGGTGACAGGGGCGGGATCGGGTTGGGTGAAGCTGGCGGATTATGCCGTGCCGCAGGGGTTGGAGGGCGCGGTGCAGCCGCTGGCGGCGTTTGTCACAGCACCTGCGGTGCTGGCGCGGCGGCTGGGGCAGATCGGGCTGGTCGCGCGGGCGGCGGGGGCGGCGTTGCAGGCGGGGTTGCGGCCGGGGCAGCGTTTGGTCAGCCGCGAGGGCGATCTGTGGCGCTGGGACGGGTTCCGGGCGGCGGCGGAAGATGCGCCGCAAGCCTCGGCCTTGCGGTTGCAGCAATTGAACCGCCTGACCCGGATCAAGCGCGATCTGGAGGAGGTGGGCGCGCGTGCCGAGGGGGCGGCGCAGGCGCATGCCGATTTGCAGGCGCGGCTGGCAGACCTCGCGCGGGCCGATCAGGCGGCACGCGAGGCGCGGCGGGCGGCGGATGCGCGGATGGCCGAGGTGGGGCGGATGGCGGCGCGGGCCGAGGCCGACCGCTCGATTGCGGCGGGGAAATGCGAGGCGGCGCATTTGTCCGTGGCGCGGTATGACGACGAGGCTTTCGGCGCACGCGAACGGCTGAATGAGGCTGTGGCGAGTGCCGAAGCGATGCCGGATATCGAAGCGGTGCGGGCGGCGGTTGAGGCGGCGCTGGCGCGGGTGGAGGCGGCGCGGGGCGACATGCTGCAACTCCGGTCGGTGCAGGACGAGGTGCGGCGCGAGGGCGAGGCGCGGGTGCGGCGGCGGCAAGAGGCGCTGCGCGAACTTTCCGGCTGGAAACTGCGGCTGGAAAGTGCCGATGCGCGCGGGCAGGAACTGGCGGCGCGCAAGGCGGAAGCCGGGGATGAACTGGCTGAGGCGCAGGCGGCACCCGAGGAGATTGCCATCAAGCGCGAGGAGTTGTCCGACGCCATTGATGTGGCCGAAGCGCGGCGGCTACGGGCCGCCGAGGCCCTGAATGTGGCCGAAGCCGCCCTGCGCACTGCCCGCGAGGCTGAGCGCGAAGGCGAGCGTCTGGCGGGCGAGGCGCGCGAGGGCCGGGCGCGGGCCGAGGCGCGGGCAGATGCCGCCCGCGCAACCGTGATCTATGCGGTGGAGCGGATCGCCGAAGAGGCCGGGGCCACACCGGGGCAGTTGCTGGACACTCTGGCGGTGGACCCCGACAGGATGCCGGGCGCCGAGGCGCTGGAAACCGACGTGCAGCGCCTGAAACGCCAGCGCGAGGCTTTGGGCGCGGTGAACCTGCGCGCCGAGGAAGACGCGCAGGCGGTGAATGCCGAATACGAGGCTTTGGCGCGGGAAAAGGCCGATCTGGAAGAGGCGATCAAAAAGCTGCGGGCGGGGATTGCGGGGTTGAACCGCGAGGGGCGCGAGCGGCTGCTGACGGCATTCGAGCAGGTGAACGCTAATTTCGCCACCCTGTTCACCCATCTTTTCGGCGGTGGCGAGGCGCGGCTGGTGCTGGTGGAAAGCGATGATCCTTTGGAGGCCGGGCTGGAGATTCTGTGCCAGCCGCCGGGCAAGAAGCTGGCTGTTTTGAGTTTGCTTTCGGGGGGCGAGCAGACTTTGACGGCGCTGGCGCTGATCTTCGGGGTGTTTCTGGCCAATCCGGCGCCGATCTGCGTGCTGGACGAGGTGGACGCGCCGCTGGACGACGCCAACGTGACGCGGTTTTGCGATTTGCTGGACGAGATGACCCGGCGCACCGAAACGCGGTTTCTGATCATCACCCATCATGCGGTGACGATGGCGCGGATGGACCGGCTTTACGGGGTGACGATGGCCGAACAGGGGGTGTCGCAACTGGTGTCGGTGGACCTGAAGAAGGCGGCGGCGCTGGTGGCGTGAGAGGGTTTTCGGCATTCCGGTCGGTTTTGAAAATATGAAAAGAAAAACAGTGGGTTAGCGCAGCACCACCAGCCGGTCGGCCAGCGTCACCTCGCCGTCTTCCTCAACCGAACACAGGATGCCGCGCAGGCGCAGGGCGTGGTGGGCGGGGGCGGTGATCCAGTCCATCGCGGCAGCACCGTAGCGGGCTTTCCACTTGACGCATCCGTCGTTCGGCTCGTCTGACACCCGCAGGATGGCGCTGCCCGCGCGGATCAGGGTGCCGGGGGGCGTGTTGGCGTGGCTGGTATCAAGATCGGCCACGATGGAATCACCGGGGTGCAGGGTGGTGGTGCGGTCACGCCAGACCAGATCCAGCACCCGGGTGGGCAGGATCGACACCTGAATGCGCGGATCGGGCGAACCATCCGCCAGCCGCAGCCAAGGCAGGGTCAGCCAGCGCTCGCCCGGAATGCCCTCGGCGCGGGTCATGCGCAGCGATTGCGGATGGGTGCGCAAGCCAAAGCCGGGGCGAAAGCACAGCATCGCAATCGGCGCATCGGTTTTCGGGGCGGCGGCGATAAGGGGCAGGGCGGCGGCAAGCTCGGCCTCGGTTGCATGCGGCATGTCAGGCTCCTTTCAAGGCAGGGTGGCAAGCAGGCGCGCGACTTTGGCTCGCAGGCCAAGATCGGCTTCGATCAGCAGACCGTTTGCGGCAAGATAGCGGATGGTCCCTGCATCGGGGCATTGCACGGTGGCAAAGAACGCGTCGATCCTGTCGGGCGGGGCGTCCAGCAGGGCTTCGATCATCGCGGGTTGCGCGCGGTAGGCGCCCCGCGTCAGCCGGTAGTGCAGATGGGCTTTCCAGGCGGCGGGGTCTTGCGCGTGAAAATGCAGCAAGGCCACATCGGGGTGCAGCGCGTCGCCCTTCACCCGTTCGCCGTTCAGAAAGGCGCTGTGCAGGCGCGGCGCAAGGCGGCGCACCCCGCGGCGGAAAAAGCACTTGCCCGCCGCATGGCTGAGCGCCCCCGACGGCAACAGCGCCGCGCAAGGGCCAAAGGCGCGCATCCGGGCGGCGCGCGCCAGAGGGCCGCGTTTCAGGGCGGCACGAAACTGGCGGGCGGTGAAGATATCGTCGGGCAGGGCGGGATCGTGCAGCGCCTCCCAGGGGGCGGCGCGCAGCAGGATGCGGTCTTCGGGCAATGTACCCAGTATATCGGCGATGGGCCGGGCGGGCCACAAGAACTCGTCCACATCGATATGGCCCAGCCACGGCACCTGCCCCTTGCCATAAAGCGCGTGCATGTTGCGCACCTGCCGGTTCTGGTGGGTTTCGGGGCGCGATTTGCTGACGGTTTGCCAATAGGCGGCGTCGCAGCGGGTGGCGGTCACACCGGGAATGGCGCGGGCAACCTCGTAGGCGGGGTCGTCGGGATCGTCGAAATAAAGCCAGATTTGCCCTGCTCCGATCGAAAGATGATGCGCCACGAAGGCCAGCACCTGTTCGGTGGGGGCCTTGACGGTGGTGCAAAGCCCCCAATCGGCCATCTAAAGCGCGCGCCGCAGGGGGGTGGGTGCCTCAAGGAGAGGGGTGACGGCAAGGCGCATGAACACTCCGGTTTTGGCGCAGTCTAACAGGGTCAGATCAGGGCTGCCACCGCAACTATGGCAAGCATTCCGGCCCATGCGCGCCACAGGGCGGCCACGGCGCGGTCGATATCTTCGGGGCCGATATCGGCGTGGCCTTCGGGCCAGACCCATGGGAAACCGGTCTTTACCCCGCCATAGCTGCGCGGGCCTGCGAGGGCTGTGTTCAGCACCACCGCCATCGCGGCCTCGGGCCAGCCGGCGTTGGGCGAACGGTGCAGGGGGGCATCGCGCAGAATCGGGCGCGGGTTCAGCCAGCCGTGGGTGAGGGCGATCAGCAATGCCGTCAGCCGGGCGGGGATCAGGTTCAAAAGGTCGTCAAACCGGGCGGCGGCCCAGCCAAACTCGGCATAGCGTGGCGTGCGGTGGCCGATCATGCTGTCGGCGGTGTTGGTGATCTTGTAAAGCATCAGCCCCGGCAGGCCCGCCACCAGAAACCAGAAGGCGGGGGCTATCACCCCATCGGACAGGTTTTCGGCGGCACTTTCAATGGCGGCGCGGGCCACGCCGGGGCCATCCAGCGCCGAAGTATCGCGCCCCACGATCATCGACACCGCCAGCCTGCCGTCGCCAACCGACAGGCGCAGCGCCTGAGCGACCGCCGCAACGTGGCTGGCAAGGCTGCGCTGGGCCAGCAGGATGGCGGCGGCCAGGATTTCCAGCAGGCCATAGTCGGGAATGGCGTGGATCAGCCAGCCAAGCGCTGCGGCGGCAAGGCCGAGGGCGGCCATACAGGCGGCACCTTTCAGGCGACGGTTCTCACCGGCGTTAAAACGCGCCTCGACTGCGGCCACCGCACGGCCCATCAGCACCGCCGGATGCGGGGCGCGGTCCCATAGCAGCTTTGGCTCGCCAAGGGCGGCGTCCAGCAGCAGGGCGGGAATCAGCAGAAGGGCAGACATGCGGCGGCTCCGGTTGGGTGCGGCACCGCTCAAAGCCTATTCAGGCCGCGAAGGCAAGCGCACAACCTGAGGTTAAATTTTGCTGCATTTCGATCACATTAAGCAGAGATTTCTGCAACAAACGCAGCTTTGTCATCAAGTTAACACTATCTGACATTCAAATGGCCATGAGTGATGGAGTCCGCGATGCTGGAATTCCTGCCGAAAGAAATCCGTGAAGGGCTTGACGCGGCGCGGCTTCGCGACCGGGGCCGCAAATCGCGGCTGCGGGTGCAGGTGGGCGAGGCGGTGTTTCCGATCCTGCGGTTCTGGCATGATGGCTTTGCGCTGGACGCCACCTTTGCCCCAAGGCTGCGCGGGCTGGTCGATGTGTACGACGGCGCGCGGCACATCTTTCAGTGCCTGATCGTGGCATCCTCGGCAGAACATGGCGAATTGGTGTGCGAGTTCAAACGCTCCACCGCCGTGCTGGACAAAGCCCCGCTGGATTACTGGCGCGACGAAAGCGCGCCGGTAGGATATCTGCCGCGGGCGTGAGCAGCGCCTGAGCGGCCCCCCGTCACTGCAGATCGGCAAAGGCCGCTTGCAGCCGTGCCACCGCCTCGATCACCTGCGCACGCGGGCAGGCGATGTTGAACCGCAGATAGCTTTCGCCGCCCGCGCCAAACGTTGCCCCATAGTTGGCGGCGATCTTGGCCCCCTTCTCGACCCGGGCGATGAACTCGGGTGCTGCCATGCCGGTGCCTGAAAAATCGACCCAAGCGAGATAGGTCGCCTCCAGCGCCATCGAGCGCAGACCGGGAATGGCGTTGATGCCCGCATCAAAGGCGCGGCGGTTGCCATCAAGATAGACCATCAGCGCATCCAGCCACGCGGCGCCTTCGGGCGAATAGGCGGCGGTGGCCATATGCATGCCGAAGGCGTTGGGCGAGATGCCCATCGCATTCATCCTTGCGGCAAATCGGGCGCGCAGCGCGGCATCCGCGATGATCACATTGCCCGAATGGCATCCCGCGATGTTGAAGGTCTTGGTGGTGGCCGTCATCATCACCAGACGGTCGGCGATTTCGGGTGCCACATTGGCCATCACATGATGCTTGTGGCCGGGCATCACCAGATCGTGGTGGATCTCGTCCGACACGAGGATCAGGTTGTGGCGCACGCAGAACGCCGCCACCCCTTGCAATTCCTCATGCGTCCAGACGCGGCCACCCGGATTGTGCGGCGAGCACAGGATCATCATCGTCTCGGTGCCGGTCATCTGCGCGTCCCAGGCGGCGAAATCCATCGTCTGGCGGCCTCCCACCTGCGACAGCCCGCATTCCACCACCCGGCGGCCCGCACCTTTGATGACGCGGGCAAAAGCGTGATACACCGGCGTCATCAGCACCACGCCGTCGCCCGGCGCGGTAAAGGCATCGACGCAAAGGGCGGTGCCGTTGACCAGCCCGTGGGTGGTAAAGATCGCCGCCCGGTCCACCTGCCAGCCATGGCGGGTTTTCATCCACCAGCAGATCGCATCCAGATAGGCCGCATCATCGCCGAAATAGCCGTAAACCCCATGCGCCGCCATCGCCTCGACAGCAGCCTGCACCGGGGCGGGGGGCGGGAAATCCATATCGGCCACCCACATGGCGATGCCGTCGCGCGGGGTGACGCCGTAACTGGCTTCCATCAGATCCCATTTGTAGGAATGACTGCCGACGCGGTTGATGGGGGTATCAAAGTTCATGGGCATCCTGTTGCATGGTTGTTCTGCGAAAGCGCTGCCGATCAGGAAAACATACTGACTATCCGCTTTCAAGCGTTACATTGTTCCGATACAGAGGTAGATACCGGAAATTTCATCCGAACCGGGCTGGGGTAAGGTTTCCGTGCCGGGCCGCTTTCACCCTCTTGCACCAAACCGGCCTGCCACGTAAATCCGAAACATGATCCGCCCCATCCTAATTCACCCCGATCCACGTCTGAAAAAGCCTTGCGAGGCGGTGGGTGCGGTTACCCCCGATCTGGCGCAACTGGCCGATGACATGCTGGAGACGATGTATGCCGCCCCCGGCATCGGGCTGGCGGCGCCGCAGGTGGGGGTGATGCGGCGGGTGATCGTGATGGATTGCATCAAGGAGGGCACGCCGCGGCCGATGGTTTTGCTGAACCCCGAGGTGATCTGGGCGGGCGAGGATCTTTCGGTTTACGAGGAAGGCTGTCTGAGCATTCCCGATCAATATGCCGATGTCAGCCGCCCCGCCGAAGTGCGCGTGCGCTGGATGGGCTTGGACGGGGCTATGGCCGAGGAGCAGTTCGCGGGCATCTGGGCCACCTGCGTGCAGCACGAGATCGACCATCTGAACGGCAAGCTGTTCATTGATTATCTGGGGCCGTTAAAGCGGCAGATGATCACCCGGCGGATGCAAAAGCTGAAACGCGAAATGGCACGCGAGTGATGGCGGTGCCGGTTTGACGGTGCGGCGGTGTCTGCCCTGGCCGGATGCCGCGCTGCGGAGTGTGGCGGCGGATGTGGCGGTGATCACGCCCGAAGTGCGGGCGATCTGGGCCGATATGGTTGAGACGATGGAGGCGATGCCGGGCTATGGGCTGGCGGCAGTGCAGATCGGGGTGGGGCTGCGGCTGGCGGTGGTGGATTGCTCAACGGCGCGGGGGCAGGCGGTGCTGATGGCCAACCCCGAGGTGCTGCATGCCAGCGTGCAGCCGCGCGCGCATCAGGAGGCATCGCCCAATCTGCCGGGGGTTTCGGCGGTGATCACCCGGCCAAGGGCGGTGACGGTGCGGTTTTTGAACGCAGGCGGGCAGATGGAGGAACGCGAGTTCGTGAACCTGTGGGCCACATCGGTGCAGCACCAGATCGACCATCTGGCGGGGAAGATGTATTTTGATCATTTGTCGGGGCTGAAGCGCAAGATGCTGCTGGCGCGGGCCGAAAAGCTGCGGCGCGAGGGCGAACGCACTGCGCCCTGAAAGGTGCGCCCTGAAGGTGCGCCCTGAAGCGCAGCCTCAGGCGGTGGCCGCGATGCCCGGCGCGCCAAAAATGGTGTTTTGGTGCTTGGCGAGGTAAATCCGCAGCCAAGGGGTGAACCGCTCGGGCGTGCTGCGGATTTCTGCATCCAGCAGATCAAGCCGGACCCAGCGGGTATCGCACACCTCGTCAGGATTGGGCGCTATCGCCAGACCCGGCGACGCTTCAGCCACAAAGATATTCACCACCTCATGCTCGGTCAGACCCTGCCCGACATCGGCGCGGTACTCCACCTGACCCGCCGGGCGTAACTCCAGCCCGGTGATGCCCAACTCCTCGTGCAGACGGCGGCTGGCGCAGGCCAGCGGCGCCTCGCCCCAGCGCGGATGAGTGCAGCAGGTGTTGGCCCAGAGGCCCGGCGTGTGATATTTCGTCATGGCCCGGCGCTGGATCAGCACCTCGGGCCCGGCCATCACGAACACCGAAACCGCCATGTGCCGCAAGCCGCGCTGATGCACCTCCAGCTTTTCAACCGGGGTCAGAACGCCCTCCACCCATGCCGGTACGTGTTCGCTCATGTGTATCTCATGTATATCCTGTCGGCACCAACCGCAGCAGATGCGCCAGATTCTTCAAACCAATCCTGATATGCGCCATTGGCCGCGCGCGGACCAGCCTCTTGTTCATATAGGCCTCGAAGGTCAGGCGCTGCACATCGACATCGTGGCACAGGCTGACAAACCGCTCGCGCCGCTCGTCGGACTGGTAATAGGCATCCTGCATCGAGCGCAGCACCCGGAACACCATGCCATGCTCTTTCATGAACAGCTTGCGCGCCAGTTTCAGATCGCGCACCCGGCCCGAGGCGAGAAACGCCTGTGCGGCGGTGGCGGCCACCCTTCCCCCCACCATGCCGTAATAAATCCCCTCGCCCGAAGACGGTGCCACCACGCCCGCGGCATCCCCCGCCAGCACCACATCGCGGCCATTGTCCCAACGGTCCATCGGGCGCAGCGGAATGGGCGCACCTTCGCGGCGAATGGTCTCACACCCCGCGAGGCCCGCCGCCGCCCGGAGGTCAGCCGTCGCCGCTTTCAGATCCACCCCGTCGATGCCGGTGCCCATCCCCACCGAGGCATGCGCGCCATGCGGAAAAACCCAGCCATAGAAATCGGGCGAAATCTTGCCGTCATAGATCACATCGCAGCGGTCGGGGTTGTAGTCGGCATTGGCGGCGGGGGCCTTGATGATCTCGTGATAGGCGATCACATAGGGAATTTTATCGCCCCCCGGCACCTCGGTTTTCGCCACGACCGAGCGCGCGCCATCGGCCCCAATCACCACTTTCGCGCTCAGCCGATCCTCAACGCCGGTCGCCTTGTCGCGGTAGATCACATGGGTGCCTGCCGCGTCGCGCTCGATCCGCAGATAGGTGCCGGTGATGCGGACAGCGCCCGAACCCACCGCCCTAAGCCGCAGAAATTCATCAAAATTCTCGCGGTCGATCATGCCGACAAAGCCGTTCTCGATCGGGATATCCACCGCGCGCTGGCTGGGCGAGATCATCCGCGCGGTGCGGATGCGCGCCACGATCTGGCTGGCGGGAATGTTGAAATCCGCGATCAGCCGGGGCGGGATGGCCCCACCGCAGGGCTTTATCCGTCCGGCGCGGTCCAGCATCGCCACACGTCGCCCCGCCAGCGCCAGATCATGCGCCGCTGTCGCCCCGCAGGGGCCGCCACCGATCACCACCACATCATATGCCATCATCATTCCCCCGGAAACATCGCGGCGGCAGGTGCGGAACGCACGCCGTCAATCGTCTTTGCAGCCAGTGCGGCGGCGGCCACAAACAGCCCCGCCTCAACGGTGAAAACCGTGCCAAACGCCGCGGGCGCGTCCATGAAAAGCCGCCCCAGATCGACCAGAACCGCCCCCAAAAGCCCGCCAAACCCCGCTGCCATCGCCTGACTTGCGCCCCAAAGGCCCATCCTTGTGCCCTCGCGCGCGCAGCACCCCTCACCCGCCAACGCCATCATCGCGCCGATGGCCGCAACCGCAAACATGCCGTTAAAGACGCCGAGCAGCATCACCGCAGGCCCCAGCGCCGCCTCGAACCGCAGCAGCCCGGCGAGCGTGATCGCGCCCAGTGCCAGTGCCGAGCCAAGGCATCCCGCCACCACCCAGGCCCTGAGCGAGCCGATCTTCAGACCGGTGGCGGCAATGCCCACCAGCAGCATGCCGCAGAACACCCCGCCATTCTGCGCGCCCGAAAGCGTGGTCGACTGGCTGGGCGAATAGGCGAACACGAGGCCCGCGAAGGGCTCCAGAATCAGCTCCTGCATGAAATAGGCCACCATCGACAGAAACACGAAAATGGTGAAATCGCGGGCGCGCGTTTCGCGCCAAACCTCGGCCAGCCCCTCGCGGAACCGCACCCGGCGGGCGTCGGTGGCGGAGGCTGGCGGGCAGCGCGCCTCGATTCCCGCCACCGCCAGCAAGGTAAGCGTCAGGGCTGCGGCACAGACGATGCCCACGATTTTCAGCAGCAGTTCGGGTGAATAGGGGCTCAGCGCGCGGCCCACCAAAGTGGCGGTCATGGCGATGCCGAAGATCATCATCAGCCAGGTGATCGTCGCCGCCGCCGCCCTGCGGCGTGGCAAGGTGGCGGTGGCCAGCAGCGCCAAAAGCGAAGTGCCCGCCGCCCCGACACCCAGACCGATCATCGCATAGGCCAGCAGCGAAAGCGCCAGTCCTGCGGCAAAACTGCCCGCAAAAAGCGTTACTGCCAGCGCCGCCAGAAAGCCGCCAAGCGCCAGAACCGCCATCCCCAGCACGATAAACCGGCTGCGGTTGCCGCCGGTATCCGACAGGAAACCCCAGTTCGGGCGCGAGATCTGAATGCCGTAGTGCAGCCCCACCAACAGCCCCGGCAGCAGGGCGGGCAGGGCCATTTCCACCACCATCAGCCGGTTCAGCGTCGAGGTGGTCAGCACCACCACCGCCCCCAGGCACAGCTGCACCAACCCCAGCCGGAAGATCGAAAGCCACGACAGCATCACCCCGCCACCTCCATGCCGCGCAGGGCAAACGCGGTGATCATCATGCCGCTGACATACATCGAAACGCCCACCGCCTGATACCAGGGCGCGCGGTCCTTGGGATCGCGCAGCAGGGTTTTCATCGCCAGCATCTGCCCCGCCAGCAGCGCCGCCACCAGCAGCGCATGCGCCGGCCTGCCCCAGACCAGCAGCATGGCGATCACCAGAAACTGCGCCATCGCCATCACGCAGCAGGCCACCCGCGCCGCCACATCCGGCCCCAGAACCACCGGCAGCGAGCGGACACCGTGCTGCCGGTCACCCTCCAACGCCTTAAAATCATTTAGTGTCATGATGCCGTGCGCGCCAAATGCATAGAGCAGCGCCATGGTGATGATGGGGAAAGACGGCAAGCCCGCCGTCAGCACCGCAGCCCCAGTAAACCACGGCAGGCCCTCATAGCACAGACCCACCAGCCCCGGCCCCCACCAGCCCGACCGTTTCAGCCGAACCGGCTCGGCCGAATAGGCCCAAGCCGATAGCACGCCCACCACCGTCGCCGCAAACCCCCATGGCCCCAGAAACCAGCCCAGGCCCAGCGACAGCACCGACATAAGAAGCGCGATCCAAAGCCCCCAGCGCCCCGGTATCCGGCCCGAGGGAATCGGGCGGTGCGGCTCGTTCACCTGATCAACAAACCGGTCGCACCAATCGTTCGCGGCCTGGCTCATGCCGCAAACCACCGGCCCCGCCAGCACCACCCCCAGCACCACCAGCGGCCAAGCCCCAAAAGGCGAAACCCCGGCCGAGACGATGCCACAAAGATAGGCCCACATCGGCGGAAACCAGGTGATCGGCTTGATCAGCTCCAGCATCGCGCGGGGTTGGGGAAACTGCCGGGACTGTAATGTATGGTTGACTTGCATGTGTCAACCTAACATTACATCTTGATCGCTAGCAACATCTGAATCGCAAAGCTGGCCCGTTCAGATCTCGTCCTTGCTCAGCAGCCCGAATTTGCGCAGCTTCACATAAAGCGATTGCCGCGACAGGCCCAGCATCTCGGCCGCCGCCACCCTGTTGTTGCGGGTCAGCTCCACCGCCGTCTGGATGCACATCTTCTCGACCACATCGGTGGTCTCCCCGACGATATCCTTCAGCGTTGACGACCCCACCAACTCCATCACGCTGCGCATCCCGTCATCGGTTTGCGAAATTCCGGTGCGCCGCAAGGTTTCGGTGCGGCCTGCATCGCGGAACACCATCACGAAGCCCGGCTTTGGCCTGTCGCCCAGAAAGGTGGTCGAAATCTCCACCGCAACCTGTCCGTCGAACTGGGTCGAAAGTTTGGTCGCATACATCCGCAACTGCCGCGAGCGCCGCGCATTGTCGAGCATCACCCGCAGATCGACCGAGCCGCGACCGAGAAATTCGGCCAGCGACCGGCCCCGCACCGCGCCAAGATTGCTGCTGTCCACCAGTTTCAGAAAGGCATCATTGGCGCCAAGCACATGCCCGTCGGCATCCAGAAACACAATGCCATCAACACCTTCGTGATAAAGCCGCAGCATGTTCTCGCCCACCGCATCGGGCATGGCGCTGGCATCATTGACAGCCTCGATGCGGCACAAAAGCAGCCGCTCGCCCGCAGCACGGAACAGGGTTGGCACCAGATTAAGCCGCCGCTGCGACCGGCGGGCCTGCAATTCGATCGGCATGACCGAGCCCGCGGCGGCCACGTTGGTAAGGTTTTCCAGAAACTCGCCGCGACGCCGCCCCTCGAATTCCTGCGCAATCGGCGCGCCCATCAGATCCTGCCGCGCACCGCCCAGCATCACCGCCGCCGCCGCGTTCAGATCGGAAATCCGCCCCGAATTGATGCCCACCAGCATGATCGCATCGCGCGTCGCTTCCATCAGCACGCGGTACCGCGTGTCCATTTCGCGCTGGTTTTCATAGTCGCGCTCCAGCGCCAGTTGCGCCATGACCAACTGCTGCTGCATCTCGGCAATCGGCCGCAGGTCGCGCCCCAGCATCAGGAACGAATTGTCCGTTCCCAACTTGTGCAGCGAATATCGGATCGGAAATTCCCACAGCGTATCGTCGACATGGTTCAGTTCGACCGCCTTCGTCGCCGAATC
>JANNAV010000132.1:0-16485 GCA_031384695.1 Paracoccaceae bacterium
GCGGGCCTGCCCACGGACCGGTTTCTCTTCGCAGGCTTTCTGCCCACCGCCGCCGGTGCCCGCGCCCGGGTGTTCGCGGAACTGGCGCCGATTCAGGCGACGCTGATTTTTTACGAATCCCCCAACCGCGTTTACAAGTCGCTAACACAAATGGCACAAACTCTGGGAACCACCCGCCAAGCCGCCGTCTGCCGCGAACTGACCAAACGATTCGAAGAGGTCACACGCGGCACCCTCGGTGACCTTGCCAGCGCCTTCGCGGCCCGCGACGTGAAGGGTGAGATTGTGATTGTCGTGGATCGCGCCCCCGTGGCGCAGGCAGACGCCGAAACTGTGGAACGTGAATTGGACAAAGCCTTGCAAACCCTCTCCCTGAAAGACGCCGCCGCCAGCGTGGCCGTGGCCCTCGGCCTGCCGCGCCGCGATATCTATCAAATGGCCCTCAAACGGGGGGCAAACCCATGAGCGGCGTCGTCTCCTATCACGCGGGCCGGGTTGCCGAAGATCAGGTCGCCCTGTTATACAACCGCTCTGGCTGCCAGATTGCCGCGCGGCGCTGGCGTGGCACCTCGGGCGAGATTGATCTGATCGCCCGCGACGGTGCCGAAGTGATTTTCATCGAGGTTAAGAAAAGCGCCACCCACGCGCTTGCTGCCGAGCATTTGTCTGCGCGCCAGATGGCCCGCATCTACAATACCGCCGCCGAATTTCTCTCCGGCGAGCCGGCGGGCCAGAACACCGCCACCCGCTTTGATGTCGCGCTGGTCGATGCTTCCGGCTGCATCGAACTGCTTGAAAACGCCTTCGCGGCCTGACCCCGTCGCAAGGTCAATTGCATCTGTCTTGCGCCTGCGTCATCTAGGGTCTTCCCAACCCGGAGGTGATCATGGCCCTGAAAGTTGCTTTGCAGATGGATCCGATTGGCTCCGTCAATATCAACGGTGACAGCAGCTTTCGCATCGCCCTCGAGGCACAGGCGCGCGGGCACTCGCTGTTCTACTACCCGCCCGACAAGCTGGCCTTCGTCGAAGGCCGGGTGATGGCGCGCGGCTTTCCCATCGAGTTGCGGCGCGAGTTGGGCAATCACGTCAGCTTTGGTGCCGAAACCGATGTTGATCTCAGTGATTTCGATGTGGTCTGGCTGCGGCAGGATCCGCCCTTTGATATGGGTTACATAACCACCACCCATCTGCTGGAGATGATCCACCCCAAAACCCTTGTCGTCAACGATCCCTTCTGGGTCAGGAATTTCCCGGAAAAGCTGCTGGTGCTGCGCTTTCCCGATCTGACCCCGCCCACCGCCATCGCCCGCGATCTTGCCACCATCCGCGCCTTCAAGGCCCGCCACGGCGACATCATCCTGAAACCGCTGTACGGCAACGGCGGCGCCGGCGTGTTCCGGCTTGATCCGAACGATCGCAATCTTGCGTCCCTGCACGAGATGTTCACCGGCATCAACCGCGAGCCTTTGATCGTGCAAAAGTTCCTCGCCGATGTTTC
This sequence comes from Paracoccaceae bacterium, assembly GCA_031384695.1. Taxonomy (GTDB): domain Bacteria; phylum Pseudomonadota; class Alphaproteobacteria; order Rhodobacterales; family Rhodobacteraceae; genus JANNAV01. Next base: position 1,501 of record JANNAV010000132.1, read on the forward strand.
CAAAGGCGACAAGCGGGTTATTCTGGTGGACGGCGAACCCGTGGGTGCCATTAACCGCGTGCCGCAAGAGGGCGAAACCCGCTCCAACATGCACGCCGGTGGCCGGCCCGAGAAAATCGGCCTCACCCCGCGCGATCTGCAGATTTGCGCCGCCATCGGCCCCACGCTGAAACAGCACGGTCAGATATTCGTCGGCATCGACGTGATCGGCGATTACCTTACCGAAATCAACGTCACCTCGCCCACTGGCATTCAGGAGTTGGAGCGATTCGATGGCACCAACACCGCCGCCCGCATCTGGGAAGTGATCGAGGCGAAACGTCGCTGACCTTCGGCGCTGTTAACCTTTCGAACCAATGCCGATCCGGTAGCTGACTGCCTCGGCCACATGCGGCAGCCCCACCGCCTCTGCCCCCTCCAGATCGGCGATAGTGCGCGCCACCCGCAGCACCCGGTGGTATCCGCGCGCCGAAAGCCCGAACCGCTCGGCCACCCGCGCCAGCAACGCGCGGCTCTCGGCATCGGGGGCCGCCACCTCTTCCAGCATCGCCCCCTCCATATCCGCATTCACCCGCACATTGGGAAACTGGCTGAACCGCGCCGCCTGAAGCCCCCGCGCGGCCCCCACCCGTGCCGCGACCACCGCCGAAGTATCGCCCGTCGCGGGCAGATCAAGGTCGGTATAGGCCACCGGCGGCACATCAACGCGCAGATCAAAGCGGTCCATCAGCGGGCCGGATATCCGCCCCAGATAATCCTCGCCGCACACCGGCACCCGCGCACAAGCCCGCGCCGGATCGGCCAGATAGCCGCATTTGCAAGGGTTTGCCGCCGCCACCAGCAGAAATTTGCACGGATAGCGCACATGCGCATTGGCCCGCGCAATCACCACATCGCCGGTTTCAATCGGCTGGCGCAGCGTCTCCAGCACCGCGCGCGCAAACTCCGGAAACTCGTCCATGAACAAGACGCCATTATGCGCCAGCGAAATCTCTCCCGGTTTCGCGGCCTTGCCCCCGCCCACAATCGCCGCCATCGATGCCGTGTGATGCGGCTCGCGGAAAGGCCGCGCCCGGCTGATGCCACCCTCGCTCAAAAGCCCCGCCAGCGAATGGATCATCGAGGTTTCCAGCGCCTCCGCCGCCGAAAGCGGCGGCAAAATCCCCGGCAGCCTTGCCGCCAGCATGGATTTTCCCGACCCCGGCGATCCCACCATCAGCATGTGATGCCGCCCCGCCGCCGCAATCTCCAGCGCCCGTTTTGCCCGCTCCTGCCCCTTCACATCGCGCATGTCGCGGCCAAAAGGCGCCGCCTGCACCTCGCCCGCCTCGGCCGGGGCAATCGGCGACTGGCCGGTGTAATGCCGCACCACCTCGTCCAGCGAATTTGCCGCCAACACCTGCGTCGCCCCCACCCAGGCCGCCTCGGCGCCGCAAGCCTTGGGGCAAAGCAGCACCCGGTCGTCCTCCGCTGCCGCCATCGCCGCAGGCAACGCCCCGATCACCGCAATCAACCGCCCGTCAAGCGACAATTCCCCCAAGGCAACCGTCGCCTCCACCTCGTCTTTCGGAATGATCTCCAGCGCCGCCAGCAGCGCCAGCGCAATCGGCAGATCGAAATGCGAGCCTTCCTTGGGCAGATCGGCGGGCGAAAGATTAACCGTGATCCGCTTTGACGGCAGTGCGATTGACATCGAGGCCAGCGCCGCCCGCACCCGCTCTTTCGCCTCCGACACCGCCTTGTCCGGCAGCCCCACCAGATTGAACGACGGCAAACCCGCCGTCACCGCGCATTGCACCTCCACAATCCGCGCCTCAACCCCTTCAAACGCCACCGTATAGGCCCGCGCCACCATATCGCACCCCGTTCATCTTGATTAACGGGTAGTGCCGAATGGTTTACGAACCGTAAAGCTGCATGAATTTTGGCCATGCTTCAGGATCGGCCACCGTCTTGTCACGGCAAAACGCGTTGCAAAAGCCGATCCGCCGCCCCGCAATCTCCAACACATGCGTCACCGGATCGCCGGAATAGGGGCAGACGGCGTTTTCGGCCGTTACCCCTGCCACCGGCCGCGCCGCCATCGGCACCGGCCCCGGCCAGGGTCTGCCCGGATAATCGCGGCGGTAAAACTCCTGATCCGCCCCGTCCACCAGCCCCATCGCCCGCCAGCGCCGAAACGACGGATGCGCCAGATGCGCCGCCACATAAGCCGCCGCCGCCGCCCCCACCGGCAGATTATAGCCCGCGATCCGCCCCGCCACCGGCGCAAAAAACGCGTCCGCCGCCGAATAGGCACCGCAAAGCCAGGGCCCCTCACCCCCCGTTTCGGCTCGGGCCCAGGCCCAGATCACCTCCAGCCGCGCCAGATCGGCCAGAACCGCCTCGCCCGGCGCGCAACCGGTGTAACTCACGCGCAGGTTCATCGGGCAATGGCTGCGCAACGCGCCAAACCCCGCGTGCATCTCCGCTGCCAGCACCCGCGCCACCGCCCGCGCGCGTGCATCCGCAGGCCATATCCCCGCCTCGGGCTGCCGCGAGGCCAATTCCTCAGCAATCGCAAGGCTTTCCGGCACCACCAGCCCGTCCGGCATCCGCACCGTCGGCGCGGTTCTGGCCGGATGAAACCCCTGCAACACCACCGCCAACTCATCGGAATAAAGCCGCGCCGTGTGCAATTTCACCGGCACCCCGAAGGCATCGAACAACAGCCAACCCCGCAAAGACCAGCTTGAATACGCCCGGTCGCCGATCACCAATTCATAGCCCATAACCGCCCCCATATATCTTCGCTAACTCTATCCGGGTCAAACCATCATGAAAAACCATAGTTTGTGGCGCGGCGCATCACGCAATGTGATTGATCACCCCGGCCCGCCACGCCCCATCCGCCGCCTCCAGCCGCGTCACCGAAAGGTTGTCGATCTTGTGGGCCAAAGCCTGATAGGCGCTGATCCCCAGCGCCCGCTGCACCTGCGTCAGAATCACCCCCACATGCGCTACCAGCACGATCTCGCGCCCCGGATGCGCCGCCCGCAACCTGTCCACCGCCGCCGTCACCCGGCCCGCCACCGCGTTCCAGCTTTCGCCACCCGGCGGCGCCACATCGCCCGGCTTTTCCCAATACTCCCGGCTCAGCTTCGGGTGCGATTTTGCCACCTCGGTGAAATGCTTGCCGTCCCAGTCGCCGAAATTGAACTCGCGCAACCCCGCGTCATGCGCCAGCCGCTCGCGCCCCGAACCCAGCACATCCGCCGTGGCCACCGCCCGGATCAGATCGGATGACACCAGAATGGCCCCCTTCGGCAGATACCGGTCCAGCCGCGCCACCGCCCGCGCATCGCTCAGATCCGCCGGTACATCGCGCCATCCGACAAAGGTTTTCGCATGCGTCGGCCCATGGCGCACCCACCACAGGCTCATGTAAATCCCTCCGGCCACACACCTTTCAACACCAACGGTAGCCCCGCCATCACTGCCACCACCAGCCCCGCCTCGGCCGCCAACCGCTGATTAAGCCGCCCCTGATGATCGCGAAACGCCCGCGCCAGCGCGTTATCCGGCACGATGGACCAGCCGACCTCGTTGGAAACCACCACCACGGGCGCGCCACAAACCGCCAGCGCCGCCAGCAACCGCGCAACCTCCGCCTCGATATCCGCCTCTGCCAACAGATGATTGCTCAGCCACAACGTCGCACAGTCCAGCAGCACCACCCCCGCCACCGCCCGAAGTGCGCCCGCCACATCCAAAGGCGCCTCAACCGTGGCCCAGCCATCACCCCGATCCAAAAGATGCGCGTCGATCCGCGCCCGCATCTCCGCGTCAAACGCCTGCGCTGTGGCGATATAGGTCCGCGGCAGGCCGCTGCCGCACACCAGCCGCTCCGCCAGCCGCGATTTCCCCGATCTTGCCCCCCCGATGATCAGGCTCAGCTTTGGCAAGGAAATTATGGGTTGAGGTGATCCGATCACAAAAGTCTTTCGTAACTATGAATATCCCGGCCATGCACCGGGACATACGTGGGGGTACATCATGTCAATAGAGGTCTATACCGATCAAACCCTGTCGCGCCAAGCACGCAAGGCCGAATTGCTGGATGCCGAAACCGAATTGCGTCTTGCCTACGCCTGGCGCGATCACCGCGACGAGGCAGCACTGCACCGCCTGATCACCGCCTACATGCGGCTTGCCATTTCGATGGCAGCGAAATTCCGCCGCTACGGCGCGCCGATGAACGATCTTATTCAAGAGGCTTCGGTAGGCCTGATGAAAGCCGCCGAAAAGTTCGATCCCGATCGCGGCGTGCGGTTTTCCACCTATGCCGTCTGGTGGATTAAGGCATCGATTCAGGATTACGTGATGCGCAACTGGTCGATGGTGCGCACGGGGTCTACCTCGGGGCAGAAATCGCTGTTCTTCAACCTGCGCCGGGTGCAGGCGAAACTGGAGCGCGAGGCGGCGTCGGTCGGTGAAAACCTCGATCAGCATCAGCTGCGCGAGCGTGTGGCCCAGGAGATCGGCGTGACCATGGCCGAAGTGGCGATGATGGAAGGCCGCCTTGCCGGCTCCGACGCCTCGCTGAACGCCACCCAAGCCTCGGATGAGGATGGCCGCGAATGGATCGACGCGCTGGAAGACGATGCCCCCCAGGCCGCCGAGCGGATCGAAGCCTCGCATGACCGCGAGAAGCTGCGCGGCTGGCTGGTGAAGGCGATGCAGGGCCTGAACCAACGCGAGCGCTACATCGTGATCGAGCGCCGCTTGCGCGAAGACCCCCGCACGCTGGAATCCCTCGGTCAGGAAATGGGCCTCTCGAAAGAGCGTATCCGTCAGCTTGAGGCCGCCGCATACACCAAACTGCGCCGCAGCCTGCAAACGGAAACCTCCGAGATCGCGCATTTTCTGGGCTAGGCCCAGCGGTTTTTGCAGCCGATTCGCCGCTTTGGTTAACGCCCGCCGGTGCACACCCGCGTATGCATGGGTTGTGCAAGCCGGGTGCATGCGATCGAGGGTCTAATTTCTCAACAAATCCCGATAGTTAATCGCCCGGACGCCACCCCCCGTGCCCGCCCCATTGAGTTCACCCCCCCCGCCGCCTAAACCTGCACTGACGCCCCGCGAAGGAGCCCGCATGCTCGCTGACAAACGCATCCTTCTGATCATCGGCGGCGGCATCGCGGCCTATAAATGCTTGTCCCTCATCCGCCTTCTGCGCCGCGCAGGGGCCGCCGTCACCCCGGTGCTCACCAAATCCGGGGCCGAATTTGTAACGCCCTTATCGGTGTCCGCCCTCGCGGGTGACAAAATCTACACCGCCCTCTTTGATCTGACGGACGAGGCCGAGATGGGCCATATTCAGCTTTCCCGCGTCGCCGATCTGATCTTGGTCGCCCCCGCCACCGCCGATCTGATGGCCAAAATGTCTACCGGTAGGGCTGATGATCTTGCCTCAACGCTACTGCTGGCAACCGACACGCCGATCCTGATTGCGCCTGCGATGAACGTGCGGATGTGGCAGCACCCCGCCACCCAGCGCAATCTGGCGCAACTTCTGGCCGATGGCGTGAAAATCATCGGCCCGAATAACGGCGAAATGGCCTGTGGCGAGTATGGCCCCGGCCGGATGGCCGAACCGGAAGAGATCATGGCCGCCATCCAATCCGCCTTCCACATTGGCGCCCCCACCGGGCCGCTCGCCGGCAAACACATCCTGATAACCTCCGGACCCACCCACGAACCCATTGATCCGGTTCGCTTTATCGCCAACCGCTCGTCTGGTGCCCAAGGCACGGCACTGGCCATCGCCCTGCGCGATCTTGGCGCGCGCGTCAGCTTCATCACCGGCCCGGCCAGCGTTGCGGCCCCCACCGGCGTCACCGTGATAAGGGTGGAAACCGCCCGCGAAATGGCGGCCGCCGTCGAAGCCGCCCTCCCCGCCGATGCCGCCATCATGGCCGCTGCCGTGGCCGATTGGAGCGTGGCCAACGCCTCGGATTCCAAGCTGAAGAAAGCCAAGGATGCCTGCCCGCCCGCCCTGCAATTCATTGAAAACCCTGACATTTTGGCAACCCTCTGCCGCTCGCCGCACCGCCCGGCACTGGTGGTGGGGTTTGCCGCCGAAACCGAAAACGTGCTGGCCCACGCCACCGCCAAACGCCTGCGCAAGGGCTGCGACTGGATCGTGGCCAACGACGTCTCTCCCGCCACCGGCATCATGGGCGGGGCCGAAAACGCGGTGACGCTGATCACCGCAACCGGCACGGAAACCTGGCCCCGCATGGCCAAAACCGCCGTCGCAGCCGAACTGGCCAACCGCGTCTCAGCGGCACTGACAGCAACCTCCGGCGGGGATATTTCGGCAAAAGAGAAGCCAGAACGATGAAGGCGGTGCTGGTGCTGTGGGAAGACTGGGCCGACCGCGCGCTCGGTTTGCCGGGCTACGCCACCGAAGGCGCCGCAGGGGCCGATTTGCGCGCCAACCTGCCGCCAGATCAGCGCGCGGCGGGCATCACCCTACGGCCGATGGAGCGCGGCATCGTGCCAACCGGTTTGCGGGTCGAGATCCCTCCGGGCTTTGAAATGCAGATCAGGCCAAGGTCGGGGTTGGCGGTCAAGTATGGGATTTCACTGCCAAATACTCCCGGCACCATCGACTGCGATTACCGCGGCCCGCTGGGTGTGGCGCTGATCAATCTGGGGGCCGCCGCCTATACCATCCATCACGGCGACCGGATCGCGCAGGCGGTTGTGGCCCCCGTGGTACAGGCGGTGTTCAAGGCGGTTGACCGGCTTTCAGACAGCGCGCGGGGGACGGGTGGCTTTGGCTCCACGGGGCGAAGCTGATGTTGGTGATCCTGCTTGCGCTCGGTCTGTGGCTGCTTGGCTGGGGTTTTGGCACGCCCAAAGCCACACGCTGGATGGCGGTTGCGGCACTATGGGCGGCGGTTGTGCTGCTGCATCTGCTGCTGCCCGAAGGGCACGCGCTGCGTCAGACGGTGGGCGGGGATGCGCGAAGCTGGGGCGTTCTGGGCGTGGTTTTTGTCGGGCTTCTGGGATATAAGCTGTTGATTTCGAAATTGAAATCTCGTTCTATGGTCGTTGCACCTACCTCCAACACAGGCGCGTTCCTGCCCGCCGAGCTGGATCGTTACGCCCGCCACATCATGCTGCGCGAGATCGGCGGCCCCGGTCAGCGGCGCTTGAAGGATGCCCGCGTGCTGGTGATCGGGGCGGGCGGCCTTGGCGCACCGGCGCTGCTTTATCTGGCGGCCTCGGGCGTGGGCGTGATCGGCGTGATCGACGATGATCTGGTCGAGGCGTCAAATCTGCAACGCCAGATCATCCACACCGAGCAACGCCGCGGCATGGCCAAGGTGCAATCGGCGGAAATTGCCATGCGGGCGCTGAACCCCTTTATTGAGGTGCGCCCCTATCATCGCCGCCTGACCCCCGAGATCGCCGAATCCTTGCTCGCCGATTATGATCTGATCCTTGACGGCTCCGATAACTTTGCCACCCGCTATCTGGTGAACCGCTTGGCCGCAAAGCTGTCCAAGCCCTTGATTTCAGGCGCGATCACTCAGTGGGAGGGGCAGCTTGGCCTTTACGATCCGGCGCGGGGCGGGCCTTGCTACGAATGCGTCTTTCCAACCGAACCCGCCCCCGGCATGGTGCCGACCTGTGCCGAGGCGGGGGTGGCGGCACCCTTGCCGGGGGTGATCGGCGCCATGATGGCGATGGAGGCGGTCAAGCATATCACCGGCGCGGGCACGTCTTTGCGGGGGCGGTTGATGATTCATGATGCGCTTTACGGCGAGACGCGGATGATCATCACCAAACCCTGCGCGGGCTGCCCCGCCTGTGGCGCCAACTGAATTTACAGCGTAAAATCAAAGGTTTCCGCCCGTGCATGGTCCCAGTATTTAACAAACGCCGGGTGCTGCACATTCCCCGAGGTCAACTCTCCGGGTTCGATCCACAGATACTGGCTTGCCGCCGAGCGCACCTCGCGGCTGTTCACCCGGATCATCAGATGATGCGGGGTCAGGTCCGACGGGTGGCGCAGGCCAGACGATTCCACTGCCTCCTGCAGCGCAAACATGGTGCGGGCGTGAAACGACGCCACCCGGTGATGCTTGTCCTCCACCACCAGCGCGCGGTAGCGGCCCGGGTCTTGCGTGGTTACCCCCGTCGGGCATTTGCCGGTATGACAGACCTGCGCCTGAATGCAGCCCACCGCAAACATGAACCCGCGCGCGATGTTGCAGCCATCCGCGCCCAAGGCCAGCATCCGGCAGATATCGAACGCCGAGATCAGCTTGCCCGACACGATCAGCTTGATATCCTTGCGCAATCCCATGCCAACCAGCGTGTTATGCACCAGCATCAGCCCCTCGCGCAACGGCGCGCCCTTGTGATCGGCGAACTCCACCGGGGCCGCACCGGTGCCGCCCTCCGCCCCATCCACGGTGATGAAATCCGGCGCGATGCCGGTTTTCCGGATCGCCTTGGCAATCGCAAACAACTCCCACGGATGGCCGACGCAAAACTTGAACCCCACCGGCTTGCCACCCGAAAGATCGCGCAAATGCTTGATAAAGCCGCAAAATTCTTCCGGCGTTGAAAAGGTGGAATGCTTGGACGGGCTGATGCAATCCACCCCCGCCGGAATGCCCCGCGCTTCGGCAATCTCCGGCGTCACTTTCGAGCCAAGCAGAATCCCCCCATGCCCCGGCTTTGCCCCCTGCGACAGCTTGATTTCGATCATCTTCACCTGATCGTCGGCGGCATGGCGCGCGAACAGATCGGGGTCAAAGCTGCCATCGGCTTTGCGGCAGCCAAAGTATCCGCTGGCAATCTGCCACACCAGATCGCCGCCATGCTTGCGGTGAAACTTCGAGATCGAACCCTCACCGGTGGTATGGGCAAACCCGCCCAGCTTGGCCCCCCAGTTCAGCGCCTCGATGGCATTGGGCGACAGCGCGCCATACGACATCCCCGAGATGTTTAGCACCGAGGCGCGGTAGGGCTGCTTGCAGTCAGGCCCGCCAATGGTGATGCGGAAATCGCAGCTTGCCAGATGGGTGGGTGCGATGGAATGGTTGATCCATTCAAACCCTATCTCGTTGACGTTCAACAAGGTTCCAAACGGCCTCAGCCCCTCGATGCCTTTGGATCGCCGATACACCAGCGCGCGCTGTTCGCGCGAAAACGGCGTTTCCTCATGATCGCTTTCCAGAAAATACTGCCGGATTTCGGGGCGGATGGTTTCAAACAAGAACCGCAACCGCGCGATCAGCGGATAGTTTTTCAGCACCGCCCGTTTGGTTTGGTAAACATCATAAATCCCCACCGCCGAGGTCATGATCCCCACTGCGATCACCGCCCCGCCCCAAACCTCATGCGTCTCGTAAGCCAGCAGAATCCCGAACGGGATCAGCAAAAAGCACAGGTACAGGGGAATGTAGCGCATAGCGGCAATCCTTGCAGAACGGGCGCTCAGTTGGGCGCAGATAGCCGCTCCAACGCAAGCTTTTTGTGACCATAGGCGCAGGGGTTGAACAAAGTCTTTACCCCGCAGCCATGCCGCTGCCGCGCAGCGCGGTCACATAAGGTGCCACCGCAGCCGCATCAACCTCGCCGCGCTTCACCAACTCGCCCAGACAGCGCAGCACCAGATCATAAGACCGCATCACCGCATCGGCCAAGAGCGCCATATGCCGGATGGTTTCACTTTCCAGTGCCGCCATATCTATCGGGTTGCGCAGGTAAAACACATCCGCCACTGTCGCTTGCGATGGCGGCAAAGCCAGTCCGCGGGCCAGCCGCAGCGGATATCCCAGGTGATGCGCGCTAACCTCGGCAAACTTGTGCGCGATGAAACCCTGTGCTGCCATCTCGGCCTGAATGTCGCCAAAAGTTGGCTGGCCTTTGTAGTAAGGCAGGATCGCCACTTCCGTCTGCACCAGAGCGGTGTGCGCAAGTTTGGCGCGGCCATTGGTAAACACGTTCAGCTCGCCCCCCTGAATGTCGATCTTCAGATAGTCAATATCGGTGATTTCGGCAATATCATCAAGACGTTGGGTTGGCATTTCCACCCGCTCACGCACCTCCGTCGCGCGCTTCCACCAGGGGTTCAGATAGTCTCCCACCCAAGGCTCGGGCGCGAGAGTGGAAACCAGCCCCGAATTGCGCGTCAGATACAGCGTCTCGGTGGCACCGGTTCCCACGGCATAGGGCAGATAGGTTTCCCCCTCGGTTTTCACCGCGTTCAGCGCCGCCAGCGCCTCGGGTTGCGGCTCAAAGCCGATGATCCTGCAACAACCGCTGCGCCGCATCAGGGCATAGGGCGGTTTGCCGTTGAACGGGTTGGCGCCGATATCGACAATCGTGGTCGGCCTGCTTGCGCCCAGCAGATCGCGCAACAGCCGGACGCGGTTGGCTGGTCTCATGGCGATGCCCTTTCTGCCGCGAAAACTTTCGCTCCAGCATGGCCGCGCGCTCGGATTGGTTCAACCCCGAAACAACCGCGCGCCTACTTCGATGCCTTCTTCGCCTCCAGCGCCGCAATCCGCGCCTCCAGGCTTGCGTTCTCCTCGCGCGCCTTCTGTGCCATCGCGCGCGCCGCATCAAACTCCTCGCGCGTCACGAAATCGCGGTCGGCCATCCAGCGGTCGATGAACCCCTTCATCGCCGTCTCCGCCTCGGTTTTCGCCCCCTGCGCCACGCCCAGCGCGTTGGTCATCAACTTGGACATGTCATCGAACAGTTTGTTGCCGCCTTGCATGGTCATTCCCCTTTGCCTTTTGCCAATATGGTCTGCACGCGCCCCCGCCACAAGATGACCGTTTGGCGCGCCCGCGCGGCGTTGACAACGCGGCCCGCCTGCCAGACAAACCAAGCCGCAACAGCCACGGTAAAGCCCGCATGTCCTATATTCCTTTCCCCGATATCTCGCCCGATATCTTTTCGATTGATCTGGGCTTCTTCACCTTCGTGCTGCGCTGGTATGCGTTGGCCTATATCGTCGGGCTGATCGCGGGCTGGCGGCTGGTGCTGCGCGCGCTGGCCACACCGCGTCTGTGGTCAACCACCGCCCCCCCCGCCAACCCCGAACAAATCGAGCGGCTGCTGACATGGGTGATCATCGGTGTCATCCTTGGCGGCCGCATGGGCTATGTGTTGTTCTACCAGCCAGCGTTTTTTGCCGCCAACCCGGGCCAGATCCTGCGTGTCTGGGAAGGCGGCATGTCGTTTCACGGCGGCTTTCTCGGCGTCATTTTCGCCGGGATGATCTTTTGCCGCCGCGAAAACATCCCGATGCTGCCGATGGCCGATCTGATGGCGATGGTGGCACCCATCGGCCTGTTCCTTGGCCGCATCGCCAACTTCATCAACGCCGAGTTGTGGGGCCGCGCCACCACCATGCCGTGGGGCGTCGCTTTCCCCGGCGAGGCAGCACAAACCTGCCCGCCGCTGATTAATGCCGTCTGCGCCCGCCACCCGAGCCAGCTTTACGAGGCCGCCCTTGAAGGCGCGCTGCTGTTTTGTCTGCTGGCTTATGTGGTCTGGCGCAAGGGCTGGCTTGATCACCCCGGCAAAAGCATGGGCCTGTTCATCGCGGGCTACGGGCTCGCCCGCTTTTTTGTCGAGTTCTTCCGCCAACCCGATGCGCAGTTCGCAACCGACACCAACCCCATCGGCTATGTGCTCCGGGCGGGCCTTCTGGGCATCACCATGGGCCAGTTGCTGACCCTGCCGATGATTCTCATCGGCCTGTGGTTCATCCTGCGCGCCAGACCGGCATGACGCCGCTTGCGGCCCTGCTGATCCGGCGGATCAGGGCTGCTGGGCCGATCATGCTGGCCGACTACATGTCCGAATGTCTGCTCCACCCTCAGCACGGCTATTACACCACCCGCGAACCCTTTGGCACCAAAGGCGATTTCACCACCGCGCCCGAGATATCGCAGATGTTTGGCGAATTGCTGGGCCTTTGCCTCGCGCAAACCTGGCTGAATCAGGGCGCCCCGACCGCCTTCACCCTTGCCGAGCTTGGACCCGGTCGCGGCACCTTGATGGCCGATCTGCTGCGCGCCACCCGCACCGTCACAGGCTTTCATGCCGCCGCCCGCGTTATCATGATCGAGGCATCGCCCCGCCTGCGCGCCTTGCAACGCGCCACCCTCGGCACCCACCCTGCCCATTGGCATGACACGATCGAAACCCTCCCCGATGCCCCTCTTTACCTGATCGCCAACGAGTTCTTTGATGCCCTGCCGATCCGCCAGTTCACCCGTACGCCACAAGGCTGGGCCGAAACCATCGTCGGCCTTGTGAACGACAGCCTCACCCTCGGCCGTACCACCGCCGCACCGCTTGCCGCCCTCAACCACCGCCTGAGCGACACAACCCCCGGCGATATCGTCGAGATATGTCCCACCGGGCCGCACATCGTCACCGCCATCGCCCGGCGCATCGCGCAAAAGGGCGGCGCGGCGGTGATCCTTGATTACGGCGGTTGGCGCTCGCGCGGTGATACGTTTCAGGCCCTGCGCGCCCATGCCCCCGTCCACCCCCTCGAATCCCCCGGTCACGCCGACCTCACTGCCCATGTCGATTTCGAAGCCCTCGCGGGCACCCACCCTCACGCCTGCACAACCCAAGGCCGCCTGCTTGAAAATCTGGGGATCAGCGCCCGCAGCGCCCGTCTTGCCGCGTCCCTAAGCGGCGAAGCCCTGCAATCGCATCTTTCCGCCACACGCCGCTTGACCGCCCCGCAAGAAATGGGAAAGTTGTTCAAAGCCCTCGCCATTCATCCGCCGCATTGCCCCCCGCCACCCGGATTCCTTTGATGCTGGAAGTGATCACCGCAGATGCCTTGCCGTCGCGCCACGGGTTTTTCACCCGCAAGGGCGGCGCATCCTCGGGCATCTTCGCCGGGCTGAACTGCGGCCTTGGCTCCACCGACCTCACCGAGATCGTCACTATAAATCGCGCCCGTGTGGCGGAATCCATCGGCGTGGCCCCGGCGCATCTGATCACCGTGCATCAGGTCCACTCGGCCACCGCCATCGCCATCACCGCCCCGCCCGAAGCCCGCCCGCGCGCCGATGCGGTGGTCACCGCCACCCCCGGCATCGCCCTTGCCGTGCTGACCGCCGATTGCCAGCCGGTTCTCTTCGCCGATCCTCGCGCCCATGTGGTGGGTGCCGCCCATGCCGGCTGGCGTGGCGCCAAAGACGGCGTGCTCGAGGCAACCATCGCCGCGATGGAGGCGCTGGGCGCGCGGCGCGACAGGATCGCCGCCGTGATCGGCCCCTGCATCAGTCAGGCCGCCTACGAGGTTGGGCCCGAGTTTTACCACAGCTTTACTGACGATGATCCCTCCACCACCCGCTTTTTCGCCAGCGGCAAAGGCGACCGGATGCTGTTCGATTTGCCCGGCTACGGGCTTCACCGCTTGCGACAGGCGGGGGTGGCCCATGCCGAATGGGTGCGCCACTGCACCTATTCCGAGCCGGAGCGATTCTATTCCTACCGCCGCACCACCCATGCGGGCGAGGCCGACTACGGCCGCCTGATCTCGGTGATCCGCCTCTGATCAAGGCGGCGTCGGGGCAGGTTTTGCCCGCGCATTGCCACATTTCCCGCAACAATCCCCGCTTCCACAGCCAAATTGTTTCCGGGTCGGAAATTTTGCCCACTATTTCAACGCATTGAAACCTTGGCCACTCCGCCACATTCCGCGCCAACCCCGCCTGAAATTCCCCGCAGTTCCGGCATTTCAGGCCAAAACCCTGCCGCAATAGCCTGTCAGATTTATCTCAACAACAATGAATCCCCCGCGCAGGAGCCTGACATGACCAAACAACCCCGCTGGCTGAAATCCGCAATCGCGGCAAGCGCCGACGCCACCATCGCCCTGCCTTGGGCCCGCAGCACCCGCCGCCGCCCGCAGGCGATGAAGCTGGCATTGCTTCCCGCCCGCATTCAGGCAACCGCCGCCCGCTGATCCACGCCGAATCAAACGTCACATGGGCCGGAGCCTTTCCGGCCCATTTTGCTGCGATTGGCGCGACCGAACCGCCCTCTGACACAGTTTTGCCATCTTTCAAAGCCGCCCCGGCAACAATGCCACATAAACGTGGCTCATTGGCGCTGAACCATTGGGAATTAGGGATAAAAATTGACGCGCCGCCGGTTTTCCGCCATGTTCTGACTTACAAATGTCCTTCTGTAACAACAGGCGGTGGCGGGCGCGGTAAGACCTTCGGGCACCCCCTTCATCCTCTGGGAACGTTGCTCGGTTAAAGCGGCCCCGGTGCTCCTCTGGCACCATGAAGGGGCCGCTTATCCGTTTGAGGCACCCGTTGTGCTGCCTCAGGCCAGCTTCACCAACCGCGCTTCCAGCACATCAAACGGCAGGCCCGGCTCGTCCTTGGCACAGCGGATCACCAGCGAGGTTTTCACGCTCGCCACATTATCCGCCGAGGTCAGTTGCTCGGTCAGAAAATTCTGAAACGTCGAAAGATCGGGTGCCACGCATTTCAGGATGAAATCAATCTCGCCGTTCAGCATGTGGCACTCGCGCACCAACGGCCAAGCCTTGCAGCGCGCCTCGAACGCACTCAGATCGGCCTCCGCCTGGCTGCGCAGCCGCACCATGGCGAACACCCCCACCTCAAAACCCAGCTCGCGCGCATCAATATCGGCGTGATACCCCTTGATAAACCCCGCCTCCTCCAGTGTGCGCACCCGGCGCAGGCAGGGCGGCGCGGATATCCCTACCCGGCTGGCCAGTTCCACATTGGTCATCCGCCCATCCGCCTGCAATTCCGAAAGAATGCGGCGGTCGATGGGGTCAAGCTTTGATTGCGCCATGGCCGTCTCCCTGTTCCCCGTTCTCTAGGCCCAACCGGCATGCCGCGCAATAATATTTCACAAAGGCGCAAGATTTATTCACGGTCTTTCAAGATCGCG
>JANNAV010000151.1:0-12714 GCA_031384695.1 Paracoccaceae bacterium
CACGGGCAGGGCATAACGCACAGGCACCGGGTTGGCCGCACCCACAATCGTCATCGGCAAGCGGCCGCCACTGCGGCCAAACGCCTGCGTGCCAAACAGCGACAGCGGATCCGTCACCCGGCCCATCGGGCGTTTGCGCAAGGAGGCGTCGCCGGTGAAGGTGGCGGTCATCGCGGTGGTGGCCATGCTGCCCATGATCAGGCGCACGCCGGTGCCGGAGTTGCCGCAATCAATCACATCGGCGGGTTCACGAAAGCCGCCCACCCCCACCCCGTGCACCGACCATGCCCCCGGGCCGTGCTGCACCACCTCGGCCCCGAACGCCTGCATGGCGCGCGCGGTGTCCAGCACATCCTGACCTTCCAGCAGCCCGGTGATCCGGGTCTCGCCCACCGCCATCGCCCCGAAGATCAGCGCCCGGTGCGAGATCGACTTATCGCCGGGAACCTCGGCGATACCCTTCAGCGGGCCGGACTTTGCGGCGGTCATCGGTTGGGGGGTGCCATGGCCTGACATGCGGGGTTCCTTTACTGCACTGGTGAGGCTGTTATCGCACCTTGCGCTGGCGATCAACGCCGGAACGTCAGGTAATGCGGCGGCCGGCCTTCACGCAGGGCCTTGATTTCATACCGCGTTGACATCCAGTCGTCCCAGGGCGTAGCGCTTTGGGATTGAAGGGTAAAGCCGGCCTTCGGCACTTCCACCAGGGTTTGGCGGACGTAATCGGGGATATCGGTTGCAACGCGAAACTCGGCCCCCGGTGCCATGACATGCGCGAGGGCGGCAAGGTAGCCGGGGGTGACAAAGCGGCGGCGGTGGTGGCGGGCTTTTGGCCAGGGGTCGGGGTAGTTCAGGAACGCCCGTGCAACCGAGGCCGCGGGCAGCACATCGAACAGATCGCGCGCATCGCCGGGGTGGATGGCCAGATTGCGCGCGCCCGAGGCGCGGATTTTGCCCAGCAGCATGGCGATGCCGTTCACGAAGGGCTCGCAGCCGATCAGGCGCGCCTCGGGATAGCGTTGCGCCATATGCACCAGATGTTCGCCGCCGCCAAAGCCGATTTCAACCCAGAGCGGGCCCGCACCAAGGGTGGCCGCAGGGTTGATCGGCAGGCGTTCGGGATTGTCGGCGCGGTTGACGCCTTGCAGGCGCAGCGCCGACAGATCTTCGGCGAGGTAGGTTTTCTGGCTTTGGCGCAGGGTTTTGCCATGCACGCGGCCATAGAAATTGCGGCGCGCGGCGTCACCGGAGGCTGGGGTATCGGTCATGGCGGCAGGCCATAGCGCGGCCGTGCCGGAAAGGCAATCTTTCAGGGTTGCCGCCTGTCAGGGTTGCCGCCTTTCAGGGTTGCCGCCTGTCAGGGTTGCCGGGGTGGGGTCACCTCCACGGGAACCGGGATCTGCGGGGTCACATCGATTGGGTCGAGTGGCGTATCTGGCGGCGTATCTGGCGGCGTATCCGGTGGCGTTTCTGGTGACGGGGCTGGGGGAAGGGCCGCCCTGCGCCCCGGCGGGTCGATGGCGGCGCGGCGGCGCATGACGCCTTCGCGCCAGTGCAGATAGGTGATCAGGCGCGGGATCGTCGGGTTATTGGCCTCGATAAAGCCTTTGGTGCCGCGCATCGCCTCGATCTTGAACTTGTCGGGCACAGTGGCAAGCGAGCCCTCCAGCACGCCCCAGCGCGGCCCCCCCAGCCAGACGGCGGCAAACATCACCTTGGCCTTGATTTCAGGCGTGCCGCCGACGATCAGCGTATCGTAAAACATCCGGTGCACGTTTTGCCAGGTGTCGGCGTGATAGGCCGGGCCGCCCTCGTTGCCGATGCCGCAATAGGCGTCATGCACGGCGGCGGCATTGGTGAACTGGGGGCTGCGCGGATCGCCGACGATCGGGATGAAGATTTGCGGGATCGAGGCGCCGTCGGTGAGGGTGCGGATGTCGGCCACCCAGACCCGTCGGGTGCCGTCGATGAACTCCAGCCGTTGGGCGGTGGGGTAGAAGGTGGCGCTGCGGCTGGGCAGCCTGACAGGTTCGGCGGCAAGGCGGACCGGCGAGTTCTTGAAAAAGCAGAAGGCGCTGGCGGCGCCAAGGCATTCGCTGCCGCGCTGATTGGCGGCGGTGCTGGCGATCTGCTGCTCGAGGGGGGTGCAGGCGGCAAGCCCGAGGCCAAGGCACAACAACAGGCCACGGATGGCAAATCCAGTGTGAAGCATCCGCTGCAGCATTCCATCCTCCGGCACCCGTTACCGATACCTCTGATTGCCGGGCAAACACAAGGGCCGCCCCTGTTCGCGGGCGGATACCGGCAAGGCGGCCCATGCTTGCGCGCCGGACCTCAGCGCGTGTCGCCTTCGATTGGATTGAGGGCATTCACTCTGCACCCCGAGGCAGCGATTGCTCTGGCAAACGCGTTCGGGGTGCAGAGTGAATTCGATTGAAGGCAACACGCTCTCGCGCGCACCCGAAGCCCCGCCCCGCCAAGCGCCGCCCCCCACAAGGCCGGTGCCAAGGCAGCTGAGTGGTGGCTCGATGCCACCCGATGCTGCGGCTGCCCGGCGGTAGGACCGCCTGTTGCAAGGCCGCCGGTCAGACCGCCTGTTTCAACGCCTCGGTCAGGTCGGTCTTTTCCCATGAAAAGCCGCCATCGGCCTCGGGCGCGCGGCCGAAATGGCCGTAGGCCGAGGTGCGGGCATAGATCGGCCGGGTCAGTTGCAGGTGCTCGCGGATGCCGCGCGGGGTAAGGTCCATGCAGGTGGCCACCGCATGTTCAATCCGCTCGGCCTCCACCTGGCCGGTGCCATGGGTATCGACATAGATCGACAGCGGTTTGGCCACGCCGATGGCATAAGACACCTGCAGCGTGCAGCGGTCGGCCAAACCAGCCGCCACCACGTTCTTGGCCAGATAGCGCGCCGCATAGGCGGCTGAGCGGTCCACCTTGGTGGGGTCTTTGCCGGAAAACGCGCCACCACCATGCGGCGCCGCACCGCCATAGGTATCGACGATGATCTTGCGCCCGGTCAGCCCAGCATCGCCGTCCGGCCCGCCGATCACGAAGGTGCCGGTGGGGTTGACCCACCATTCGGTGTTCCCGGTGATCCAGCCCGAGGGCAGCACTTCGCGGATATAAGGCTCTACGATGGCGCGGATGGCGTCAGAGTTCTGGTCTTCGCTGGCGTGCTGGGTGGAAAGCACGATCGAGGTCACCTCGACCGGCACCCCGTTCTCATAGCGCAGGGAAAGCTGGGATTTGGCATCGGGGCGCAAGGACGGCTCCTGCCCGGATTTGCGCACTTCCGCCAGCCGCCGCAGGATGGCATGGGCGTACTGGATCGGGGCCGGCATCAGTTCCGGCGTTTCGCGGCAGGCATAGCCGAACATGATGCCCTGATCGCCCGCGCCGTCGCGGTCCACCCCTTGGGCGATATGGGCCGATTGCTTGTGCAGATAGTTCTGCACTTTCAGGGTGTTCCAGTGAAACGCATCCTGTTCATAGCCGATATCACGGACGCAGCCGCGCACGATGTCCTCGACGCGCGCCATCATGTCCTTCAGCGCCTTTTTCCCGCTCAGCCCCACCTCGCCGCCAACCACCACCCGGCCGGTGGTGGCGAAGGTTTCGCAAGCGACGCGGGCATTGGGGTCGGCGGTCAGGAACGCATCGAGAATGGCGTCCGACACCCGGTCGCACAGCTTGTCGGGATGGCCCTCTGAAACTGATTCAGAGGTGAAGACATAGGATTTGCGGCTCATGGGGACGTGCTCCGTTGAAAGTCCCTGCCACGCCAGGAAGCCGTTGTGGCAGATCGCCTGCATCTGGCGATGGACGTGGCTAGCCGCAATTCAGCACCGGGTCAAGCCGCTGCCCGCTTGCCCCGGGCCAACAAAACAACACATAGGCCGGCAAGCAACACCAGCACCGGCACGTCGCCGTAGCGCGCGTAAAGCGTGGGTGGCAAGGCGCCGGGCAGGGGCGCATCGAGGTAGGCGGCGACACCGAACGGCAGGGTTGCGGTTGCGCGCCCGCGCCCGTCATAGACCGCCGTCACCCCGGTGTTGGCGACACGCACCAGCGGCAGGCCCTGCTCGATGGCGCGCAGGCGGGCTTGGGCTGCGTGCTGGAACGGGCCGGTCAGTTTGCCGAACCAGGCGTCGTTGGTGATCTGCAGGATCCAGTCTGCGCGGGCGGTGCCGCGCAGATCTTGCGGGAACACCGCCTCATAGCAGATCAGCGGCAGCACGCGGCCCAGTTTCGGCCCCAGATCAAGCGTGACCGGCCCCGGTCCGGGCGCATAGCCAAAGCCCGCCTGCGCCGCGAAGGCCTTAAGGCCGAACCAGCGAAACGCCAGATCGCCGAAGGGCACATATTCGCCAAAGGGCACCAGATGGTGCTTGTCATAGCGGGCGGTGATCCCGCCATCGGCGGTGATCACCGCAAGACTGTTGAAATAAAGCCCGGCTTCCTGGCGTTGCAGGCCAAGCGCGACGGCGGCGGTACCTGCGGCGGCGGCGATGATGCCCACCAGTTGCGGATCGCGTTCCAGCGAATAGGCCAGCGCGGTTTCCGGCCAGATCACCAGATCGGGTGCCGGTTTGACGGCGGTATAGGCAAGCTGGCGGCGAAAGAACACATCGGCCTGCGCCGCGTCCCATTTCAGCGATTGTTCGGCGTTGGGCTGGATCAGCCGCAGCGTCACACCCGGGGCTGCGGGGCCGGGTTGCGCCAGCATCAGCAGGCCCGCGCCCCAACTGCCCGCCAGCAACAGCGCCGCCGCCGTCATTGCGGTTGGGCGGCAGCCCACCGCCAATGCGGCGGCCAGCGTGGTCAACAGCGTAAGCCCCGGCGCGCTGCCAAAAGCCGCCAGTTGGCCGATGGGCGTGTCAATCCAGATATGGCCGATGCTGGCCCAGGGAAAGCCGGTGAACAGATAGCCGCGCAGCAGTTCGGCCGCAGCGAGGCTGACCGCGAACCACAGCGCACGCTGGCGTCCCCGCCACGCCACCAAAGCCGCCAGCGCCCAGAACAGCGCCAGCCCAAAAGCCATTCCCAGCAGGGCAAAGGGCGCCATCCAGCCATAAACTTTGATCTCGATCAGAAACGGCTCCACCAGCCAGCTCAGACTGGCGGCAAAATACGCCGCAGCGCCAAAGAGGCCAGTCCAGCCTGCCGCCCGGCCGGTTTTGGCATTGGTGGTCAGCCAGATCAACGCAGCCAACCCCGGCACCGCCAGATACCACGCCCCGACCGGCGCCTGACCAAAAGCCATCAACAGCCCGGAGCCTGCCGCCAGCCCCGCGCCGCGCCAGCCGCCCTGCATCAGGCGTCTGCGTCGGGCATGGCCGCAACGGGCATGGCCACGTCCGGCCTGGCTGCGGTGGGCTTGGCCACGTCAGGCTTGGCTGCGGTGGCTTTGAACACACCCGAAGCCACCCCCGTGGCAGCCCCCGGCAGGCGAAACCTGAGCCGCTTGATCCGGCGCGGATCGGCGTCGATGATCTCGAACTCAGCCCCGCTTTCATGCGGCACGATCTCGCCGCGCGCGGGTACCCTGCCGACGCGCAGATAGATCAGGCCGCCGAGCGTGTCGATATCCTCGTCATCCTCGCCGGTGCGCAGGCTCAGGCCGATGGCGGCCTCGAACTCGTCCATCGGCGCGTTGGGCTGCGCCACGAACACGCCCGGCTTTTCCTCTTTCCAGAGCGCGCCCTCGTCTTCGTCATGCTCGTCCTCGATCTCGCCGATGATGGTTTCGATCAGATCCTCAATGGTGACAAGGCCGTCAACGCCGCCGTATTCGTCGATCACCAGCGCCATATGCACCCGCTCGCGCTGCATCTTTTGCAACAGCACCGACGAGGGCATCGACGGCGGGGCAAACAGCAAGGGGCGCATCAGCTTTTTCAGGCTGAAGCGCGGCCCCGCGCCAAAGCCGTGCAGCAGCGCCAGATCTTTCAACAGCACCAGGCCCTGCGGCTGATCCAGCGTGCCCTTGTAGATTACGACGCGGCTGAAACCATGTTCGCGGAACACCGCTACCAGCGCGTCCTTGGTGATATCAAGCGGCACCGCCACGATCTCGATCTTCGGGATCGCCACGTCATCCACCCTGAGGCGCCGCAGATTGCCCAAACCCGGCAAAACCGCCACCGCCACCGGGCCGGACGGGCTGCTGGCCGCATCGGGGCCCGGCGGTTCTCTGGGCACAAGGGCCTTGAACATGCGGCCGAAAAACCGGCGCGGGCGGCGGTCCTTGCCGCTGTCATCTGCCGCAACCGCGCCGGCCTCGGCCGGTTGCGCGGGGTTTGCACTGTCGTTGCTACTGCCCATCTGTCCTTGTTCCAGCCTATCTGCCCCAGCGGGACCAGGGTTCAGTATGGGTCCGAAAGCCCCAGAGTTGCAAGTATCCGCACTTCGCAGCCCTCCATCAACGCCGCATCGGCCTCGGTCGCGTGATCATAGCCCAGCAAATGTAACAGGCCGTGGATCACCAGATGGGTGACGTGATCGGCCATCGGTTTTGCGGCGGCGGATGCTTCGCGGGCGCAGGTCTCATAGGCGATGGCGATATCGCCCAGATTTTCGGGATCGTCAGCCGGCCCCGGTTCGGGCAGATCAGGGGTGCTGCCGGGTGCGGCGCGGTGCTCAGAGGGCCAGCTGAGCACGTTGGTGGCCTGATGTTTGCCGCGAAAACCGGCGTTGAGGGTGGCGATGCGCATGTCGTCGCAGCCCATCAGGCAAAGGCTAAAGCCTTGCGGCGCAAGGCCCAGATCGGCAAAGGCCGCGATCACCGCCGTTTCGGCCAGCGTTGCCAGCCCGAAGGTTTCCCACCGGGCATCTTCACAGACGGTATCGACCAGCGTTTCCATGACGGGCGTTTAGACCAACCGCCCTGTCATCACAAGACCACCGGCAGAAAGTCCTGTGCCAAACCCGAGGTGATCCGGGCTTTGCCAAAACCCGAGGTGATCCGGGCTCCGCCCGGGCACCGAGATAAACAGCGCGCGGCGGCACGCCGCTCCGCCGGATTACCGTTTCAGGCGTGCGGTGTCTCGTCGGCCTCGTAAGCCTCGATGATCCGGCCAACCAGCGGGTGGCGCACCACGTCTTTCGAGGTGAAGTAATTGAACGACACGCCCTTCACGGTTTTCAAAATCCTTTCCGCCTCCTGCAATCCCGAAGGCACGCCGCGCGGCAGGTCCACCTGGGTGCGGTCGCCGGTGATCACCATCCGCGAGCCTTGCCCCAGCCGGGTGAGGAACATCTTCATCTGCATGGCGGTGGCGTTCTGCGCCTCGTCCAGCACCACAAAGGCATTCGACAGCGTGCGCCCGCGCATGAAGGCCAGCGGTGCTATTTCGATGCGCTTTTCCTCCAGCAGCTTTTGCACCTGTTTCTGCGGCAGAAAATCATTCAGCGCGTCGTACAGCGGCTGCATGTAGGGATCGACCTTTTCCTTAAGATCGCCGGGCAGAAAGCCCAGCCGCTCGCCCGCTTCAACCGCCGGGCGCGACAGGATGATCTTTTCCACCGCCCCCGAGATGAACATGGTCACCCCCACCGCCACTGCCAGATAGGTTTTGCCGGTGCCCGCAGGGCCGATGCCAAAGCCCATCTCGTTGGCGAACAGGTTGGCGACATAGGTTTTCTGCGCCTCGGTGCGCGGTTCCACCGGTTTGCGCCTTGTCCGCAGTTCCATGCCGGCGTGAAACAGTTCGGACTGCTCTTCGCCGTTGTGGCGCAGCACGTCGGGCATCGGGCGGCCCATGCGGATAGCGCCGTCGATATCGCCCGCCGCCACCGCGCGACCGACCTCGAGGCGGGCATAAAGCGCGCGGATCACCGCTGCCGCCTGTTCGCGCGCCGGCCTGTCGCCGATCACCGCCAGGCGGTTGCCCCGGCGCAGCACATTCACCCCCATCTGATGCTCGATCTGCGCCAGATTGCGGTCAAACTCGCCGCAAAGCCCGATCAGCAGCCGGTTGTCGGGAAATTCGAGAACGGTCTCGACAATGTCCTCGGGACGGGTCGGGGGGGTCAGCGCGCTGATGCCCAATGTGGTCTCCTTCTGGTTCAGATTGCGTAACTTAGTGTGCCGTGCCCGAGCGGTTCTGGCAAGGCCCGGACCATGTGATCGGCGGGTCCGGTGGTACTGATATGTGATGAAGCTGTGTGACGTGGCTGTGACAAATGAGCACCGGCGCGCAAACACAAAGGGCCACGGCGCGTGCCGTGGCCCTTTGGTATGATGCGGGTTTCACGCACTACTGAACAACGCGCCTCTTCAGCTTTACCGCGGGGACGCGGTCTTTCAGGCCGGGTGACTGCGACTGATAGTTGCCCACCACGGTGCCGGGCGGATAGCGGTTGTTGCACACCGGCAGGCCCGAGACCGGATCATAGCGGCGGCCGGAATAGCCTTCGACACCATCGTCGATGATCCAGGTCTGGCAGCCATCGGGATCATAGGCGATGGCGGCGTCGCCCTCGACCAGCACGCCCGCATCGCGCCCGCCATCAAAGGCGGTGGCGATCACGGTATCGGGGCCCTGACGGTAGGGCGTCAGACCTTCGGTGCAGGCGCCGAGCAGGGTGGCCGAGGCCAGAACCGTTGCGATATAAAACTTTGCCATCTTCATCACCACCTGTAGCAGACAACTTCGACCCGGCGGTTCTTCTGCATGCCTGCAGCGGTTCCGTTGGTCGCAATCGGGTTGCGCTCGCCATAGCCGATTTCGCGTTCCACGCTGGCACCGACCGAGCGGGCAACCGCGGCCACCGAAGCGGCACGGCGTTTGGAAAGCCTGTTGTTGTAATCATCCGAGGCGCGGCTGTCGGTGTGGCCATAGATGGCGTAACCGAAAGCGCCCGAGTTCTGGAAGAAATCGGTCAGATAGCGGCGGCCGTGTGCTGTCAGCTTGCTGCTGTCAGTGGCAAACAGCGTATCGGTATTGGCGACCAGACAAGTGTTTTTCTTCATGCACACCGGTTTGCCGGTATGGGGGTTGACGCGGTCAACCATGTAGCCTTCCAGGCCGCCATCGGCCCAGTAATGCTGGCAGCCATCGTCATCAATCCAGATGCCCCACTGGATCACCCCCGCAACCGAAGGCGTGGTCTGGGCCATGGCACCGTTTGCCAGCAGCACGCCTGCAGCAAGGGCAGCCCCGCCGAACATCATTCGCACTGCTCTGGAAAGGCTTTCCATGCTTGCAGCTCCCCTCAATCATTCATCACTAACCAGATATGTCTGTACCGACATTTGCCGACACAATATAACGAAGTAAAGCAAAATCTATGTGGTTTGGCCAGTGCTGACCGCTAATTGTTGCGTCCTCGTCATCAAAAAACCGCATTCGCCCGCATTGGCGAAAAACCGGAAACAAGCGTCAAATTTGAGGCAAATCTGAAATACGTGTCCCTGCCAAGGAGTTGGATGACGAAGCTGAGATTCGCACCCTTACCAGTTCGCCGATGCGGCCGGTGGGATCGGCCACATGCACCGCGTGCAAATGATCGGATTTGCCCATCATCTGGCCGGCCATGCGGCCCGGCTTTTCGTAAAGCACCGAAACCTCGCGCCCGATCATCGCGGTCTGGGCCGCGCGTTGCTGGTTGCCGATCAGATCCTGCAGGCGTTGCAGGCGGGCATCGGCCACTTCGGCGGCAACGCCGGGCCGCTCGGCGGCAGGGGTGCCGGGGCGGCTGGAATATTTGAACGAATAGGCAGCGCCAAAGCCCACCTCGCGCACGAGGGCCAGGGTCGCCTCGAAATCCTGATCGGTTTCGCCGGGGAAGCCAACGATGAAATCGGAACTGACCAGAATGTCGGGCCGCACGGCGCGAAAGCGGGCGATCAGCGCCAGGTACTGCGCCGCCGTGTGTTTGCGGTTCATCGCCTTCAAAACCCGGTCCGATCCCGATTGCACCGGTAGGTGCAGATAGGGCATCAGGGCGGGCAGATCGCCGTGGGCGGCAATCAGATCGTCTTGCATGTCATTGGGGTGCGAGGTCATGTAGCGGATGCGCGCAAGCCCTTCGATTTCGGCCAAGGCACGGATCAGGCGGGAAAACCCCCATTCACCTGTATCTCCGGCCCCGTGATAGGCGTTGACGTTCTGGCCCAGCAGGGTGATTTCGCGCACACCTTTTGCCACCAGACCGCGCGCCTCGGCCAGAATGCGCGCGGCGGGGCGGCTGACTTCCGCGCCGCGGGTATAGGGCACCACGCAAAAGGCGCAGAACTTGTCGCAGCCTTCCTGCACTGTCAGAAACGCGGTGGGGCCCCGGCTGTTGCGGGTTTGCGGCAGAAGATCGAACTTGTCCTCGGCGGGGAAATCGGTGTCCACCACCTGATGTTGCGGCCCCGCAGCGCGGGCCATCGCGGGCAGGCGGTGATAGCTTTGCGGCCCCACCACCAGATCAACCAGCGGCATCCGGCGCAGAATCTCGGCGCCTTCGGCCTGCGCCACGCAGCCCGCGACGCCGATTTTCAGATCGGGTTTGGCGGCTTTCAGCGGCCGCATCCGGCCCAGATCGGAATAGAGTTTTTCCGACGCCTTTTCGCGGATATGGCAGGTGTTGAGCAGCACCAGATCGGCATCTTCGATCACTTCGGTGGTGACATAGCCATCGGCACCCATGGCCTCGACCATACGCTCGGAATCGTAGACGTTCATCTGGCACCCATAGGTCTTGATGAACAGCTTTTTGGCCTCGGACATGGGCGGACCTCTTGGCGGAATGGCGCAGTTACACGCATTGCCGGGGGTACTGCAACCGGGCAGCGGGGGCTGGCGCAGACCGGCGGCGGCATTTTCAGGACAAATGCGATGTGGCGGCGGGGGCGGGGGTTGCAATGCACCGCTTGTTAACGGAGTCTGGTAACAAGGGTGGTGGTTGAAGGGCGCAGGATGAAATACCCGAGTATTGAGGTGTTTTTGCAGACCGGCAAGGCGGCGCTGGCCAAGGGGCCGGTGGCGCTGATCTTTGCCGAGGATCCGGTTGAGGTGGATACCACTTTGCGCCATCATCTGGCGGCGGGGTTTGCGCCGGTGGTGTTGCTGGCTCCCGATGGCATCAGCATCCCCGAGGCTTTGGCCGCCGAAGTGCATTGGGTGACCCATGATTTCAATGCGGCGGGCGGTGCGCATATGGCGGTGAACCGGGTGATTGCCGCAGCCCCGGGGGTGTGGGTGTATTACTGTTTCAACGGCGAGTATCTGTTTCATCCGTTCTGCGAAACCCGCAACATCCGGGAAATGCTGGCGTTTCAGACCGAGGAACGCCGCGAGTCTATCCTGAGCTATGTGGTTGATCTTTATGCCGATGATCTGAGCCGCTTTCCCAATGCGGTGTCACTGGAAAACGCGCATCTGGACAAGTCGGGGTATTATGCGCTGGGGCGGCCCGATGCGGCCAACCACAACCACCCCAGGGAGCGGCAGCTGGATTTCTTTGGCGGGCTGCGCTGGCGCTTTGAGGAGCATATCCCCGCGCCGCGCCGCAAGATCGACAGGATCGCGCTGTTCCGCGCCAAGCCGGGGTTGGAATTGCGGGCGGATTTCACCTTTTCCGATGAAGAGTTCAACACTTACGCCTGCCAGTGGCATCACAATATCACTACCGCGATTGTATCCTTCCGCACGGCCAAGGCGCTGCGGTCTAACGCTGGGTCGATGTTTGATATCCATGATTTCCGCTGGCACAACTCGATCCCGTTTGCCTGGCACAGCCAGCAGTTGATGGATCTGGGCCTGATGGAGCCGGGGCAGTGGTTTTAACGGCCGGGTGGCGTTTCAGGCGCGCCGCAGGCGGATGACCACATCGACGCGGGCCACCTGCATGCCTTCGGGGGCGTCGGGCAGGCCGGTGATGTGCAGCTGATCCTTGGGGGCATCGGTCAGGCGGTGCTGGTCTTCCCAATAGAAATGCGGGTGATCGTCCATGCGGGTATCGAAATAACTGCGGCCGCCGTCGACCACCACTTCGTTCATCAGGCCGGCAGCGCAGAATGCGCGCAGCGTGTTGTAAACCGTGGCGAGGCTTACCTTTTCGCCCGCACCCGCCGCAGCGGCGAACAGGCTTTCGGCGGTGACATGACGGTTTTCGCCGTCGCCCACCAGCAGACCCGCGAGCGACAGGCGTTGGCGCGTGGGGCGCAAACCGCCGCGTGCCAGCCATTCGATGCTGCGATCCAGTGCCGTGAGCGCCATCAGTGCTTCCTTCGTCCAGTCCTCCATATAGTATGCCTCTGCGGCATTTCCAAGGAAAACCGCAAGGCGCGCCTGCCCTTGCTTCCGCTTCGCGCGCGATGCTACACCTTGACGGGCAGGCAGCAGCGGCGGGGCTTTGGGCGGGCATGAGCGGATTTCCTACATCGTTCGACAAGCAGGCGCTGCTGGCCTGCGCGCGGGGCGAGTTGTTCGGGCCGGGCAATGCCCAGTTGCCGATGCCGCCGATGCTGATGATGGACCGGATCACCGAGATATCCGAAGACGGCGGCGCGCATGGTCGCGGCCATGTGGTGGCCGAGTTCGACATCACACCCGATCTTTGGTTTTTCGCGTGCCATTTCCCCGGCAATCCGATCATGCCCGGCTGTCTGGGCCTTGATGGTTTGTGGCAGTTGACCGGCTTTAACCTTGGCTGGCGCGGCTGGCAGGGGCGGGGCTATGCGCTGGGTGTGGGCGAGGTGAAACTGACCGGCATGGTGCG
>JANNAV010000166.1:0-55730 GCA_031384695.1 Paracoccaceae bacterium
CAAACAAAAACCTACAACCTACATTTTGGCAACGTGGGCTGTTGCCCAAAAACGGGGCACCCCTTTTCGCCCCCAACACGCTAGAAAGGTGGTTCTGTCATGGCATTGATCATCCGCGCCGTAGCCGAGGCCGACCGCCCCGGCTGGGAGCCGCTTTATGCGGGCTACGCCGCGTTCTACAAGGTTGCCCAAACCCCGCAGATGCGCGCCGTGGTCTGGCAGTGGTTGCACGACCGCAGCCATGGCACCGAGGGCCTTGTGGCCGAACTGGACGGCGATCTGATCGGCCTCGCGCATTTTCGCGCCTTCGCGCGGCCGCTGTCGGCCAGCACCGGCGGCTATCTTGATGATCTTTTCGTCGATCCAGAAGCGCGCGGCTCGGGTGCCGCCGCCGCCCTGCTCGCGGCGGTCAAAACCACAGGCACCACGCGCGGCTGGAGCGTTATCCGCTGGATCACCGCCGACGACAACTACCGCGCGCGCGGCCTTTACGACCGTGTGGCCGAACGGACCAAATGGCTGACCTACGACATCAGGCTTTAAGGCTTTCAGAGCCGCCCGACGGCGTCGTTACGGATACCCTACGCATCACCCGACGCAAACCCTACACGCTGCGGCCGAAGATTTCGCGCCGATACCGGATGCGCGAAAGGTCACCTGGAGTATCCGTCTTGATCAACCCCCAACCCGGCGGATCAATGCCAAGTGTCTGCCGTGCCGATGACCAAAGCCTGATTGCCCCGGTCGCTGCCTTGTTATATGGTTGTGCAACAAGCGAAAGGCCGCGCCATGACTGAAATCCAGACCGCCTTTCCCTTTGTAACCCGTTGTATTGAAAATATTTATATCCCGATGTCCGATGGCACCCGCCTCGCCGCCCGCCTGTGGTTGCCGCAGAATGCCGGGCCGGTGCCCGCCTTGCTTGAATATCTGCCTTACCGCAAACGCGATGGCACCCGCACCCGCGATGATGCGCTGCATGCCTATGTGGCGGGCCACGGTTATGCCTGCCTCAGGCTCGATATCCGCGGCTCGGGTGACAGCGAAGGCCTGATCGACGGCGAATATACCCAGCAAGAACAACAAGATGGCGTCGATGCGATTGCATGGATCGCGGCGCAAGGCTGGTGCGACGGGCAGGTGTCGATGATCGGTATCTCGTGGGGCGGCTTCAACGGATTGCAGATCGCAGCACTGCAACCCCCGGCCCTGAAATCCATCATCACCCTGGGCTCCACCGATGATCGCTATGCCACCGATATCCACTGGATCGGCGGTTGCCTGTCGAAGGACAACTTTGACTGGTCCTCCACCATGTTCGCCACCAACGACCTGCCCCCCGATCCCGCCGTCGCGGGCCCCCAATGGCGGGCGATGTGGCAGGCCCGGCTGGAGCATAACCGCCCCTGGATCACCGAATGGCTGCACCATCAGCGCCGCGATGCGTTCTGGCAGCAAGGCTCTGTTTGTGAAGACTTTTCTGCCATCAAGATCCCTGTTTATGCCGTCTCCGGCTGGGCCGACAACTATTCGGAATCGATCCCCCGCCTGCTTGCGGGCCTCAGCTCTCCCCGGCTTGGGCTGATCGGCCCATGGGCGCATTCCTACCCCTATGATGTGACGGTCGGGCCTGCCATCGGCTGGTTGCAGGAACTGGTGCGCTGGCTTGATCACTGGACCAAGGGGCTTGACACCGGCATGATGGATCAACCGATGCTGCGGGTCTGGATGCAGGAGCATGTACCACCGCAAACCTGCTATCACAGCCGTCCGGGGCGCTGGGTGGCCGAGGCGGAATGGCCGTCGCCCCGCATTCAGCCGTATCAACTGCACCTGAACCCCGGCCAAACCCTGTCGCCGCAGCCCTGCGCGCCCGAACCGCTCCGCATCTGTTCGCCACTATGGGTGGGGCTTGGGGCGGGCGAGGTGGGCCGCTATGGTGGTGATGCCGAGTGGCCCGGCGATCAGCGCGAGGATGACGGCGGCGCGCTGGTGTTCCTGACCGCCCCCTTGCCGGAGCGCCTTGAGATCCTCGGCGCGCCAAAAGTGCAGATCACCTTCACCTCCGACAAACCGCAGGCGCTGATCTGTGCGCGGCTGAACGATGTGGCCCCGGATGGCCGTTCTGCCCGGGTGACGGTTGGCCTTCTGAACCTGACCCACCGCGACAGCCATGCACATCCTACCCCCCTTGTTCCGGGCACCGAATACACCGCCATCATCGAGATGGACGATATCGCCCATGCCTTTCCCGCCGGGCACCGGATTGCGGTATCGCTTTCCACCAGCTATTGGCCGATTGCGTGGCCCTCGCCCGATCTTGCCACCCTGACGCTGACGCTTGGGGCAAGCACCCTGACCCTGCCGGTGCGCCCTGAAAACCCCGCCGATGCCGCCTTGCCGCCATTCGGCCCGCCGGTGTCGGCGGCAAACACCCCCTCCACCTACCTTGCCGCCGAAAACCCCACCCAGCGGCGCGTCACGCGCGATCTGCTGTCAGGCAAGATGACAGTGGATTTCCCGCGCTGGACCTATGCCAAAAACCTGCCCGATATCGCACAGACCCAACGCTCCCAAGGGCTTGTGCGCTTTGAGATCACTGATGGCGCGCCACTTTCCGCCAGATCGACCACCGATTACCGGATGGAACTGCAGTTCCCCGAGACCACAATCGCGCATCACAGTTGGGGCACGCTCAGCTGTGATGCCACCCATTTCATCGTCGAAATGGATCTGGAAGTGTCCGAAAACGGCACCACTTTTTTCACGCGCCACTGGCATGAGAAAATCCCGCGCGACATGATGTAGGGCGCGGGCCCCGCCTCAGGTTTTCGGCGTGGACGGCGCGCCGCCTTCAAACTTGTTGCCGTTCAGGTAATCGCAGGGCGCCTCCTGCATTTGCAAGTGCAGGGCGTTGCCGGTGTAGGGGTGGGCACGCGCCACGTCCTCGTCAAACTCGATCCCAAGGCCGGGGGCCTCGGGCGGCAGGATATAGCCGTTCTCCCATTTGATGGTGTTCCTGATCAGCTTCAGGTGAAAAGAGCCCCCGGTTTCAATGGTTTCCGCGATCAGCAGGTTCGGGATCGAGGCTGCGAAATGCACGTTCGCCGCCCATTCCACCGGGCCCGCATAAAGGTGCGGTGCCATTTCGGCGTTGTAAATCTCGGCGATGGCCGCAATTTTCTTGGCCTCCATTATGCCCCCCACCCGGCCCAGCGCCGGTTGCAGGATCTTGACCCCACCAGCGCGCAACAGGGTGCCAAACTCGGCCTTGGTGGTTAACCGCTCGCCCGTGGCCAGCGGCACGCTGACATGCCGCGCGATCTCGGCGAATTCCAGCAGGTTGTCGGGCGGACACGGCTCTTCGTACCAAAGCGGGTTGTAGGGTTCCAGCGCCTTGCCCATGCGGATGGCACCGGGGGTGGTGAACTGGCCATGGGTGCCGAACAGCAGGTCGGCGCGGTCGCCGATGGCGGCACGGATGGCTTTGCAGAACGCGACCGAGCGGGTGATGTCGGACATCGCAGGCTCGTGCCCGCCGCGGATGGTGTAGGGGCCGGCGGGATCGAACTTTACCGCCGTAAAGCCCATGTTGACAAAGCGCAGGGCGGCTTCGGCGGCGGCATCGGGATCAACCCAGAATTCGGCGGATTCGCGGCCCGGTTCGGGATAAAGATAGGTGTAGGAGCGTATACGCTCGTTCATCTTGCCGCCCAGCAGGGCGTAAACCGGGCGATTGCGGGCCTTGCCAAGGATATCCCAGCAGGCAATCTCCAGCCCCGAAAACGCCCCCATCACCGTCAGATCGGGGCGCTGCGTGAACCCCGAGGAATAGGCGCGACGGAACATCAGCTCGATATTCTCGGGGTTTTCGCCTTGCATGTGGCGCTCGAACACATCCTCGATCACGGCGCGCATGGCTTTGGGGCCGACGGTGGAGGCATAGCATTCGCCGTAGCCGACAATGCCGTTATCGGTGGTCAGCTTGGTGAAAATCCAATAGCGCCCGCCCCAGCCCGGGGCCGGCGGGGCGACCACGAAAATCTCAAGATCCTTCAGTTTCATGCTTCGCCCCTTTGCCGAGATTGGCGCAGGCTACCGCTCAGGGCCGCACCGCATCGCGCGTTCCCGCGACAAAGAGTATCACGGCACCGACCATCAATGTCGCGGAAAGCAGAAATGGTGCGCCGGGCAGATAGATCGGCGCGCCGGGGGCGGTGAAAAAGCCGAAGATCACCGTCATCACCAAGGGTGCAAGGATGGTGGCCAGCGCGTTGAGCGCGGCGTTGATGCCCTGCAATTCGCCCTGTTGATTTTCGGGGGTAGCCCGGCTCATCATGCCTTGCAACGCGGGCCCGGTCACGCCGCCCAATGCGGCCACCGGGGTGAAGACAAGCGCCCAGAAGCCCGAAGTGGCCAGCCCGTAAAAGCCGTAAGTGGCGGTTTCAACCACCATGCCCGCCGCCGCCGTCTGCCGTTCGCCGTAACGGCGGATCATCGGGGCAACCATGGTGGCCTGCACCACCGCCATGCACAAACCGAACGTCGCAAGGGCAATTCCGATCCATTTCGCATCCCATCCGAAGGATTCCTTGCTGTAATACGACCAGACGGCGGGCCAGACGTTGAAGGTGAGGGCGTAGACAAAGCTGACGGCCAGCAGGATTTTCAGGCCTGGCAGCCTGCGGATGGCGGCCAGCGAGGCCAGCGGGTTGGCGCGGGCAAGGGTGAAGGGGCGGCGGTTCTGCGGCGCAAGGCTTTCGGGCATCACCGCAAGGCCGAACAGGAAATTCGCGGCCGCAAGCCCTGCTGCCACCCAGAACGGCGCGCGCGGATCAATGCCCGCCACCAGCCCCCCGATCAGCGGCCCCGCGACAAAGCCCATCCCGAAGGCGGCACCGATCAGGCCAAAGCGGCTGGCGCGCTGATCGGGGTTTGATATATCGGCGACATAGGCGTTGGCGGTGGAATGGGTGGCCGAGGTGATCCCCGACACCAGCCGCGCCAGCAGCAGAATGGCAAAACTATGCGCCAGCGCCATCACCACATAATCCACCGCCATCAGCGCCAAAGACACCAGCAGCACCGGGCGGCGGCCATAACTGTCCGACAGATTGCCCACCAGCGGGCCGCACAGAAACTGCATCACCGCAAAAGACGCGGCCAGCACCCCGCCCCAGAACGCGGCCTCGCTCAGGCTGCCCCCCATCACGTCCAGCATCAGGTCGGGCATCACCGGAAAGATCAGCCCGATACCGATGGCATCAAGCGCCACGGTCAGCAACACGAAGGTCAGCGCAAGGTTCGGGCGGGGGGGCATGGCAGGCTTTCAGGGGTTCAGAGGTGGCCGATATCGCGCAGAAATCCGGTCAACAAGGCCGCGTATTCGGCGGGTTTTTCCACCATCGGCAAATGCCCTGCCCCACGCATCAAGGCAAAGCGGCTGCCCCGGATCAGATCGGCGGTTTCGCGCACAAGGTCGGGCGGCGTGCTCGCGTCATTGGCTCCGGCGATGGCAAGGGTGGGCAGGGTCAGGCCGGCGGTGGAGGTGTAGAAATCGGTGCCGGAAATAGCGCCGGCACATCCGATCCAGCCTTGCGGGTTGGTGTCGGTCAGCATGGCGCGCAGACGGGGCATGCCCGGAACGCTGCGCCAGCGCGGGCCCAGCATCCGCTCCATCGCACCATCGGCATAAGGTTCCAGCCCACTGCGCGCCACCTCGGCAATGCGCGCGCCCCAGATCTCGGGGGTGCCGATGCGGGCTGCGGTGTTGGAAAGCACCATGGCGCGCACCAGATCAAGCCGCTTGACCGCCAGCCCCTGCGCCACCATGCCCCCCATGGAAACCCCCACCACCACCGCATCTTTCAGGCCGAAATGCACCATCAACCGCTCGGCGTCGCGCACCAGCGCGCCCATCGCATAGGGTGGCGCCGAGGTATCCGAAACCCCATGCCCCCGCGCGTCAAACCGCAAGACACGCAGGGTTTGCGGCAGATGCGGCAACACCTCGTCCCAGAGCGTCAGGTTGGTGCCAAGGGCGTGCAGCAACACCAGAGGCGGGCCGGACGCCGGGCCTTCGATCAGCGCATTCAGGCGGATGTCATCAAGATAGATCAGCGGCATTGTTCGATTCCGGCAAGGGGGTGAAATGGCAGATTACAGTGATTTCGGTTCTTTGATGGCGGCTTCGTGGAAAACATTCAACGTCTGCATGAACCCCGTAAAAGCCCGGAATGTTCGATTTTACCCTATGCCGGAAACCGCCCCAGCGCTTCGGCGAAAAGCGCGGGGTCCACGTTGCCGCCCGACGCGGTGCAGATCACGCAATCCGGCAGATCATCGCGAAACAGGCTCGCGGCCAGCGCCACCGCCCCGCCCGGCTCCAGCACGATCCGCAGATGCGCAAAGGCCAGCGCCATCGCCCGCAGCGCCTGGTCATCCGACACCACCAGCCCCGGCCCGCAAAGGCGTTTCAGGATCGGAAAGGTAAGATTGCCCGGCTGCGGCGTGACGATGGCATCACAAATCGAGCCTGCAGGGTTGGCATTACGCTCGATCCGGCCAGACGCGAGAGAACGGGCGACGTCATCAAAGCCCGCAGGCTCGGCCGGGCGAACGCGGAAAGCTGGCGCGCGTGCCTCAAGCGCCAAAGCAATCCCCGAGGTCAGTCCACCACCGCCACAGCAAGTAATCACGGTGGCGTCTTTGATCCCAGCCTCAGCCGCCTGCTCGGCAATCTCAAGGCCGACACTGCCCTGACCTGCGATCACCTGTGCATCATCATAGGGCCGGATCAGGGTCAGGCCCCGCGCGGCGGCCAATCGGTCACCAATGGCGTCGCGGTCATCGGTTGCGCGGTTATAAAGCACCACTTCTGCGCCATAGGAGCGGGTGTTGTCGATCTTTACTGCCGGGGCATCGGACGGCATGACGATCACGGCAGGCAACCCGTGCATCCGCGCCGCAAGTGCCACCCCTTGCGCGTGATTGCCCGACGAAAAGGCAATCACACCGCGCGCACCGGGTGGCAGGGCCGACACCGCCGACCAGCCGCCGCGAAACTTGAAGCTGCCGGTCCATTGCAGGCATTCGGCTTTGACGAAAACCCGCCTTCCCGCGATGCGGTCCAACAGGGGCGCGTTCAACAGCGGTGTGCGGCGCGCATGGCCGTGCAAGCGCAGGGCCGCCGCCTCGATCAGGGCGATACTGGTCATAGCAATTTCAGGAATGCGCGGACAAGGGTTATGCTTTCCGGCTCGTCCAGAAACGGGATATGGGCACGATCAGGCACTTCGGCAAACAGCATGTCGGGGCGGCGTTTGCGCATTTCGGCAGCAGCCGTGGGCGACAGCAGATCGGAGTTTGCCCCCCGGATCAGGGCCAGCGGCAGCCCCGCGCAGGCGTCAAACAGCGGCCAGAGATCGCCGGCGGGCGAGGCCATCGCCGCAAGAAATGCCTCGCGCAGTGCCGGATCATAGGTGATTTGCAGGCCGTTTGCGCCTTGGTTGGTGTGGCGCTGCGCCTCGGCCAGCCAGCGGGCGGCGGGTACATTGGCAAAGCCGGGCATTGCGGCAAGGCGAAGGGCGTGTTCGGCTTGGGTTTTGGCGGCAGGATTGCGCCCCAGATAATCGTTGATCTGCTCCAGCCCGCCGCGCTCAAGCCGGGGGCCGATGTCATTCAGGCAAAGACCAAGCAGGCGGTCTTTGGCCGTGGCCGCCAGCACCATGCCGATGATCCCGCCCCGCGACGTGCCAAGGATCGCAGCCCGCGCAACACCCAGATGATCCAACAGCGCCAGCGCATCTTTTGCCTCTTGCGGCACAGTATAGCTGGCGGCACCGGTCCACTGGCTTGCGCCCCTGCCCCGGTAATCCATGCGGATCAGCCGCAGGGGCGGCAGGTGCGGCGCCAGATAATCAAAGTCGCGCGCGGTGCGCGTCAGGCCCGCGAGGCACAAAAGCGGCGTGCCGTTGCCCTCATCGGAATAGGCAATGCGTGCGCCATCGGGGGTGATGAAGGTCTGGAGGGGCGGTTCGGTCATCAGTGCGGCACCAGTTCGGGATTTGCGGCGAAGACATGCACGGCGGGCGGGGTAGGCTGCCGCGCGTGAATTGGTCGCACAAGACGCAGGCGGGCGAAAGGGGGTGCGGTATTGCGGCGCTTGCAGCGCGCGCGGCACAGGCATACATCGCGGCAGGGCTATCAGGGCGGACCAAGCACATGGCAGGCGAAACCGGCAATGCGGAGACGCGCGCGCCATCGAAAAAGGTGGGCGCTTTGCGGGGCCTTTTGCCCTTTGTGCGGCCCTATCGCGGCATGGCGGTGCTCGCGGCCGTCGCCCTCACCCTGACGGCGGCAGTTAGTCTTGTGCTGCCCTTGGCGGTGCGCCGGGTGGTGGACGGGTTTGGCGGCGATAACGTGGCCTTGCTGGACCAGTATTTCGGGGCAGCCCTTGGCATTGCCGCCGTTCTGGCCCTCGGCACCGGCCTGCGGTACTACTATGTCACAAGGCTGGGCGAGCGGGTGGTGGCCGATATCCGCCGCGCCTTGTTTGACCGCGTGATGGGCATGAGCCCCGCGTTCTTTGAACGCGTCATGACCGGCGAGGTTCTGAGCCGGATCACCACCGACACCACGCTGATCCTGTCGGTCATCGGCTCGTCGGTATCCATCGCCTTGCGCAACGCGCTGATGCTGGTGGGCGGCCTCGGGATGCTGCTGCTGACCTCGGCCAAGCTGACCGGCCTTGTGCTGGTGATCGTGCCTGCCGTGGTGGTGCCGATCATCGTGCTGGGGCGGCGGATGCGCAACCTCAGCCGCGACAATCAGGATTGGATCGCGGCCTCTTCGGGTTCGGCGTCCGAGGCGCTTTCGGCGGTGCAGACGGTACAGGCCTTTACCCATGAAGACCGCACGCGGGCGCATTTTGGCGCTTTGACCGAGAAGTCCTTTGCCTCGGCGAAAACCCGGATCAAGACCCGCGCGCTGATGACGTTCATCGTGATCTTTCTGGTGTTTGCGGGCGTGGTGGCGGTGCTGTGGACAGGCGCGCGCGATGTGCGGGCGGGGGCGATGACACCCGGAGAACTGGTGCAGTTTCTGATCTACGCCGTTCTGGTGGCGGGGGCGGTTGGCGCGCTGTCCGAGATCTGGGGCGAGATGCAGCGCGCGGCGGGGGCAACCGAACGGCTGATCGAAATGCTGGGGGCCGAGGATGCGGTACAAGACCCCGCGCGGGGGGTAACGTTGGCCCGGCCGCTGCGCGGCGAGATTGCCTTTGAAAGCGTGCGGTTTCACTATCCGGCGCGGCCCAATACGTCTGCCTTGAACGATGTCTCGTTGCGGGTGATGCCCGGCGAGACGGTGGCGCTGGTGGGGCCCTCGGGCGCGGGCAAGACCACGATGTTTCAGTTGTTGCAGCGGTTTTACGACCCGCAGGCAGGGCGGGTGACGTTTGACGGCGTTGATCTGCGCGATATGGCGCGGGCCGAATTTCGCGGTGCCATGGCTTTGGTACCGCAAGACCCGGTGATTTTCGCGGCCTCGGCGCGCGAGAATATCCGTTTTGGCCGCCCCGAGGCGGGTGATGCCGAGGTAGAGGCGGCGGCGGTTGCGGCCTCGGCGCATGGATTCATCATGGCACTGCCCGAGGGCTATGCCAGCTATCTGGGCGAGCGCGGGGTGATGCTTTCGGGTGGGCAAAAGCAACGCATTGCCATTGCGCGGGCGATATTGCGCGATGCGCCGGTGTTGCTGCTGGACGAGGCGACGTCCGCACTCGACGCCGAAAGTGAGCGCGATGTGCAGGCGGCGGTGGAGCGTCTGGGCCGCGGCCGCACCGTGTTGGTGGTGGCGCACCGTCTGGCCACGGTCAAACGCGCCGACCGGATCGTGGTGTTAGATCAGGGCCGCATCGCCGCCATCGGCACGCACGAGGCTTTGGTGGCCGAAGGTGGCATCTACGCGCGGCTGGCGCGGTTACAGTTTACCGACGGCGCGGTTTAGCATTTGACGGTTTGGCCAAGCCGGGCGGCGGCGTTCGGGGGGCTGCATGACTTTACGTAGCGTAGACCCCGCGCGTTTTGCTTGGCAAAAGCCCGGTTTCAACGCATCCTTGCCCAAACCCCCGCCAAAAGGGGGATAGGATCACGGGGAGGATGACCATGGGACGATTTGGTTCGCTTGGCGATATCAAGGCTATCGAGGCGGAAAAGCCCTGGGCGGAACGCGACATCGGCCATTCGATCTATGATTTCCTGAGCCGCACCCGGATGGCGCATGGCACCCGCCCTGCCATCACCTTTCAATTGCTGTCGGACCCGCTCAGCAAATCAGAAACCTTAAGCTGGAACGGGCTGCACGCGCGGGTGACGCAGGCGGCCAACCTCTTTCGCAGCCTTGGCGTGGGCGAAGGCGATGTGGTGGCGTATATCCTGCCGAACTGTCTGGAGGCGGCAATCACCCTGCTGGGCGGTGCCACGGCGGGAATCGTCAACCCGGTCAACCCGCTGCTTGAGGCCGAACAGATCAGCGCCATCCTGCGCGAAACCAAGGCCAAGGTGGTGGTGACGCTGCGGGCCTTCCCGAAAACCGATCTGCCGCAAAAGGTGGCCGAGGCGGTGCGGCACGCGCCTTCGGTCAAAACCGTGCTGGAGGTGGATCTGGTGCGCTATCTGGCACCGCCGAAATCCTGGATCGTGCCCTTGGTGCGGCCGAAAAACCCGGTAAGCCACGTGGCCAACGTGCGTAATTTCAACGCCGAATGCGCCCGCCACCCCGCCGACCGGCTGACCTTCACTGATGGCAAAGCCGACCGCGTGGCGGCCTATTTCCACACCGGCGGGACCACCGGCATGCCGAAGGTGGCACAACACCGCGCCTCGGGCATGGTCTATAACGGCTGGCTCGGCGCGCGGCTGTTGTTTGAGGAAACCGACGTGGTTCTGTGCCCGCTGCCACTGTTCCATGTGTTCGCGGCCTATCCGATCCTGATGTCGATGATCGCCTCCGGCGCGCATGTGATCTTCCCCACGCCCGCAGGTTATCGTGGCGAAGGAGTGATGGACAACCTGTGGAAGCTGATCGCGCGCTGGAAGGTAAGCTATCTTGTCACTGTGCCCACCGCCCTTTCGGCACTGTTGCAACGCCCGATCAATGCCGATGTCAGCACGCTGCGCGGCGCGTTTTCGGGCTCGGCCCCGTTGCCGGTGGAATTGTTCAACCGCTTTGAGAGGGCGACGCAGGTGCAGATCGTCGAAGGTTACGGGCTGACCGAATGCACCTGCCTTGTGTCGTGCAACCCCCCGGATGGCAACAAGAAGATCGGCTCCGTCGGCATACCTTTTCCCCATACCGAGGTGAAGATCCTGCTGGCCGACGGCACGGGTGCTTTGCGCGATTGTGGGGTGGACGAAGTGGGCGAGATTTGCATCCATAACCCCGGTGTCACCGTTGGTGCGACCTACACCGAAGTGGAAAAGAACCGCGATCTTTATGCCCGCGACAAATATCTGCGCACCGGCGATCTGGGCCGGCTTGACCGCGATGGTTACCTCTACATCACCGGGCGCGCCAAGGATCTGATCATCCGGGGCGGCCACAACATCGACCCGGCCCTGATTGAAGAGGCGCTGATGGGCCACGAACAGGTGGCCTTCGTCGGCGCAATCGGCCAGCCCGATGCCCATGCGGGCGAGTTGCCCTGCGCCTATGTCGAACTGATAAAAGGGGCCACCATCGGCGTGGACGAGCTGATGGCCTATGCCAAGGAGCATATCCACGAACGCGCAGCGATCCCGCGCCATATCGAGGTGCTGGCCGAACTGCCGAAAACCGGCATCGGCAAGGTGTTCAAACCCGATCTGCGCCGCCGCGCCATCACCCGGATTTACGACGAAGCGCTGGCGGGTGCCGGTATTTCCGCGCGCGTGACCGAAGTGGTCGAGGACAAGAAACGCGGTCTGGTGGCGCGGCTGACCAAATCCGGCGTGATCGAGGATCAGGCGGTGCAAACCGTGCTGGGCGAATTCACCCAAGCCTGGGAATGGGCCGCCTGACGGGATTTTGCGAAAATCGGCAGCCAAAAGCAACTTCGCCGATACTTTCCATTTGCGGATTTGCAGTATCTGGACAAAACTTTTTGCAAAGGTTCGGGGGATAGAAAGATGAAAATTTGGATAATTGGCGTGGCAGTGCTTGGGTTTTTGCCCGGCCTTGCCTTGGCCGAGGCGCAATCCGAAACGCTGTTCAAGCACA
The DNA here is from genome assembly GCA_031384695.1 of Paracoccaceae bacterium. Classification (GTDB taxonomy): domain Bacteria; phylum Pseudomonadota; class Alphaproteobacteria; order Rhodobacterales; family Rhodobacteraceae; genus JANNAV01. The sequence goes on from JANNAV010000166.1 coordinate 12,259, forward strand.
AGCATTGGTAGGTGGAGGTTGTCTCTTTCGATGATGACACGCTTGCCTGCCTCGCTGAAGTGGATGCGACGAGCGAAAGCTTTTCGATCTGGGTCTACCCGGACGGTGCGGTAAAGCTGCAATTCTATTCGACAGCCTGGGAGTTCGGCGAAGGCGAAACCGCCAATCTGGACGTAAAGATCGACAGCCGCTCGCCCTGGACGCTGACCAACGCCGAACTTTACAAAAATTCGGTGCTGTTCAACCTGCCCAATGGCGACGACGGGGTGCGGTTTCTCGTGGAAGTCGCCTCGGGCACCCGGCTTTATCTGCGCAGTGAAGCGGGCGACGAAGTGCAGAACTATTCCCTCGCGGGTTCTCGCGCGTCGATGGATGCGCTGGCCAAATGTGGCGAACTGATCACCGGGCCCAGCAATCCCTTCAACTGACTCGGTTAGAGCGGGGTGCGTTTTAGAGCGGATTTCCTTCAAACTGATTCAGATTGTAGGAAATCCAAGACAAGATCAGCTTGGGAATGTTGCGTGTTGCATACAATCGGCTGAACCCGATTGTACGCAACACGCCCTGGGCCACCACCCGGCTTGCAAATTTCCGCCCCGCAAATGCAAATGGCGCACCACAATGCGCCATTCCCAAAACCCGGATCTGAAACGATCAGTTGGTGGTTGTCGTCGTGGTCGTGGTCGAGGACGAACCGCCACCACCGCCGCCCGCCGCGAGGCCGAGCAGCAGAACCCCACCGAGGATCGGGATGATGATGCTGCCGCCAACGAGTCCGGCCGCCACACCCGTACCGGTTCCGGTGCCGCCACCGGTTCCCGTGGCAACCACAGGCGCAGTCTGAGCGTTCAGCGAAACAGCTGTCAACGAAGCGGCAGCGATTGACGCAATCAGGAAAGTCGAGATTTTCTTCATATCAAAATACTCCAAGCTTCATTGAGTTCACCAAGGATTATACCCCGTCAACCGCCCGATGAAAAGGGCAACTTGCCATTTTCAGTTCTGCAAGGCGAGGATTTCGAAGTAGCCGCCCATTTGTGAGACGAACTGCTTGGATTTTACCAGTTTTCCAGACGGCGAAACCCAGTATTCATTGGTGATTCGCCCGGCCTCACCCTGACAAGCCTCGGTCACCCGGCGTGACGCGCCCGCAACACCCTGCGCCGCCCCCGCACTCGTCGTGCAGTTGAACGACAGCCTTTCCGGCGTGTCGTTGCCGTCCAGCATGTGATAGCTGCGCGCATAGCCGGCCCCACCGCCGATCAGGGATGCAAGGCTGGGCGCACCGGCGGACATCAGGTCGGCGCCAAAGCCGCGCGTGGCAATCAGCAGCCCGTCGCGCGTGATCAGTTGCGCCCCGGAATTGGAAGCCCAGGTGGTGACTGCCCCATCAACCTCGAACGGCGTCAGTGCCGTGACCGAGCCGTTCACCAGCCGGGTCATCAACAGATAGGGGCCGGGGGTGGTGGGTTTCTGCCCCGCCTGCCGTTCCTGCAACACCCGCGCGATCACATCGCGCACCGGTGAGAAATTCTTCCGGTCATCGGTGCTGCCACAGCCGACAACCGCGCCAACCACGGCGGCAAACGCAAGGCCAGTCCGGAACTTCATCGCCAGAACCTCCCCCATTCCGCATCCAACCGGGTTGCATGATACTCGCGCACCGTATCATAAAGCCTGCCCCCCACGCTCAACCGCTGACCGCCATCGCGCTGAATCGGCCGCACGGTGTTGGCATAGGTGCGGCGGGTGACGTTGCCGCTCAGCCAGGTTACCGGGATCTCGACCCTGATCCCCTTGTCAAACGACCCCTCGCCGAACGTCGCAAACGGCACATCCGTCAAGGTGGCAAAAGCGCCGATCTTCCAGCCATTGGCAAACTCGCGGTCAATGCTCAGCGTGGCACCAATATCGCCCGCAAGGTAACGGCCGATATCAATCTGCGCGAGGAAGCCGTTGTTGAAGTTGTAATAGCCCGACACATGCCCGGTGACGATGCTGTAATCCCGGAAACCCAGCAACTGATTGAAATCGCGCTGTTTCACATAGTTGATCTCGACACCGAAGGCATAGGGCCGGTCGGTGCGCTTCCACAAAAGCTCGGCAGATACGCCGCCATACATCCGCTCCAGATAGCCGGTGGTCACCCGGCCATAAAGATTGGGCGCGGGCTTGGTGAACCAGGCCAGTGTCAACTCGTCGATCGCGGGGTTGCCCTCGCGGTCATATTCCACCGTATCCGACCGCACATGCGGCAGCACCGAATTGGAAACGCGGGTGGACTGGTCGAGGTTGCCGATGATCTTCTTGGTCACGGTGCCCGACAGGACCAGACCGGGCGAAATCTCGTACCGCCCGGTGAACGCCACGCCAACGTCGATCCGCAACGGGTTGTCGGGGTCGAAATAGGCTTGTTTGGTATAGGGGCCGATCCCCCAGGTGAATTTCGGATAAAGCCCCGCACCCCGCACCGCCCCCTCGGGCAGGCCCCCGGCAACTGGCAGAATCTGCGCCCGCTCGCGGATCAGCGCATCCTGCCCGGCGGCGGTTTCCAGCGTTTCCAGATCCGTCCGGCGCAACACCACTTTCGAGATTGCCAGACCGTCCACCACCGGCACAATCTCGAACACCTCAACCGAGGCGGGCAAAACCGCCGCCATCGCCCGCGCCGTGCGGCCAATCGCCTGCGGTCCGTTGTCAAAACGCGGGTTGCGGATGCGCAGTTGCACCCGCCCTGCGGTAACCTCGATGGCTTCGATCACGATGCCATCGGCCCGCAGGCGCGTCTGCAAGGCATCGCGCAATCCCGGCGCGGCGTTGGGCTCGGTCACCCATTGCGACGACCAGGCTTTGGCATTGGCCGCGCGCAGCGGCCGGTCAAGCAATGGTGCCGGCCCCGCACCCAGAACGCCACCCGAACCGCGCCGCCTCGGGTCCAGCACGAACTGCGCCGAAACCCCAAGTTCCGAGCCGTAAAGGTAATAGGCCCCCAGCCGGAGCGTGCGGTTGTACTGATATTCAAGGCCAAAGTTGAATGGGCTTTTGCGTTCAAAGATTTTGCGGATGCCCGCTTCCTCGGCATAGGCATCCGACGAATACTCGGCTTTCAGGCCAAGCTTGTCACTCACCTGCCACTCGATCCCGGCAAAAGGTGCCACATCGCCCTTGAACCATTGCCCCAGCCGCAACGTGCCGCCGACGCCGAAATCAATCGCCGGGCGCACCCCGAACGGCGCACCAATCGGGTTGTTGCTGGCCAGACGGCCCCAGCCAAGCCCCGCCGTCACCTTCACCCGGCCCCCGAACGTCTTGGTCGCCGCAATGTATTCACCCGACAAAAGCCCGGTGCCGATGATGTCCTGAAAGCCGATTGTCACTGCCGGCAGATAGCGGCTTTCGCGCAAAAGCTGATAGCGCAGATCGAAACTGCGGTCATAATAGGTGCGCTCGCCGGGGTTGAAATCGCGGATCCCGGTATAGCGAAAGCTGCCCGAAAGCCGCGGCAAAATCTGAAACGCCAGGGTGTTGCGGCTGACCGGGCCGAAATGCGCCGTGGTCAGGCTCAGCACACCGTCGCTTTGCGATTCGCCGCTTGGCATATCGATCAGGCCGGTGCCGCCAAAGAACCCCAAAGTCGGGCGCATCTCGGCGCAGGCGGGGCTGCCAGGGCCAAGCACCGCCATGCCCAAAGCTGCGGCAACCTGCAAACCCCGTCCCGATAAGTAGCGCATTGCAGCCGCCCCTACAATTTCGCGCCAACTCTGCGGCACTTCATGGCCCTGTTCTTAAGGTACAACGCGCAGGCTGACCATCCGTTTTTGCCGCAGCGGCCTGCCACGCCCGTTGTCCGCTTACGGCTGGTCTGTGCCGTCAGCGCACCAAGGTCAGGCGCCGCGTGTCACCGATGGCACGGCGGTCGGCGGGCAGGTCTGGGGCCTCGTTTTCCTGCAGCCAGATTTGATCGACGATATCGCTGCTGGGAAGATAGCCGATCTGCGCCTCTTCCAACACGCTGCGGATCGCCGCGATATCACTGGTGTCGCAGGCCAGCGCCAGCCGATCCAGAATAACCGTCAACTCGGCCATCGGCATGAACCGCTCGGTTGCCGATTTGATATAGGGATGCGCGGTGGGCTGCGGCGAATTGCCGATCAGCAGCTCTTCAAACAGCTTTTCTCCCGGCCGCAACCGCGTGAAAACAATGCCAATCTCACCCGGAGCCACGTTTTCCGCATCATGTTCCGGCATCAGCACCGGCTTTAAGCCATGCAGCCGCGCCATCTGCGCCGCAAGCTCGGCAATCCGCACCGGCTCGCCCATGTCCAGCACGAACACATCGCCGCCTCGCGCCATTGCCCCCGCCTGAATTACCAGTTGGGCCGCTTCGGTGATGGTGATGAAATAGCGGGTGATGTCGGGATGCGTCACGGTGATCGGCCCGCCCGCCTCGATCTGGCGGCGAAACAGCGGGATGACCGAGCCGGAAGACCCAAGCACGTTGCCAAACCGCACCATCGACAGGGTGGTGCCGCCGCGCTGCGTCCGCGCCAGCGCCTGACACACCAGTTCCGAAAGCCGCTTCGACGCCCCCATCACGTTGGTCGGGCGTACCGCCTTGTCGGTCGAGATCAGGATGAAGGATTCCACCCCGGTGGCAATCGCCGCCTCGGCCACAATCCGGGTGCCGAACAGGTTGTTGCGGATGCCCTCGGTGACGTTGTGTTCCACCAGCGGCACATGTTTGAACGCCGCCGCGTGATACACCGTCTGCACCCCGAAGGTGCGCATCGTCTGCTCGACCCGCGCCACCGATTGCACGGTTCCCAGCACCGGATGAATGCGCGTGGCATAGCCCGCCGCACGTTTCACCGCCGCCAGATCCTGCTCCACCGAATAAAGGGCGATCTCCGACAGTTCGAACAGGATCAACTGGCTGGGCGACTGGCGCAGGATCTGATGGCACAACTCGCTGCCAATCGACCCCCCGGCCCCGGTAACCATCACCACCTTGCCCCGGATATTCGCCCCCAGCAGGCTGGCATTCGGCGCCACCACATCGCGGCCCAACAGCTCTTCGATCGACACTTCATGCACATCGTTGATGGTGGCCCGCCCGGCCATCAGATCGCTCAGATCCGGCACGGTCAGCCGCTGGATGGAAAATCTTTCCAGCGATTTCAATATCTCGCGGCGGCGCGATTTGCTGGCCGAGGGGATCGCAAGCAGTACCGAGGTGATGGCATTGTTGCGGATCAGCGTCTCGATCCGGTCGGGCGCATGCACCCGGATGCCGCCCACATGAGTGCCCTGCGCGCTGGACGCATCATCCAGAAACGCCACCGGCAGATAGGCCGTGCCCTGCCGCAACATCTGCACCAACTGCCGCCCCGTGGCCCCGGCACCGTAAATCGCCACCCGTTCGCGGTGCCGGTCCTGACTGAGGATCAGCAACTCGCGAAAGCCGAACCGCACGCCGCCAATCGCCATGAACGTCAGGATCGCATAGATCACCGGCACCGAACGCGGTATAGGCAGCCCGCCGATACTGGCGGCCAAACTCAACACCGTGCCCGACAGCACCGCGCCCAGCATGATGGTCACCAGCGCCCGGCTGGCGATATAGCGCACCACGGCGCGGTAAAACCCCATGCGGATGAAAAACAGGATACTGATCGGCACCACCGGCAGCAAAGCCGCCCAAACCCAGACGTCATCCACAAAACTGATGCTGTCCAGCCGCAACCACATCGCACCGGCGAACACCGCGATCAGCAGCACAACGTCCACAACCACCTGCAAAGCGCGCTTGCGCGGCCTGCTCATTCCCAACAAACGCAGAAAAATATTGTTCATTTAATCAGCCCTCACGCACTCAAAAACATCGCTTAAAGAATCAGCCACTCCCATCACCAAACTCTTCTCACATTCGGCCTAACATACTATTTCGTGTTTTTGCATAGGTTTATCCCAGGTTTTTCCGCTTTGCGCGAACAGAAGAAACAAACGGCGGAACTTTGCCTGCCCTGCCCAAGGATTAAGCAGCATATGGTTCGGGCGCGTTGCGCGCAGCGCCACCCCGGCGCACGCCGCACACCGATCCGGTTAATCAACCACTGTTAAATCCTTGCCCTCGTGGTGGCACCGAACCCGATCGGTTTGCCGCTCTCCCGTTTGGCACAACTGCGAGGGTCTGAGATGAACAAGGCGATAACTGAAGGTCTGGTGTTGATGCCGCCGCCGTTTGCGGCCGGGTTGAACCTGTGGTCCCGCGAGGACGGCACCCCGGGGCAAGGCTCGTATCTTGCCCAGCCCAACGCGGCATTCGTTCCGGCGGATCAGGATTTCGCGGGCTGTCTGGAGCTGCAAAAGAACCAGACGGTGCAGAAACTCCGCTGTTTTCAACAGATTCCGATCCAGCCGGGCCTCTATCTGCGCGTCACCACCCGCGTGAAGGCGGTCAGCGGCGCCCTGCCCTCGGTGCGCATTGCCGCCTGGGCGGGCAATGCGTCGGGCACCAACGTGACCGCCGCCGTGCAGCAGGGGCCTTCGGTCGCGCTGACCAGCTATGGCACCGCCGTCACCATCACCGCCATCATCGGCTCGGGCAACCGGCAGGGCAACGACATGGTCTGGGGCACCGCCCCGGTTTATGGCCACTTCGGCCTTGATCTGACAGGCGCCAGCGGCGGTGTGGTGCGGATCGACGATTTCATCATTGAGGATGTGACCAACGTATTCCACGCCGAAATGTTCGATTGGGTTGATGTGCGCGATTACGGTGCGATTGCCGACGGGGTGACCGATGACCGCGACGCGTTTGAGGCTGCCGATACCGCAGCCGCCGGCAAATCGGTGGTGGTGTCGCCGGGCACCTATTTCATCGGCTCGCACCTGACCTTCGAGAACCCGGTCAAGTTCGAAGGCACCATCACCATGCCCGCAAGCCAGCGCCTGTCACTGCAGCGCAACTATAACCTCGACAGCTATGCCGCCGCTTTCGGGGGCGAGTTGCCGGGCTTCAAGAAGGCGCTGCAGGCGCTTTTCACCAACACCGATCACGTCTCGCTTGATCTGAATGGCCGCCGTGTCGAGTTGACCGAACCGATTGATGTCGCGGCTCTCGCAGGCATCACCACCTTTGCCCAGCGCCGCCTGCTCACCCATGGCCAGTTGACGGTCAGCCCCGGCACCGCCTGGGACAACGCCGTGGTCACCTCGGTTGCCACCTATGCCACCAGCCAATCGGCAAAACTGACGGCGGTTGCCAATATCTCCAACATTCCCGTGGGCTCGCTGGTCACCGGCACCGGCGTGGGGCGCGAGGTTTATGTCACCTCCAAGAACGTGCCGGCCGGCACCATCGAGCTGAGCCAACAGCTTTCCGCCTCGGCAGGCACCCGCACCTTCACCTTCACCCGCTTTCGCTACATGCTGGATTTCACGGGCTTTGCCGATCTGGCAAAGTTCGAGATCACCAATATCGAAATGCAATGCGGCGGCATCGCAAGCTGTGTAGCCCTTGCGCCGCAGGGCATCTCGTTTCGCTTCACCCAATGCGTGGTGAACAAGCCGAAAAACCGTGGCATCACCTCGATCGGCAGCGGCTGTCAGGATCTGCAGATCGAAGGCTGCCAGTTCCTGTCGGCAGAATCCGCTCTGCTGGCGCAAGACCGCGTGTCCATCGGTTTCAACGTCAACGCCAACGACACCAAGACCCGGGGCAACCGCGTGGTGCATTTCGCGCATTTCGGGGTGCTGGCGGGCACCGGCCACATGTTTATCGGCAACCATTTCTTCCACGGCGATGGTGCCGCCGCTGGCACAAGGCGGGCGGGGCTGGTGTTCACCACGCCCAACTGCCTCGCCTATCTGAACGGCAATTACATCGACAACTGCTTTATCGAACTGTCCAACGAACACACCGACCAGCCGAATTTTGCCTCGCAATACTCGTTTGGCGGCATCACCATGACGGGCAACCTGTTCCTGTGTTCCACCGTCGCACCCTGGCACCGCTTTATCGTGATCACCCCGCGCGGCACCGGCCATTTCGTCAATGGCATGACCGTCACCGGCAACATCTTCCGCACCGTCAGTTCCACCATCGACAGGGTGGAACTGGTGGATACCACCTTCGCCGATCTGAACTATCAGTCGTTCCGCAACATCGCGTTCCACTCCAACACCTTCCACGGCATCACCCAGCCCACCGTCAGCCCGTTGCAGATCGAACACACGCAAAACACCGCCGCCGATACCTGGGTGGTGGACGGGTCCGCCTTCCTGCCGTTCGGCGGGCGGGCGCGCAATGTAACGGGCGTGGTCGCCGAAGGGCCGGTGCAGACCGCCGCGAACGTCACCCAATACGCAGCCCCCTATGTGCAGGTCGAACAGGGCAACGGCGGCAAGCTGGTCAATCTCAAATGGCCCACCGCCGTCAAGGGCAAGGCGCAGGTCACCATCCGCTGCGACAACCCGGTCTGATCACGCCGGAAGGCCCAATCAATCAGGGCCCAATCAATCATGGCCCAGTCAATCAAGGCCCGGTCAATCAAGGCCAAGATCGGCGGGCGCAAGGTGCCAGGCCTTGCCAAAACCGCCGTTCAACAGCGCCGCCCCCACGGCAAAGCGCACCAGCGAAAAGTCTGCGAAATCAATGTAAAGGGCCGCCTTCGGGTGGCCCTTCAACCAATGCGCCCGCGCGGCTGCACTGGCCTCAAGAAAACTCGCCCTGCCGCGCAGCATCAACCGCGGATGCGTCAGCGGATCGCCCTTCACACCGGGTTCCCCCAACAGAATGGCGCAGGCGGGGTTGGCCCGCAGCGCCGCCGTATGCGGCGCCAGCGCCGATATCAGCGTCATCGCCGCCCCGTCCACGCTGCGCCCGAAGGCAATCCGGCTGATCCCCGGCGTGCCGGTCGCCGCATCGATATAAGACAAGGCCGCGTGTCTCGCCGCCAGCAAACCAACCGCCAGCCCAATCGCCTCGGCGCCCGGCTCAATCGGAACATCGCGCGGAACATCAGGCGATCTGGCCATGCAATCTTTCGCTTTTGCCGAACCGCCCCTGCGGCCCTCCCCCCGATCATGCCCGAAACCATGCCGAACACCAGCCTCACCAGACAGTTTACAAGCCCCGCAGCATCCCGCATGACTTAGCCACCGCCACGCGCCGATTGCAGGGCCGGGCGATTGCGGTTTAGATGCAACCGCAAGCAGGGAGGGCCAGATGGCAGACGAACACACAGCGGGCGTTTACACCGCATCAAGGGAATTCATCGCCGGCGCGCATGTGAACGCCGAAAGCTATGCGCAGATGTATGCGCAATCGGTTGCCAACCCCGAGGCGTTCTGGGCCGCCGAAGGCCAGCGCATCGACTGGATCAAACCCTACAGCCGCGTCAAGAACACCAGCTTCGCGCTGGGCGATGTGTCGATCAAATGGTTCGAAGACGGCACCCTCAACGTCTCGGCCAATTGCATAGACCGCCACATGCTGACCCGCGCCAACCAGACCGCGATCATCTGGGAAGCGGATGATCCGAAAACCCCGTCGCGCCACATCACCTATGCCGAACTGCTGGAAAACACCTCGCGCATGGCCAACATGCTGAAATCACACGGCATCACACGGGGCGACCGGGTGGTGATCTACCTGCCGATGATCCCCGAGGCCGCCTATGCCATGCTGGCCTGCGCGCGGATCGGCGCCATCCACTCCATCGTGTTCGCGGGCTTCTCGGCCGAGGCTTTGGGCAGCCGGATCAATGGTTGTGACGCAAAAGCCGTCATCACCGCCGATTTCGCCCCGCGCGGTGGCCGCAAGACCGCGCTCAAGGCCGCCGCCGATCAGGCGCTGCTGCATTGCGATGATCATGTGAAATGCTTTGTCGTCAAACACACCGGCGATCAGACCTCGTGGACCCCGGGCCGCGATATCGACGTGAAGGCCGAAATGGCCGCCGCCCACCCCTATTGCCCCTATGCCGAGATGGGTGCCGAAGACCCCCTGTTCATCCTTTACACCTCTGGCTCCACCGGCAAACCCAAAGGCGTGGTTCACACCTCGGGCGGCTATCTGGTGTTCGCCGCCATGACCCAGCAGATCAGCTTTGATTACCACGACGGCGATATCTTCTGGTGCACCGCCGATGTCGGCTGGGTCACCGGCCACAGCTATATCATCTACGGCCCCCTCGCCAACGGGGCCACCACCCTGATGTTCGAAGGCGTCCCCACTTTCCCCGACGCGGGCCGCTTCTGGCAGGTTTGCGCCAAACACAAGGTCAACCAGTTCTACACCGCCCCCACCGCGATCCGCGCCCTGATGGCCCAAGGCCCCGAATGGCCCGCCAAGCACGATCTTTCCAGCCTCAAACTGCTGGGTTCGGTCGGCGAGCCGATCAACCCCGAGGCATGGAACTGGTACAACATCCACATCGGCCACAGCCGCGTGCCGATCATCGACACGTTCTGGCAAACCGAAACCGGCGGCCACATGATCACGCCGATCCCGGGGGCCGTGCCGCAAAAGCCGGGCTCGGCCACCCTGCCGTTCTTTGGCGTCACCCCCGTGGTGCTCGATCCCGCCACCGCCGCCGTGCAGACCGCAACCGAGGCTGATGGCGTGTTGTGCATCTCCGATAGCTGGCCCGGCCAGATGCGCACGCTTTGGGGCGATCATGCCCGGTTTGAAGAGGCGTATTTCAGCCAGTACCCCGGCTATTACTTCACCGGCGACGGCTGCCGCCGCGACGCCGACGGCTATTACTGGATCACCGGCCGCGTGGATGACGTGATCAACGTTTCGGGCCACCGCATGGGCACGGCGGAAGTGGAAAGTGCTTTGGTGGCGCATCCGCAGGTGGCCGAGGCCGCCGTGGTGGGCTATCCGCACGAGATCAAGGGGCAAGGCATCTATGCCTATGTCACCCTGATGCGTGGCGAAGAACCCTCCGATGATCTGCGCCGCGATCTGGTGAAATGGGTCCGCACCGAAATCGGGCCGATTGCTGCACCCGATCTCATCCAATGGGCCCCCGGCCTGCCCAAAACCCGCTCCGGCAAGATCATGCGCCGCATCCTGCGCAAGATCGCCGAGAATGATTTCGCAGCCCTCGGCGATACCTCGACCCTCGCCGATCCTGCCGTGGTTGACGATCTGATCGCCAACCGCATGAACCACGCATAACGCCCGCCGCACCCGGGAAAAACCGGATGCGGCACCAACAAACAAGGCCAGCACTGCTAACATGGCCGACAAAAAACGCCCGGCAACCGCCGGACAATCAATGGGAGGACATACCATGGCGACAACCGCAGATGCCCGCGCACGTTCGCGCCCGATGACCGGGGAAGAGAAGAAGGTGATTCTCGCCTCTTCCGCCGGAACCATCTTCGAATGGTACGATTTTTACCTGTTCGGCTCATTGGCCGCCATCATCGGGGCGCAGTTCTTTGCGCCCTTCCCTGAGGCCACCCGCAACGTGTTCGCCCTGCTGGCCTTTGCGGCAGGCTTTATCGTGCGCCCGTTCGGCGCACTGGTGTTCGGCTCGCTGGGGGATCTGATCGGCCGGAAATACACCTTCCTGATGACCATCCTGATCATGGGTTTCTCAACCTTCTTCGTCGGCCTGCTGCCCAGCTATCAAAGCTGGGGTATTGCGGCTCCGATCATCCTGATCGCCTTGCGCATGCTGCAGGGCCTTGCCTTGGGCGGCGAATACGGTGGCGCTGCGATCTATGTGGCCGAACACGCCCCCGCCAATCAGCGCGGCTACTTTACCGCCTTCATCCAGACCACGGCGACGCTTGGCCTTTTGCTGTCGCTGATCGTGATCGTGTCGGTTCAGGGCTATGTCAACGGTGCCTATCCGGACCAGCCGGTGCTGGATGCGGTCGGTGCGGCGGTGATGAACGCCGACGGCACGCCGCAGATGATGAAGGCGTTCAACGCCTGGGGCTGGCGCATCCCGTTCCTTGGGTCGATCTTCCTGTTGGCCATCTCGCTCTACATCCGTCTGCAGATGAATGAATCCCCCGCCTTCAAGAAGATGAAGGAAGAGGGTGCCGGTTCCAAAGCGCCGCTGCGCGAAGCCTTCGGCAACTGGAGAAATGGCAGAATCGCCCTGATCGCGCTGTTCGGTCTGACGGCGGGGCAGGCAGTTGTCTGGTACTCGGGCCAGTTCTACGCGCTGTTCTTCATGCAAAACGTGATCAAGGTCGACAGCTTTACCGCCAACGTCATGGTGGCATGGTCGCTGATCCTGGGCACCGGCGGCTTCCTGTTCTTCGGTGCCCTGTCCGACCGCATCGGCCGCAAGCCGATCATTCTGGCAGGCTGCCTGATCGCCGCGATCACTTATCTGCCGGTGTTCAACTTTCTGACGAAAACCGCCAACCCGGCCCTCTATGCGGCGCACCAGACTCCGGTCACGGTGACGGCGAACGAGGCCGATTGCTCGTTCCAGTTCAACCCGACCAATACCGTGACCTTCTCCAACTCTTGCGACGTGGCAAAGTCTTTGCTGGCCAAAACATCGGTCAACTACGAGACGGTGCTTGATACGGCCACCACCACGGCGCAGGTCAAAGTCGGGGAGACGGTGATCGCATCCTATGATGCCGGTGTGAACAAAGCCGCAATCGCGGCGGCCAAGACCGGGCTGGAAACCGCCAAGGCTGCGATCAGTGAAAGCCTGCTTGCGGCATTGACCGGTGGCGAAGCGGCCGCCAAAGCCGCCGCAACCGCTGTTGCAACGGCAGAAGGCGCGGTGAAGAAGCTGGCCGACGGCACCGACGAGGCCGCAAAGACGGCAGCACAAGCCGCCCTTGATGCCGCCAACGCTGCAACTCCGGCAGCGCAGGCTGCTCTGGATGCCGCGCGTGCAGCGGTTCCTGCCGATGCACTGGCCGCTTACGATGCGGCTGCGGCAACGGTTGCTGCGGAAAGTGGCGTCAAAGCCGGTTTCGAGAAGGGCGTGAACGATGCGCTGAAGGCGGCGGGCTATCCGCTGGTTGCCAAAGACAACACCACCGTCGCCGTGGCGCAAACCTTCATCGACATCTTCACCGCGCAAAAGCTGACGATTATCGCGGTGCTGACCTACCTCATCATCCTGGTGACGATGGTGTACGGCCCGATTGCCGCGATGCTGGTGGAGTTGTTCCCGACGCGCATCCGCTATTCCGGCCTGTCGCTGCCCTACCACATCGGCAACGGCTGGTTCGGCGGGTTGATGCCCGCCACCGCCTTTGCCATCAGCGCCCAGACCGGCAACATCTATGCGGGCCTGTGGTACGCCATCGTGGTGGCGCTGATGACCGTGGTGATCGGCACTCTGTTCGTGCCGAACGGCACCCACAAGAAAGACATCTTTGCGGATGACAACGCCCGCTAAAGCGGTCTGAGGCGGGCCGGGAGATCTTCCCGGCCCGCCGTTACCTATCTGCGGCTGCGTTGAAACAAGGCCCAGGCCGCCATCACGCCCGCCATCAAAATCCCATTGGCCAGCACCCCAAGTGCGATCACCTGCCAAAGCGGCGCCGGCAACACCGTCTGCATCGTAGTCGGGATCAGCACCGCCACAAACACGATGCCAAGGGCGAGCGGCAGCCAGATCCCCGTAGCACCCCGCGTGCGCTGCATGGTGGCAAAAAGTGCGATCAGCAGCCCGACGCGGAACGGATCAACAAGCAAATTCAGCAACAGCGCGATCATGGACTTCCCATCCTTCAGCGCCCACCCGCGCCCTTGCCACGGCCCACGGGCGAACGCCCGCCACCCGATGTCCGCATATCGACGTTTCCGCCCGCTTGGCAAGCGTTTTGCCAAAGAGGGGGGCTGTCTGCCCCCCACGGCCTGCGGCCTCCCCCCGAGGATATTTAAGCAGTAAAGAACCGGGGAAGCAGAAGATCCAGCACCCTGTCGGCGGATGACTCCAGCCGCAGGGTGCCTTCTTCACTGGCGATCATCGGCGTCCCCGCCTGTACCGCCAAGACAGAGTCTGCGATTCGGGTTAAAGCCCGATTAACCTTGACGCCTTCTTTGCTGCTTAAATATCCTCAGGGGGTGAGCCCGAAACGGGCGAGGGGGGCAGATGCCCCCCTGCGGCGGCTGGTCCGGGCGCGAAGGGGTCGGTCGGGTAGCCAACCCCTGTCAGGTACAACCCCTGCGGCGGGCAAACCGGGCCGCAGGCGGCGCGGCTCCGCGCGTCAAGCGCCCGTTTCACATCCGTCGCAGACCAGGCACCCGCCCCCACCTGCGCCAGCGTGCCCACCATCGAGCGCACCTGATTGTGCAGGAAACTGCGGGCGCGAAACTGAAACCGGTACTCCACCCCGCCGGCAACCTCTTGTTCGGAAATGCTGATCTCGTCCAGCGTCTTCACCGGGCTTGCCGCCTGACAATGCACCGCGCGAAAGGTGGTGAAATCATGCTTGCCCAGCAGATGCCCGGCCCCCGCCTGCATCGCCCCCAGATCAAGCGCCGACGGCACCCGCCACACCCGCCCGCGCTCGTGCGTGACCGGTGCGCGCCGTGCCACCAGCCGGAACAGATACCGCCGCTCGCGCGCCGAAAACCGGGCGTGAAACTCCTCCGGCACCCGTGCTATCGCCAGCACCGCCACCGGATCGGGGCGCAGATGGTGGTTTATCGCACCGCACAGCCGGGCGGGATCCCAGTCGCGCGCCAGATCGCAATGCGCCACCTGCCCCGTCGCATGCACCCCCGCATCGGTGCGCCCCGCCGCCGCCACCACATGCGGCCCCGGCTCCAGCCGGCCCAGCGCCGCCTCGATAGCGGCCTGCACCGTCGGCTGCCCCGCCGCCTGGCGCTGCCAGCCGTTGAACGGGCCTCCGTCGTAATCGATCAGCAGGGCATATCTGGCCATGCCTCCGGTTACTCAAACTCCACAGCGCTGTCCATACCGCCGTTTCCCCCTACCCAGCACCGCCCGTCATGCCTATGTTTGCCCCGAACCAAGGAGCGCCGCGTGGTCATCTCTGCCCTAACCGACGGGATAACCCGCTCTCTTGAAGGCGCTGGCGCCGCCCTCTCGGGCAGCTTTTTCGAGCCCAGCCTGCGGCTTGGCGTCACCGGCCTGTCGCGCGCGGGCAAGACCGTGTTCATCACCGGGCTGGTCGCCAACCTGCTCAACCGCGGCCGGATGACCCAGTTGCAGGCCGCTGGCCGCATCGAGGCCGTCTATCTGCAACCACAGCCCGATCTCACCTTGCCGCGCTTTGACTACGAATCCCATCTCGCGGCCCTGACTGGCGACGATCCGCGCTGGCCGCAATCCACCCGCGCCATATCCGAGTTGCGCCTGTCGTTCCGCACCCGGCCGTCGGGGCTGTTTGCCGCCTTCAAAGGCCCGCAAACCCTGCATCTGGATATCGTCGATTATCCCGGCGAATGGCTGCTGGATCTGGCCCTGCTGGATAAATCCTACGCCGACTGGTCCGAGGCCACGCTAACCCGCATCGCCAAACGCCCGGAGGCCGCCGATTTCATGGCCACCGCGCGTGCCGAAGACGGTGCTCTGCGTCTGGACGAGGCGCGCGCACGGGCCCTTGCCGCCAGCTTTACCGCCTATCTGACGGCGGCCCGCGCCAATGGCTGGTCCGATTGCACGCCGGGCCGGTTCCTGCTGCCGGGTGATCTGGCGGGCTCGCCGGTGCTCACCTTCGCGCCCTTGCCAAAACCCGCCTCCACCCCCCGCGCCTGCCTGTGGCGCGAGATGCAGCGCCGCTTTGATGCCTATAAATCCCGCGTGGTGCAGCCGTTCTTCCGCGATCACTTCGCCCGTATCGACCGGCAGGTGGTGCTGGTTGATGTGCTGGGGGCGATCCATCAGGGCCCCGCCGCCACCGAAGACCTGCGCCGCACCATGGCCGAGGTGCTGGCCGCGTTTCGCCCCGGCCGCAACGGCTGGCTGACGGCCCTGCTGGGCGGCAAACGGGTGGAGCGGATCCTGTTTGCTGCCACCAAGGCCGACCATCTGCACCACAGCCAGCACCCGGCCCTGACCGCGATCATGGATGCGATGCTGATCGAGGCCAAAACCCGCGCCGATTTCGCCGGGGCCAGAACCGCCGCCATGTCACTTGCCGCCCTGCGCTGTACGGTCGAGGAAACCCTGCCGCGCGACGGGATCAGCCTTGATGCCGTGCGCGGGCGCCTGCTGCAAACCGGCAAACAGGCCGTCATGTACCCCGGCCAACTGCCGCAAGACCCCGCCCGCCTGCTGGCGCCCGCCCGCGAAGGGGCCGCGCGCTGGCTGGATGCCGATTACGCCCTGATGGCCTTCGCCCCCGCCCGCATCCGCCTGAAACCCGGCGACGGCCCGCCGCATATCCGGCTGGACCGCGCCGCCGAGTTCCTGTTCGGAGACCGCCTCTGATGGCCGACACCCACCGCCCCCTGCTGCTTGAGATCGAAGACCGCGCCGAGGCCGATCCCGCCAGCGCCACCGCATACCCCGAGGCATTTGCCGATGGGTTGCCGCAGGGCCGCGCCATGCAAGGTGCCGCCCGCCTTGCCACCCGCCGCGCATCACTGCTGGGCCGGATGGCGTTCTGGGTGTTCGGCAGCCTCTTCACCCTGATCCTCACCGTCAGCGCCACCAACTTCGTGACCGCCCTTTTTGCCAGCAACACCGCCCTTGGCTGGGCCGCCTTCGTGCTGCTGCTGCTGGCCCTCGGCCTCACCCTGATTGCCGCCGGCCGCGAACTGGCCGCCTATGCCCGCATGGCCCGGATCGACCGGCTGCGCGCCGCCGCCATCACCGCGCGCGCCACCGCCGATCCGGCTGCCGCCCGCGCCGTGCTGGCCCAGCTTGCCAGCCTTTACGCAAGCAGCCCCGCCACCGCCTGGGGTCGCGCCCGCCTGACCGAACGCGCCCCCGAGATCTTTGATGCCGACGCCCTGCTGTCTCTGGCCGAAGCCGAACTGATGGCCCCCCTCGATGCCGCCGCCCTGACCGAGATCGAGGCCGCCGCCCGCCAGGTGGCCACCGTCACGGCATTGGTGCCCCTGGCCCTCGCCGATGTCGCCACCGCCCTTTATGCCAACCTGAAACTGATCCGCCGCCTGTCCGAGATCTATGCCGGCCGCTCGGGCAGTCTGGGCAGCCTGCGCCTGCTGCGCCGGGTGTTCGCGGCCCTGCTTGCCGCAGGGGCGATGGCGCTGGCCGATGATCTGATAGGCTCGGTCGCGGGCGGCGGTATCCTGGCCAAACTGTCGCGGCGGTTTGGCGAAGGTGTGGTCAACGGCGCCCTCACCGCCCGCGTCGGCCTCGCCGCGATGGAGCAGTGCCGCCCGCTGCCCTTCGTGGCATTGCCAAAACCCGGCACCTCCGCCACCACCTCGCGCGCATTGGCAGGCCTGTTCGGGCGCGCCGCGGAACAGCCATAGCCGCCGCCCTCAGATCTCCGCCCTCAGATCCCCGCCCTCAGATCCCCGCTCTCAGATCCCCGCCACCAGCCGTTCGATCAATGCCGCCAGCATCGCCTCGCAGCGCGCCATCTGCTCCACGCTCACATATTCATCGGGCTTGTGCCCCTGCGCCATCGACCCCGGCCCGCAGATCACCGTCGGTATCCCCAGCCGCGCCGCGAACAGCCCGCCCTCGGTGCCGAAGGCCACCTTCATCGTACCATTCGCCCCGGTCAGCGATTTCACGAACCGCACCACGCCTGCGTCCGTCGGCGTCGCCAACCCCGGATAATCCCAAAGCCGCTCTACCCGGATCGCCACTTCGGGAAACTCCGCCCGCAAAGGCGCGCAAATACCCTCCGCCGCCGCCTCCAAAGCGGCAATCAACGCCCCGGTATCCTCGCCCGCCAATGACCGGATCTCGAACTCCACCACGGCCCGCTGCGGCACGATGTTCACCTGAACCCCGCCGTTCAGCTTGCCCACATGCAGCGTGGTATAGGGCACGTCATAATCCCCGTCGCGCAAGCCTTCCGCCACCAACAGCACCTGCAACCCCCGAACCGCATTGACAAAATCCACCGCCAGATGCAGCGCATTCAGCGCCATCGGGGCCAGCGCCGAATGCCCCTCGCGGCCCGCACACACCGCGCGCAACGCGATCTTGCCCTTGTGCCCGGTGGCCACCTGCATCCCCGTAGGTTCGCCCACGATGCACATCAAAGGCCGCACCGGGGCCTGCGCCAGCATGTCGATCAGCGAGCCCACACCGATACAGCCGATCTCCTCGTCATAAGACAGCGCCAGATGCAGCGGCACCCGCAAATCCCGCCCCGCAGCGGCAATCATCGCGGCAATCGCACAGGCCACAAACCCCTTCATGTCGGCGGCCCCCCGCCCATAATACCGCCCGTCCCGCTCGGTCAGGGCAAAGGGATCAACGCTCCACGCCTGCCCCTCCGCCGGCACCACATCGGTATGCCCCGACAGCATCACACCCGCCCGGCCCTCCGGCCCGGTGCTGGCAAACAGATTGGCCTTACCGCCGCCCGCATCCGGGATCAGCACCGAAGCCACCCCCGCCGCATCCAGCACCCCCTGCACATAGCGCATCAGCGCCATGTTCGGCCTGGCACTCACCGTGTCAAACGCCATCAACCGCTCGAATATCGCCCGCACCGGCATGCCCGCCCTCCCCCGTTGCCGCAAACCTAGCGCCTTCGCCGCCCACCCGAAAGCCCCACCCGAAAGCCCCGCCCACACCGCGCTTTCCATCGCCGCGCCGGAATGCAAGACTTGCCCGAACCGCCCCACATCCGGGCGATGCCACAAAGGGACCAACCCCGCCATGCGCCTCGCAATCTTCCTCGCCACCACCGCCCTCTGCCTGCCCGCCATGGCGCAAGATACCACCCCCCCCAACGTCAACACCGCCGCCACCGGCACCAAAGGCAGCGTGGCGCAGATGGCGCTGGCCTATGATCTTTACGCGCTGGGTCTGGCCCGCAAAGACGCGCTGACCGTGCTCACCGCCGCAAAACTCGCCGCCGGCGTCGAGGTGAAACCGGTCGAACAGAAGAAAACCACCACTGGCACCGGGATCGCGGATCAGCAGGACGCCGCCCCCGCCCCTGAAGTCCCCGCCCCTGAAGCCCCCGCCCCGGAAGCCCCCGCCCCCGATGCCGCCACGATGATGGCCACCGCCCGCGCGCTGGCAGGCGAGGACGAACTGCTCGCAGGTCTGATCGACGATGCCGAACTGGAAACCACCCGCGACCGGCTGAGCGGCGCCACCGCCACCCATTCGCGCCTTGCCGCAGGCCAGACCGACACCTGGGAAGTGCCCTTCTACGCCGACGGCACCGCCGAAATCGCCGTGCTGGGCGACGGTGATGCCAACCTCGACATGCTGGTCACCGATGAGAACGGCAACACCATCTGCTATGATGTCAGCTGGTCCGATACCATCTATTGCGATTTCATCCCCGCCCGGAACGGCTACTTCACCGTCACCGTCCAGAACAACGGCCAACGGCCCAACAGCTATTCTCTGATGACGAACTAGGGTCTGTCGCGGACAATCGGGTTCACCCGATTGTACGCAACACGCAACATTCCCAAGCTGATCTTGTCTTGGATTTCCTTCAATCTGAATCAGATTGAAGGAAATCCGCTCTAACCCCCGCTTCTTACCCCCCTGAAAGGCCACCCCCATGCCCCTCATCGCCGACCTCCTCGCCAAACCCGCAACCCTGTCAATGGCGGCGCGCTATACGGTGCTGAACGGCTACCTCTACCTTGCGGGCGGCGGGTTGCTGCTGGCATGGCCCGGCGCCGCGCAAACCGTGTTCATGGAGCGCGCCTTTGTCGGCGACGAGGCATCCCTGATCCGGGTGATCGGCATGGCGCTGGCGGTGATCGGCTGGTTCTACGTGTTCGCAGGCCGCAGCGGCGCACGCCAGCCCATCGCCGCTTCGGTGTTCGACCGGATACTGCTGGTGCCCGCCGTCACGCTGCCGCTGGCGCTGATGGGGGTATTTCCCAATATACTGCTGCCCTTCGGCCTGATCGACCCCGCCATGGGATTGGGCGCGTGGTGGCTGCTGATCAAAGACAAGTGAGAGATTGCTGCGCAGCATTTCCTAGAATGCTGCGCAGCAATCCATATATATCAAACCCTTACTCCTGCCCCCGCAACACCTGCGCCGGCCGCGCCGCCATCGGCCGCCACGCAAACACCAGCCCCGCCAGCAGCGTGGCCAGCACCCCGCCCAGCACGATCGCCAGCGCCGAGACCGGCTCGAACGCATAGTCGGTCTCCATCACGAACCGCAACACCCCCCACCCCGCCAGGGCCCCGGCGGCAATCGCCACCAGCCCCGCCGCCACCCCCATCAGCGCCGCCCGCAGCGCGAAACTGGCCAATATCCGCCCTCGCGAAGCCCCCAGCGTTTTCAGCACCGCCGCCTCATACACCCTTGCCGGCACCCCCGCCGCCGCCGCCCCGATCAGCACCACTACCCCCGTCAGCAATGTCGCCGACGCGGCCCATGTGGTGGCCGAGGCAATCGCCGACAGCGCCTCTGTCACCCGGCCGATGGCCGCCTTCACCCCGATTGCGGTGATGTTCGGATAGGCCTTCGACAGGTCGCGCAGCAGCCCCGCCTCCGCCGCCGCATCGGCATAAACCGTGGCGATGAAGGTATGCGGTGCCGCCTCAAGCGCCGCCGGATTCATCGTCATCACGAACCCCATCCCGGCGTTCGAGAAATCCACCTGCCGGAAACTGGTGATCGCCGCCTCGATATCGCGGCCCAGAATATTCACCGTCACCGTATCGCCCAGCTTCAAACCGATCTCCTCCGCCTCCTCGGCCGCAAAGGAAATCTGCGGTGGCCCCGAATAATCCGCAGGCCACCAGGCCCCCGCCGTCACCTTGGCCCCCTCGGGCGCGGCCGCATAGGTGATGCCCCGGTCGCCCCGCACCACCCAGTGATCCCCCGCCACCTCGCGCGCATCCCGCCCGTTGATCTTGGTGATCACACCGCGCAGCATCGGCGCGGAGTCCACCCGGCTGACCCCCGGATTGCCCGCCAGCGCGGCGCGAAAGCCTTCGATCTGATCATTCTGGATATCGACGAAAAAGTACGACGGCGCGCGCTTGGGCAGATCGCGCTCAATCGAAGCGCGCAGATTGGCGTCAATCTGCCCCACCGCCGCCAGTACCGAAAGCCCGAGGCCCAGCGCCAGCACCACCTGCATCGTCTCGGCCCGGGGCGCCCCCACCGCCGCCAGGGCCAGCCGCCACGCTACCCGGCCCCGCACCAATTTTGATGCCGCAAGCCGCCGCGCCAGCCGCGCCAGCCCCCAGCCCGCCACCGCCAGCACCACCAACGCGGCAGCCAGCCCCCCCGCCATGCCCAGCGCCAGCTTCCACGCCCCCGAAAACAGCACCGCCCCCCCGATCAACGCCACAGCCACCACCCCAAGGCTGAAAAAATGCCGCGCCTTCACGCCGCCCCGCCCCAAACCGCCCCGGTAAAGCGCCGCCGCCCGCACCTGTTCCGACCGCGCCAACGGCCACAGCGCGAACAAAAGCGCCGTCAGCACGCCGTAAATCCCGCTTTCCAGCACCGGGCGCGGATACAGCGAAACCTGCGCCGGAAACGGCAACGCCGCCTCGATCAGCCCCGAAAACACCAACGGCAACCCCACCCCCAGCGCCAGCCCCAACCCAACCCCGATCCCCGAAAGCACCAGTATCTGCAGCAAATACGCCCGGAAGATCAGCGCGCCTTCCGCCCCCAGCACCTTCAGCGTGGCAATCGTCGCCAGCTTGCGGTCCAGATACGCCCGCACCGCCGCCGCCACCCCCACCCCGCCCACCGTCAACCCCGCCAGCCCCACCAGCACCAGAAACGCGCCGATCCGCTCGACAAACCGCTGCACCCCCGGTGCCGCCTGCCGCCTGTCGCTCCACCGCAGGCCCGCATCCCGGAACTGCCGCTCGGCCTCGGCCTCAAGTGCTGCCAGATCAGCCCCCGCAGGCAGCATCAGCCGGTACGAGCTGTCGAACAACGTCCCCGGCCCGATCAGCCCGGACTCCGCCAGATCAACCGTCCGCACAATCGTGCGCGGTGCCAGCGCGAATCCCCCCGTCGCCGAATCCGGCTCGCGCAGCAAAAGCCCGCCCAGCCGGAACGCCTGAACCCCAAGTGTAAACCGCCCGCCAATCGCCACGCCCAACTGCGCCGCCAGAACCGGGTCCATCACCGCCCCCGGCACCCCATCCACCGGGGCAAAAGCCGCCGCAAGCGTCACCCCGTCGGCCAACACCACCTGCCCCAACAGCGGATAAAGCCCGTCCACCGCCTTTACCTGCGTCAGAACCCGCGCCTCGCCCACCACCGCCATCGACCGGAAATCGACAATCTCGGAAACCTCCGTGGCAATACCCGCCAGAAACGCCCGCTCGGCGTCGCTGGCAAAACGGTACGTAAATTCCACCTGCGCATCGCCCCCCAGCAAAACCGCACCCTGATCGCGCAACCCCGCCTCAATCGCCGCCCGCACCATCCCCACGGCGGCAATCGCGGCCACGCCCAGCGCAAGGCAGGCGATGAACACCCCAAAGCCGCGCAACCCGCCGCGCAATTCCCGCCGCGCAATGCGCCAGGCCAGTGCCCAGCCGCTCAAAGCCCGCCCCCGGCAATCTGCCCGTCCACCAGCCGCAACACCCGGTCACAGCGCGCCGCCAACTCCGGCGCATGCGTCACCAACACCAGCGTCGCCCCATACCTGTCGCGCAACCCGAAGATCAGATCCATGATCGCCGCCCCGTTGGCGCTATCCAGATTGCCGGTCGGCTCGTCGGCCAGAAAGATCGCCGGGCGCGGTGCCGCCGCCCGCGCCAGCGCCACCCGCTGCTGCTCGCCGCCCGAAAGCTGTGCCGGATAATGATCCTTCCGCGCCGCCAACCCCACCGCCGCCAGTTCCGCCCCGGCGCGCTCAAAAGCATCCGGAACCCCCGCAATCTCCATCGGCACCGCCACGTTTTCCAGCGCGGTCATCGAGCCGATCAGATGAAAGCTTTGGAAAACCACGCCCATCCGCCCGCGCCTGAACCGCGCCAGCCCGTCCTCGTCCAGCGCCGTCAGATCCTGCCCCAAGGCCATCACCAGCCCGCCCGTCGCCCGTTCCAACCCCCCCATCAGCATCAAAAGCGAAGATTTCCCCGACCCCGATGGCCCCACCAGCCCCACCGTCTCGCCTTGCGCCACTTCAAGCGATATTCCCCTCAGGATATCGACATTCCCCGCATTCCCCGCCAAACTCAGCCGGGCCTCAACCATTGTCAGGACAGAACCGTTCATGTTTGCTCGCATGTTGCCTCGCCTCAGATATGTGCCAATGCGCGCCTTGCGCAATGCCGCAATCGTATTGATTTGCGCGGCCTTGCCCGCATTTGCCAAACCCCACACCCTGCTGGCCCTTGGCGACAGCCTGACCGCAGGCTATGGATTGGCCCAAGGCGAAGGGCTGGTGCCGCAATTGCAGAACTGGCTTGTGGCGCAGGGCGAGGATGTGACCATCCTCAACGCGGGCGTCTCCGGCGATACCACTGCCGGGGGGGCCGCGCGGCTGGACTGGTCGCTGACGCCTGAGGTGGATGCGATGATCGTCACCCTCGGCGGCAATGATCTGTTGCGCGGCATCAACCCCGCCACCTCGCGCGCCAATCTCGAGAAAATCCTCGCCGCCGCCGCCGCCCGCGATCTGCCGGTGCTGCTGGTGGGCCTCACCGCCCCCGCCAACTACGGCCCCGCCTTCAAAGCCGAGTTTGATGCGATCTACCCCGATCTCGCCGCCAAATACGGCAGCCTGCTGGTGGCCAACTTCTTCGCCCCGCTGCAAACCGAAAACGGCACCCTCGCCAAATTCATGCAACTGGACGGCATCCACCCCAACGCCGCAGGCGTGGTGAAAATCGTGGCCGCCATCGGCCCGCAAACCCGCACCCTGCTGCAATCCCTGCCCAACTGAGGCCGCCATGTCCCTGCTCGCCGATCTCGCAAACGCCCTCGGCCCCGCCCATGTGCTGACCGGCACCGATCTTGCCCGCTATGCCAAAGACTGGACCGGCCATTACACCGCCGCCCCCTGTGCCGTCGCCCGCCCCGGCACCACCGCCGAGGTTGCCCAAACCTTGCAAATCGCCGCCCGCCACGGCGTTCCAGTGGTGCCCGTCGCGGGCCGCACCGGCCTTGTCGGCGGGGCGATGACCACCGGCGGGCTGATGCTGTCGGTCGAACGCCTGAACCGGATCTTTGAGGTCCGCGCCGATACCCGCACCGCCCATGTCGGCGCAGGCGTGATCCTCACCGCCCTGCACGACGCCGCCGAAGCGCAGAACCTGCTGTTCCCGCTCTGGTTCGGCGCGCGCGGCTCGGCGATGATCGGCGGTGTTTTGTCCACCAACGCGGGCGGCTCCAACGTGCTGCGCTATGGCTCCACCCGCGCGCTATGCCTTGGGCTTGAGGTGGTTCTGGCCGATGGTCGCATCCTTAACCTGTTGAGTGCTTTGCACAAAGACAACTCCGGCTATGATCTGAAAAACCTTTTCATCGGGGCCGAGGGCACCCTTGGCGTGATCACCGCCGCCATCGTGAAACTGGTGCCCCGCCCCCGCGCTTATGCCACCGCCACCCTTGCGATGCGCGCGCTGCCCGAAGCCCTTACCCTGCTCAACCGCCTGCAAGAGGCCACCGGCGGTCTGGTCGAGGCGTTTGAATTCATGCCCGACACCTACCTGCGCCGCCTGCAACAAATCCGCCCCGATATCCGCCAGCCCTTCACCGAAATTCCCCCCGTCACCATCCTGGTCGAGATGGCCGCCACCGCCCCGCGCGACACCACCCCCCTGCCAGACGGCAGCCTGCCCCTCACCACCCTCTTGGAATCCACCCTCGCCGCCATGCTGCAGGACGGCGATATCATCGACGCCGAAATCGCCGCCTCCGAATCCCACCGCCGCGAAATGTGGCAACGCCGCGAGCTGGCCGCCGAGATCGGCTTCGCCGTCTCCCCCAGCATCGACACCGATATCGCCCTGCCGCTGCACTCGGTCGCCACGTTTTTCGAGGCCATCCTCGCCCGCCTGCCGCATCTCGATCCCGGTTCCACCACCGTTTCCGTGGCACACCTTGGCGATGGCAACGTGCATTTCGCCGTCTACCCCACCCGCGACGATCCCAGCCTCGCCGACGCCGTCATCTCGGCGGTCGAAGATGTGGTGCAGGCGCTTGGCGGCTCGTTTTCCGCCGAACACGGGGTGGGCCTGTCGAAACGCGCCTCGATGCAGCGCCGCAAAGACCCGGTGGCGCTGGAGGTGATGCGCGCCATCAAAGCCGCCCTTGATCCCGAAAACCGCATGAACCCCGGCAAAATCCTGCCCTGAGCCCCCCCCACAAAACGCCCGGAAGCCCGCACCTTGCCCCACCTGACAGTCCTGCGCCTCAGCCCCACCCTAAGGATGATCGCCGCCGCTCTCACCGCCCTCGGCGCGCTGTTTGCCAGCATCTACCCCTACCAGTCGCTGATCGCCATCACCGAGATCGGCCTCTCGAAACCCGGTTTCGGGCTGGTGCTGATCCTCGCCTCGGCGGTGGCGGTGGCCACTTCGGTGTTGCTGGGCATCCTGTCGGATCAACGCGCCAACCGCCGCCTTGTGGCGGTGATCACCGCCCTTGCCGGCAACGCCGCCATCGCCCTGATGTTGATCGCCCCCTCCGTCCCCAGCCTGATCATCAGCCACGGCATCCTGTTTCCCGCCGCCAGCAGCCTTTACGGCCAGTTGTTCGCCCTCACCCGGCTGGCCAGCCCCGCCGATGCGGCCCAATCCACCGCTATCCAGGCCACTCTGCGCGCCGCCATGTCTTTCGGCTTTCTGTGCATGCTGATCTACTGGACATGGGCCTTCGCGCAGGGCGATGCGGTGCTGTGGATCTACCGCAGCGCCGCCCTCGCCAGCGCCGCCCTTACCTTGCTGATCCTGCGCTATTGGCCGCAAGACGGCGCCACCGGTTGGGCCGATACCCCCTCCGGCCTCAGCCTGACCGGCGCTTTCCGCGATATCGCCCGCCCCGCCGTCGCCCTGCGCCTCTTGTGCATCGGCGCCATCAACTCGGCGGGGATATCCACCATGGTGCTGGTGGCATTGGTGTTTCATGGCACCCAGAACCGCGATGCCAGCGATGTGGCGCTTTACGCAGGGCTGATCGCGGGGTGGGAAGTGCCGGTGCTGCTGCTGTTGCAACCGCTGATCCGGCATCTGCCCCGCACGCAGGTGCTGGCCACCGGCACCGCCCTTTACTGCCTGCAACTGGCGCTGCTGCCGGTGCTGGCCGACAGCCCCGCCGTCTGGGGCCTGACCTTGCTGGCAGGCATCGGCGGCTCGGCGATCATCTCGATTCCGATCGGCTACTATCAGGATATGATGGCGGGCAAACCGGGCACGGCGGGGGCATTGCTGGCGTTGCAAAAGCTGGTGGGCGATGTGCTGGCGGCACTCGCCTTCGTGGCAGGCACCGCGATTGCCGGCTATCAACTGACGGCGCTGCTGGCCTGCCTGATCGCGGGCCTTGGCGCCTCAGGCCTGCTGCTGGCCGACCGCGCCCTGAAACCGGCGCAAATAGCGTAACGTCAGAGGCAGCGCCCGAAACTCGCGCGCGCCGGGTTTCAACCAGCGCACCGGCGCCGCTAGAACCGCGCTCCACCCCAGAACCCAGCCCAGCACCACCACCCGGCGGCACACCACCGGCCCCACCTGCGCCGCCCATGCCGCCGCCGCCGCATCCATCCCCGCCACCGCCTGCGGAAACCGCGCGAACCAGCTTTGCACCAGAATCGCCATATCCAGCGCCTGCCACCACGGCCCCGCCGGCGCTGTGCGAAACCGCTCCAGATCAATGAACCGCGCGCGCGCGCCGTCCCAGCAGATATCGCGCAACACCGGCCGCCCATGCGCATAGCCGGCCTTGTGCAACAGGCCCAATGCCCCCCCGGCGGCGCGCATAACCCGGCCCACCCCGGCCGCATCCTGGCCCCCCGCCCGCAGCAAACTGTCCACCGTCGGCCCGCAATCGCGCGTCAAAAGCCAGTCGGGGCCATCCGCCAGCAACGGCACCACCGGCAGGCCCAGCCGCCCCAACAGCCGCAACCCTGCCGTCTCGGCCGCCAGCGCCGCCACCGGATCGCCCTTTTGCCAGCGCATCACCCCGCGCAACACCTCGACCCGCTTCAACCAGCCCCGCTCACCCGCCACCTCCAGCACCTCGACCCGCGCCCCGCCGCGCGCCAAAGCCTGCGCCAGCGCAAGCGCCAAAGCCGGGCTGATCACCGGGGGATCATCCGCGCGCATCCGCCCTCAACCTTGAAGAGGGATGCGCCTTGCAGAAACCACACCCTTCCACTCCCTGTTTTTTGCCGGATTTGATTTTAATCAGATCAGGCCGCGCCTGCCTGCTCCGGGGCAGGCGCGATAGGGCGCCAACCCCAGTCAGGCGCTGCCTGATTTGCCCAACCGACCCGATTGCGGACAATCCCTTGCTCAAACGGCGTCCCGCCTTATAAGCAACGACCCGAGCAAACGCTCCACTGGAGCGTTTCCAGATCGGTCCGGGCGACTGAACCCAGAAGACTGTCCTGCTTCCATCAATCCCCAAACCCCGCTACCCGCCGAAAAACCCCGGCCCGGCGCGGCCCAGCAACCGCTGTGCCAGATCCTCACCCAAAGCCGCCGCATCGGCAACCGGCCCCCGCACCTCGCCCGCAATCACCTCAGACCCATCGGGCCGCAGAATCTCGCCGCGCAGCCAAAGACCTTCGCCCGTCAGCACCGCCAACCCGGCAATCGGCGTCTCGCAGGATCCGTCCAGCCGCCGCAAAAACGCCCGCTCCGCCGCCAGCCGCAGGCCGGTCTCATGGTGATGCACCGCGGCCAGCATCGCCTCGGCCCGGGCATCCGCCTGCCGGCGCTCCACCCCGATGGCCCCCTGCGCCACGGCGGGCAACATCTCTTCCACCTCGATCGGCCCCCGCGCCATATGCGCCATCCCCAGCCGGTTTAAGCCCGCCATCGCCAGAAACGTCGCCGCAGCCACCCCATCCTGCAGCTTTTTCATCCGCGTCTGCACATTGCCGCGAAATTCCACCAGCCGCAGATCAGGCCGCCGATGCGCCAGTTGCGCCCGCCTGCGCAGCGAAGAAGACCCCACCACCGCGCCCTGCGGCAACTCCATCAACGACGCAACCAAGGGCGAGACAAAGCCATCGCGCACATCCTCGCGCCGCAGATAGCAATCCAGCCACAAGCCTTCGGGCTGCAAGGTCGGCATGTCCTTCATCGAATGCACCGCGATATCAATGCCGCCCTCCAGCAGCGCCTCTTCGATCTCGCGGGTAAAAAGCCCCTTGCCGCCGATGTCCTTCAGCGCCCGGTCCTGTATCTGATCGCCGGTCACCTTGATCACCACGATGACAAAGGCCGCCTCGGGCAACGCATGTGCTGCCATCAGCACCCGGCGCACCTCATGCGCCTGCCACAGCGCCAGGGGCGAGCCCCGGGTGCCAATTCGGAACGGGTTCTGCGGGTTGGGCATCTGATCTGTCATCTGCAATGACTTACCGCTGTCCAATTCCGCTGACAACTCCCGTATTGACATCCCGGCCCCGGCTTGGGAACCAAGGGCGTCCAGAGGAGCCCCCGATGACCAAAACCATTCTGCGCGCCCTTGCCGGTGAAACCCTGCCCACGCCGCCCATCTGGATGATGCGGCAGGCCGGGCGCTATCTGCCGGAATACCGCGCCACGCGGGCGCAGGCGGGTGATTTCCTCAAGCTGTGCTACAACCCCGAACTGGCCGCCGAGGTGACGCTGCAACCGATCCGCCGCTACGGCTTTGACGCGGCAATCCTGTTTGCCGATATCCTGCTGCTGCCGCAGGCGCTTGGGGCGGATCTGTGGTTCACCACCGGCGAAGGCCCGCGCCTTTCGACCATCACCACGATGGGCGGGGTGCAGGCGCTGAAACCCAAAGACGCCATCCACGATACCCTCGCGCCGATCTATGAAACCGTCCGCATTCTCGCCCGCGCCCTGCCGCGCGATACCACCCTGATCGGCTTTGCCGGTGCGCCATGGACCGTCGCCACCTATATGATCGCCGGGCGCGGCACCCCCGATCAGGCCCCCGCCCATGCGCTGAAAGCCACCGACCGCGCAGCATTTTCGGCCCTGATCGACGTGATCACCGAGGCCACCATCGAATACCTCTCGATGCAGGTGCTGGCCGGGGCCGAGGTGGTGAAGCTGTTCGACAGCTGGGCCGGTTCGCTGAAAGGTGCCGATTTCACCGATTTCGCGGTGAAACCGGCGGCGCGGATCATCGCTGCCCTCAAGGCCCGCCACCCCGGCCTGCCGGTCATCGCCTTCCCGCGTGAGGCAGGCGCGGGCTATACCGGTTTCGCCGCCGCCACCGGCGCCGATTGCGTGGCCATCGACAACTCCGTCACCCCGGAATGGGCCGCAGCAAATGTCCAAACCGCAGGCTGCGTGCAAGGCAACCTCTCCCCCACCCACATGGTCACCGGCGGGCCCGACCTGATCGGTGAAACCCGCCGGGTGGTAAACGCCTTCCGGGGCGGCCCGCATATCTTCAACCTCGGCCACGGCATCACCCCCGACGCCAATCCCGATCACGTCACCCTGATGATCGACACCGTGCGCGGCGCAGCCCGGTAGACCCGCCCCCCCGGCTCAGGTTTTCCAGATCACCCAAGCCGCCACCCCCAGCAGCGCCAGCGCCATGCCCCGCCGCACCATGGCTGCCCGCGCCTCATCCGCAAGCCAGCCCTGCGCCGCCCCCGCCGCCGCCACCAGACCGGCAT
Organism: Paracoccaceae bacterium; assembly: GCA_031384695.1. GTDB lineage: Bacteria > Pseudomonadota > Alphaproteobacteria > Rhodobacterales > Rhodobacteraceae > JANNAV01. Next base: position 42,146 of record JANNAV010000166.1, read on the forward strand.
GCACCGCCGTCGCCACGGCCACATAGATCGCCGACAGCACCGCCACATCCGCGGGCCCCGCACCCGGCGTCAAAAACCCCGGCAAAACCGCGATGAAAAACAGCGCTGCTTTCGGGTTGAGCAGATTGGTGATCAACCCGCGCCGGAAATACCGCTCAAGCGACGCGCCTTGGCCCGCAAACCCGTTCTCCTCCCTGCCGCCGCGCCAGGCGTCCCAGGCAAGCCAGATCAGAAAGATCACCCCCGCCCAGCGTATCCCCTGATAGGCAGCCGCCGATTCGCTGATCACTGCCGACAGCCCCAGCCCCGCCGCCACCCCAAGCGCCGCCAGCCCGCACGCCACCCCTGCCACCGCCGCAAAGCCCGCGCGCCGCCCCTCGGTTGCCGCAATCAGCGCCAGATACCCCATGTTCGGCCCCGGCGTCAGTTCGACAACCAGCGAGGTGAACGCAAAACCAAGCAGGCCGGGCAGATCGGGTGTCATCAACCGCCCCCTCCCATTCAAGCGTCAATCAGGCCGTATGCATGGGTTGTGCAGACGCCTATGCATCACTTGTGCATCACGTCCATTTGGCAACCGGCGGCAGGCTCATCAGCACCGCATTGGCATCATGGCCGCTTTCCAGACCAAACTTTGTACCCCGGTCATAGACCAGATTATACTCGGCATATAGCCCGCGGTGGATCAGTTGCACCTCGCGGTCGGCCCCGGAAAAGGCCGTGCCGATGCGCTTTTCGGTTAACGGCGCGAACGCGGGCAGAAAGGCGCGGCCCACACCTTGCGTCAGGGCAAAATCGGCCTCCCAGTCGCCGCTGTCCAGATCATCGTAGAAAATCCCCCCCACCCCGCGCGCCCGGCCCCGGTGCGGAATGAAGAAATACTCATCCGCCCAGACCTTGAATTTCTGATAATAATCAGGGTGATGCGCATCGCATGCCGCCTGCATTGCGGCGTGGAAATGCGCGGTATCCTCGGCGTATTCGATGCAAGGGTTCAGATCGGAACCGCCGCCGAACCAGCAGGCATGCGGCGTCCAGAACATCCGGGTGTTCATATGCACCGCCGGGGCGTGCGGGTTAACCATATGCGCCACCAAAGAGATGCCCGAGGCCCAGAATCGCGGGTCTCGGTCCATCCCCGGCACACCCCGCGCGGCCATGGCTTGTTGCGCCCGCGCGCCCAGAACCCCGTGCACTTCCGAGACGTTGACCCCCACTTTCTCGAACACCGCCCCCCCGCGCATCACACTCATCAACCCGCCGCCGCCATCCTCGCGCAGCGTCGGCGTCAGTTCGAACCGGCCCGCATTGCCCTTGCCATGCCTGCGCTCAAGTCCTTCAAAAGCCTCAACAATCTCATCGCGCAACGCCCGGAACCAGGCCGATGCCCGCTGCTTTTTCGCCAGGAACTCATCAGTCATCGCAGGCCTTTCCAATCCGGTACGGCTGTTCTTAGCATTGCCAAACGGCTGCTTCAACGTGTCCGCATGCGCAGGATTGATTTGGCAGAACTGCCGCCGCCCCCTATAGTTGTCTGGCAACCATCGTTGGATCGCGCCATGAAACGCCTTTTGCTGCCCGCCCTGATCATGCTTAACGCCTGCGGCACCCCGCAACAGCAATGTATTAACAGCGGCACCCGCGATCTGCGGGTGGTAGACCGGCTGATCGCCGAGGCCGAAGGCAATCTGGCGCGCGGATATGCCTATGAAACCGTGACGGTTTATGAAACCGAATGGGTGAATTGCACGCCTTACCCCAGCGAAGCCGTGCCCAACCCTGCACCAAGATCCTGCTTTGAGCGTGTCCCCGAAACCAGCCGCAGACCCGTCGCCATCGACCTTGCAGCCGAGCAATCCAAGCTTGCAGGCCTGCAAGCCAAACGCAAAAGCCAGTTGCGCGCCGCTGCCGCCGTGGTGGCCGAATGCAAGGCCTTGCACCCGGAATAACCGCTTTTTATCAGTGAGATGGCGCCGATACCGCATCAATAAGACAGCGCCCGCCATCCACCGTCAGAATCTGCCCGGTCATGAATCCCGAGGCGTCCGAGGCCAGAAACTGCACGGTTTCCACCAGCTCCGTCGCCGGGGCAATCCGCCCCAAAGGCGTGCCCGCCTCGATCAATCCCCGGTCATCCGGCGCGTCTTTCAGGGCATGTTGCAACGACGCGCTCATCACCGAACCCAATGCAACTGCATTCACCCGGATGCCCTTGGGGGCCAGCGCCACCGCCAAAGACCGGGTCATCTGATCGACCGCCGCACAGGCAATCGAATAGCCCAAAAGTTGCGGCTGCGTACGGTGGGCGGCAATCGACGAAAGGTTAACGATCACCCCCACCGGACCGGTATGATCCGGCGTGCGCTCGGCGGCTGCAATCATCCGTTTGGCGGTCATCTGCGACATCCGCAGGCTGGTCATCAGGTTTTGCTGCAACATCTCCTCCACCACATCCGCTGCCAGGTTCAGCGGGTCCGATGTCCGCATCATCCGCGAGGCGTTGACCAGAATGTCGATCCGGTCAAACGCATCCATTGTGGCCGACAACAGGTTGGTAATACACAGTTTTTCCCGCAAGTCGCCCGCAAACATCCGCACCGCCCCCTCGGCGCGCGCCTCTTCGCCCACCTCGGCCTCCAGCTTGGCCTCATCCATATCGGCGAACATCACATTCGCGCCTTTGTCGACAAAAAACCGTGCAATCGCAAGGCCGATGCCATTGGCCGAGCCTGTCACAATCGCAGTTTTGCCGGTGATGGAATAAGACAATCGCGGCCTCCCCTTTGCGCAAATCTCAACGCGGCTTGATCGGATGTGCCGCGCGCGTCACCCGGAACGCCACATCGCCACCGATGGTTTCAACATCGCGAAACAGCGTGGCCAGCACCGGATCATAGGGCAAATGCTTGTTCGCCACCAGCCAAAGCACGCCGCCCGGCCCCAATCCACGATGCGCCGCCCGCAAGAACCCCATCCCCAGCCCCGGATCGGCATCGCGCGAATTGTGAAACGGCGGGTTCAACACCACCGCCTGCCAGGGCCGCAGCGGCTTAAAGGTTAACGCGTCCGCCCAGTGAAACACCGCCCGAGGATCGTTAAGGTTAATGCGCGCACAGTCCAGCGCCGCCGCCTCGGCCTCGATCACGTCCAACTCCTGCACGCCCTCGCGCGCCAGCACCGCCCGCGACAGATAGCCCCAGCCGGCCCCCAGGTCGGCCACCCGCGCGGGCAGTTTGCCCAGCAAGGCCGCCGCCAGCAGGGCCGAACCGCGATCCGGCCCATCGGCCGAAAACACCCCCGGCAAAGTCTGAAATCCGCCCGCCACGATCTTGGCCTGCGCCGCCCAATCCGCCAGACCAACCCCCGGCACCACCACCGCCAGCTTGCCATGCGCCTTGGCCAGTGCCGCCCCAACCGCAAGGCCCAAGCCTTTGCAATCCTTCAGAATACTGTCCACACCATCGGTCTTTTGCCCGTCGATGACGATCACCCCGCCGGGTGCCAAATCCGCCGCCGCCGCCGCCAGCAACGCCCGCGCTTCGGCTTTGGCGCGCGGCACGCAAACAATCGCCATCGCCGCAGGACCACTCAGCGCAGTCGCGTAACCCTTGGCTGCAAAGTGATCGTGATCCGGCTTGAACCCGGTCAGAACCACCACCTGCGCGGCTGGCAGATCGCTCAGCACATCGCCTGCACGCGGGCGATACACCGCGATTTGCCCCACATCAGGCAACACCAGCGCGCCGCTTTCCAGCGCCATTTCAAGTCGGGATGATCGCATCTGGGGGCGGCGGTAAAGCCTAGTCCTTTTCCATCGTGCATTGCAGCGGGTGCTGATGTCTGCGTGCAAAATCCATGACTTGCGCCACTTTGGTTTCGGCCACCTCGTAAGAGAATACCGCCACCACCGCCAGCCCTTTCTTGTGGACCATCAGCATGATCTCGAACGCCTGCGCATGGTTCAGGCCGAAGAACCGCTCCAGCACATGCACGACGAATTCCATCGGCGTGTAATCGTCGTTCAATAACATCACCTTGTACATCGGTGGCCGCTGGGTGACGGTTTTGGTCTTGGTCAACACCGAGGCGTCATCGCCCGGCCCTTTGGGCGCATCAGTCATGAAAAGCGGGGTGTGCGGCAAGGGGTCTGCTCCGGGTGGATTCGCGAGGGGAAGGTGCAAACTTTCAATATAGCGATTTTCCGCCTTGCGAAAAGGCCCTTGCCCCGAACAAGATGCAAACTGCGAGGTCACATGCCCCAACTTACCACCATCGGTTTCGATGCCGACGACACGCTTTGGCAGAACGAGGCGTTTTTCCGGCTGACACAGGCGCGGTTTACCTCTTTACTGGCCGACCACGCCGAGGCCACACATCTGGACGAGCGGCTGCTTGCGGCAGAGCGTCGCAACCTTGGGCATTATGGCTTCGGTGTGAAGGGCTTTACCCTGTCGATGATCGAGACCGCGATCGAAGTTACCGAGGGCCGGGTGCCGGCATCGGTGATCGGCGAATTGATCGCGGCCGGGCGCGACATGCTGGCGCATCCGATCGAACTTTTGCCGCATGCGCGTGAGACGGTGGCAAAGCTGGGCAAAACCCACCGGGTCTTGCTGATCACCAAGGGCGATCTTTTGGATCAGGAACGCAAGCTGGCGCAATCGGGCCTTGGCGATCTGTTCCACGGTGTCGAGATCGTGTCCGACAAAACCCCAGGCGCCTATGCGCAGATATTCAAGCGCCACGGGCACGGGGCGGCGCGAGCGATGATGGTGGGCAATTCGCTGAAATCGGATGTGATTCCGGTGATTGCGGCGGGCGGCTGGGGGGTGCATGTACCGCATGGCCTGACCTGGGCGCTGGAAGCCGCCGATGCACCCACCACCCATCGGCGGTTTCACGCATTGGCCGATCTGGGCGCCCTGCCTGATCTTGTGGCGGCCCTGCATTCCGGCCACAAGACCTAGCGGAGTAAGGCTTGGGTATTACCGCAAAAGCACACAAGGAAAACATCGAAAGCCTTTGAACCAAAGGGGTTTTCCCGAATCCATCGCTGTGCTAGCCTTTCTTCAAGCAGAACAAACCCCCGGTCAATGAGGGGTAACGAGGCAGGTTATATGAGCAGTCAGGCAACGCCCCACTGGCGTGAGTGTGTCCGGAATTTTCTATGTGTCATGGCGCTGTCGCTGATTGCGGCCTGTTCAGGCCCGCAGCAGTCCCGTGCGGCCCCCTATGCGGCCTATGTGATGGACGCCCGCACCGGCGAGACGCTCTATTCCGAGAACGCCGAGACCCGGCTGCACCCTGCGTCGCTGACCAAGATGATGACGCTGTACATCGCCTTTGAGGAGATCGAGCGGGGCCGCCTGTCGCTGGATACCATGATCACCGTCAGCAAGAACGCAGCCGCGCAACCGCCTTCGAAACTGGGGCTGAAGGCGGGGCAGAAAATTCAGTTGCGCTATCTGATCCGGGCGGCTGCGGTGAAATCGGCCAATGATGCGGCCGCCGCAATCGGTGATCACATCGGCGGCAATCAGGAAAAATTCGCCATCCGCATGACCCGCACCGCCAAGGCGCTGGGGATGAAGAACACCACTTTCAAGAACGCAAACGGGTTGACGGCGAAGGGGCATCTGTCCACCGCCCACGATATGTCCACGCTGGGGCGGCATTTGTTTTACGATTTTCCGCAGTATTACAACATCTTCTCGCGCCGGTCCACCGATGCGGGCCTGGCCGAGGTGGCCAACACCAACCGCCGCTTTCTCGACAGCTACCGCGGTGCGGACGGCATCAAGACCGGCTATACCGAACCTGCGGGGTTCAACCTGACAGCCTCTGCCGAGCGCAATGGCGTGCGGATCATCGCCACCGTGTTTGGCGGCAAATCCACCGCCAACCGCAACGCCAAGATGACCGAATTGCTGGATCTTGGCTTTGCCAAGGCGCCTGCGAATGCCAATTCGTCCGCCCCCGCCGCCCCGAACTATCCCGCCGCCGACGCCGAACTGGTGGCCGAGGCCGATCCGCTGCCCGAAGTCGCGGGCGGTGCTGGCAAGACCATCCGCATGATCATGGCGGTGGCAAAATCGCCGCGCCCGTTGCCGCGCCCGGTGCCGTCAGCGGCGGTAGAGGTGGCCGTGGCCGCGATGCAGGACGATATCGCGGGCGCATTGGCCGAGGCGGTTGCCCCACCGCCGCCCGCAGATACGCTTGAGGCGCAGGCGGTTGGCCTCGCCGATATGGTGGTGGCCGATGTGGTGGTGGCCGATGTGGCAGCCCCGGCCGATGTGCCCGTTACTGAAGCACCTTTGCTCGAAGCGCCCGCCACGGAACCGGCAATTCTGGCCGCCATGGAGCCCGCACCCGCACCTGAAATCCTGTCCGTTACCGCCTCGCCCACCACCACCGAAGTGGTGGCTCTGGTGGCAACCCCACGCCCCGCCAAACGCAAGGCGCCGATCTACGAGGACGTGGTTCTGGCCGATGCCAGTGCCGCCGAAACCGGCATCGCCGAGGCCGAGGTTGTCACCCGCATCTCCACCTCAGGCGGGCGGCAATGGGGCATCAATGTCGGCCGGTTCAACACCCGCTCCGAAGCCGAGCGCATCTTGCTGAAAACCCAGCTTGCCGAAAGCGCCACTCTGGGCGGGGGCTTGCGCAAGATCATCCAGAAAAGCGGCGCGTTTGACGCGAATTTCATGGGGCTGACGCAGGACGGCGCCGATCTTGCCTGCCGCCGGTTGCAGGCGCGCGCGGTGCAATGCTTCACGATGGGGCCATAAGCGGGGAACGCTGACCACGCGGCGCGGCAGCCCGGCGCAACCTGTCATTGATCGCGCGCCCCAACCCGGTTTCAGGCACCTTTGCCACGGCAATCCGGCCATCCGGCCCGGCAAGGCTGTCCGCCTCGCGCAGCAGGTGAAAAAGGTTCGCCGCAGCCTCCACCAGATCACCAGCCGCCGAAAGGCTCAGCGTGCCGGTGCGGCTGCCAAAGCCGATGCTCACCTCACCCGGCAACCACCCGTCCGCCCCGATCCGCAGCCCCGCAGCCGGGGCGTAATGCGAGGCCATCTGCCCCGGCGCGCTGGGCCGTCCGGTATCGCCACCCAGCGGCAGGGCGACGCCCAGCAACGCCTCCAGCGCCTCAACCGGCACCCCGCCCGGGCGCAGCAAAACCGGCGCACCCACCAGCCCCAGTATGGTTGATTCCACCCCCACCGCACAGGCGCCGCCATCCATCACCGCCGCAATCCGGCCCGATAGCCCCGCCACCACATGCGCCGCCCGCGTCGGCGAAACCCCCCCGGACGGGTTGGCCGATGGTGCCGCCAACGGCCCGCCAAAGGCCCGCAGCAAGGCCTGCGCCACCGGATGCGCAGGCACCCTGATCGCCACGCTCGGCAAATCCGCCGTCACCAGCGCCGACAGCCCCGCACCCGCGCGCAGCGGCAGCACCAGCGTCAGCGGCCCCGGCCAGAACCCGGCGGCCACCCGTTCAGCCACCGCATCAAACACGCCGTACTGCCGCGCCGCCGCAACATCCGGCACATGCACGATCAGTGGGTTGAACCTCGGCCGCCCCTTGGCCGCAAATATCCGCGCCACCGCGATATCGGAACGCGCATCCCCCCCCAGCCCGTAAACCGTCTCGGTGGGAAATGCGACCAGCCCCGCCGCCGCCAGCACCTCGGCTGCGCGGCTATGCCCCAGGGCGTCCGGCAAAAGAGACTCGATCTTGATCATGACGTAGCGTAGCCCTTGCACGATGTCTGCGGGTATCTAACCTGCCTTTACCCCGCCCCACCGCCAAATGCCAAGCCGAACCCGAAGGATGCCCCAATGCCCTACCGCGCACCGCTCAAGGATTTTCACTTTTTGCTGGGCAATATCATCGGTTTTGATCAACTGACGGCGACGGCCCTGTTCGCCGATGCCACGCCGGAAACGGTCGAGGCGATCCTGACCGAGGCGGGCAAGCTGTGCGAGAACACCCTCGCGCCGCTGAACCGCGCGGGCGACAAACACCCGGCCCGGTTGGAAAACGGCGTGGTGCGCACCTCGCCCGGGTTTGCCGAAGGCTACCGCGAGATTGCCGAGGGCGGTTGGATCGGCATCGCCTCGTCGCCCGAATTTGGCGGGCTGGGGCTGCCGCTGACGCTGGGCAGTTGCGTCAATGATATGATGTCGTCGGCCTGCCTGGCGCTGCAACTGAACCCGATGCTGACCCAAGGGCAGATCGAGGCGCTGGAGCATCACGCCTCGCCCGAGATCAAGGCGCTGTATCTGCCCAAGCTGATTTCGGGCGAATGGTCGGGCACCATGAACCTGACCGAGCCGCAAGCGGGCACCGATGTGGGGGCGCTGCGCTCCAAGGCCGAGCGCAACGCCGATGGCACCTACGCCGTCTCGGGCCAGAAGATTTTCATCACCTGGGGCGACAATGATTTCACCGGCAACGTCTGCCATCTGGTGCTGGCCCGCCTGCCCGGCGCGCCCGACGGGCCGCGCGGCATCTCGCTGTTCATGGTGCCCAAGCTGATCCCGGATGCCCATGGCGCGCCGGGGGTTCGCAACAGCCTGAAGGTGGTCAGTCTGGAACACAAGATGGGCATCCACGGCAGCCCCACGGCGGTGATGCAATATGACGCTGCCACCGGCTGGCTGGTGGGGGCCGAGCAAGGCGGCATGGCCGCGATGTTCACCATGATGAACAACGCCCGCCTTGGCGTGGGCGTGCAGGGCGTGGGCCTTGCCGAGGCGGCCTTTCAGCACGCGCTGGCCTATGCCACCGACCGCAAACAGGGCAAAACCCCGCTGGGCCGGGGCGCGATCATCGATCACGCCGATGTGCGCCGCATGCTGGCGGTGATGAAAGCCGAGATTTTCTCGGCCCGCGCGATTGCGCTGTCCTGCGCCTTGGCGCTCGATATGGCGCGGACGGGCGATGCCGACGGCCATTGGGCGGCGCGGGCCGCCTTCCTGACCCCCATCGCCAAGGCTTACGGCACCGATGTGGGTTGCGAAGTGGCACAGATGGGCCTGCAGATTCACGGCGGCATGGGGTTCATCGAGGAAACCGGCGCGGCGCAATACGCCCGCGATGTGCGCATCACCCCGATTTACGAAGGCACCAACGGCATTCAGGCGATGGATCTGGTGGGCCGCAAGATGGTGGACGGGGGCGAGGCCGCTTACCGCCTGCTGGACGAGGTACAGGCCAATGCCGCCGCCGCGCGTGCCAGCCTGCCTGAACTGGCCAACGAACTGGCCAACGATGTGTGGAACGCCGCCGAAGCGCTGCGCGAAGCCACCAAAACGATGATCGCCTGCGAGATGAACGAGCGTTTCGCCGGTGCCGTGCCCTATCTCAGGGCATTCGCCCGGGTGCTTGGCGCGCATTTCCACCTGAAAGCCGCCCTCTGCGATGCCACACGCGAACCGCTGGCGCGCATTGCGATCCGCCGCTTGCTGCCCGAATATGCAGCCCTGCTGCTGGCCGCCCGCGAAGGCGCCGCCGGGCTTTACGCCGTGACACCCGAGCTTTTGTCGGCATGACGGGTGGCCTTCGCCATCCTTTTGCCGACGCACCCCCCGAAGGTACGGCGACCGAGGTGGCCCCGGGTGTCTTGTGGATGCGCCTGCCGCTGCCGATGGCGCTCGATCATGTGAATGTCTATGCGCTGGACGATGGTGCAGGGTGGACGGTGGTTGACACCGGCATCAACAGCCGCCGCTCCATCGCCGTGTGGCAGGCGCTGCTGGCGGGGCCGCTGGCCGCCAAACCGGTGACACGGCTGATCGTGACCCATCACCATCCCGATCACATCGGCCTTGCCGGTTGGTTTCAGGCGCGTGGCGCCGAACTGCTGACCACCCGCACCGCCTGGCTTTACGCGCGCATGCTGGTGCTGGATGAACAGCCGCTCCCCACCCCCGAGGCGATGCTGTATTACACCCGCGCCGGGGTGTCGGCTGCGGCCCGCGCCGACAAGGCACAAGAGCGGCCCTTCAATTTTTGCGATATGGTGGCCCCCATGCCGCAAGGCTTCACCCGGATTGTGGATGGCGAGGTGCTTGCCGCAGGCGGCAGGCGCTGGCAGGTGCGCTTCGGGCAGGGCCACGCCCCCGATCATGCCACGTTCTGGAGCGTTGATGACCCTCTGGTGCTGGGCGGTGATCAGTTGCTGCCCGGCATTTCCGCTAATATCGGCGTCTATCCGACCGAACCCGAGGCCGATCCATTGGGCGAATGGCTGGCGGCGACAGCGGCGTTCGTGCCTTTGGCGCGCGACGATCATCTGGTGCTGCCCGGCCACAAACTGCCCTTCACCGGCCTGCCCTTCCGGCTGGCGCAAATGGCCGCGAATCACACCGAAGCGCTGGAGCGGCTGCTGGCACATCTGGCGCGGCCACGCCGCGCCACCGCCTGCTTCACCCCGCTTTTCAAACGCGAAATCGGGGCAGCCGAATTCGGCCTTGCGCTGGTCGAAACCATCGCGCACCTGAACTATCTCTTGCAGCGGGGGCAGATCTCGCGTTCGCTGGACGGCGAAGGCGCCTGGGTCTGGCAGGCTGTCAAGGATGCAGATGATGGCCAAAACCGCCGCTAAAGCCACCCGGAGCAAAAGCCCCGCCGAAGCCGCCTATGACCGGATCATTCTTTATATCCGCAATTTCGAAAGCCATCTTGATGCCAGCCACGAGGTGGCGATGGGCTTTGCCGGTGGCGACGCGGGCGTGGTGACGATCGAAGGGCTTGGCTTTTTCGAACCCGACCTGATCACATTCTATGGCCGCGACGATGCCGGCCTGAAAACCCAACTGATCCAGCACGTGGCCCAGCTTTCGGTGATGCTGCGCGCGGTGCCGAAACCTGCGGCCGACGCGCCCGCCCGCCGGATCGGGTTCCGGCTGAACGCCGGCTGGTCGGGCGGCGAATCGGGCGATGCCTCGGCCTGATGCAAAATGGTGGTCGCAGCCTCGTGACAGCCGGAAACTTATCGGGTAAAGCCAATCCCAACCGCCAGATCAAGGAAGCAGCAGATGGACGATCACAAGCCCGGCAGCATGGATATCCGCGCCCAGCAAAAGACCTTCGACGGCTTTGTGCGCATGGCAATCTGGGGGGCGATCATCTCGATCTGCGTGCTGATCTTCATGGCTCTGGCCAACGCCTGAGCCCCGGACCCTACGGCGGAGATGCAGATGATTGTCAAAGTTTTCGCCCTGATGGCCCTTTTGGCCCTGTCGGCTTGTGGCGCAGCCGAGCCGAAATGGGCCAGCGATGCCGACGTCGCGCGCGCCCAGTTCACCGCCGAACGCCCCACCTCGATCACGCTTTACACCGTGCTCAGCAATGCCAACAATTCGGGCGCGCATGCGGGCCTGTTGATCAATGCCTCCGAGCAGGTCTTGTTCGATCCCGCGGGCACCTGGTTCAACCGCAGCATCCCAGAGCGCAACGATGTCCACTATGGCATCACCCCGCAGATTTTGGAATTCTACATTGATTACCACGCCCGCGAAACCTACCGGGTGGTCGAGCAAACCCTGATTGTCTCGCCCGAAGTGGCCGAACTGATCTTGCAACGGGCCAAAGCTTATGGGGCCGTGCCCAAGGCACAATGCACCAAAGCGATCACATCCATCCTAGACGGCGTGCCGGGTTTTGACGGTCTGCCCAGAACCTGGTTCCCCAGAGTGCTGGAGATTGCCTTTGGCAAGCTGCCCGGCGTCCGCGAGCGGCTGATCACCGACAATGATGCCGACAAGAATCGCGGCGTGCTGGTCGCGCAGGACGCAAAGCCCGCCACCGAATAGGTCTAACGCCCCAACACCAGCGGCAGCAGGTACAGCACCAACCCCCCCGCCACAATCGCCGCCATCATCGAGCGCCACCAGAACCCCACCACCAGCGTCGCCACGGCGGCGGCCAACCGCGCGGGGTCGGTCTGCCCGCCTGCAGCCGCTGGCCACAGCACCGCAGGCGCCACCAACGCGGGCAGCACCGCCACCGCCGTGTACCGCAGCGCCCGCACCAGCCAGCGGGGCAGCACACGGTTGCCCAGCAGGCCCAGAAACGAAAACCGGATCAGATAGGTGCCAACCCCCAGACCCGCCATCACCACCCACAACTGGCCCTTGTCAATCATGCCTGCCGCTCCTGCCTTCTGGCCCGCGCCTCTGCCTGCGCCTCTGCCCGCGCCTCAACCAAAGCGCCCGCCACCATCCCCGCAGCCCCCGCCACCAACAACCCCGTGCCATAAGGCATGAAGCCCAAGCCCAGCACCAGCCCCACCGAAACCACCGCCGCCGCCACATGCGCCGCACTGCGGATCATCGGCGCGGTCATCGCCAGAAACGTGATCGGCACCGCGAAATCGAGCGCATATTCCGGCGGGATCGCCTGCCCCATCACCGCCCCCAGCATGGTCGAGCCCAGCCACATCGGCACCACAGGCGTCACCGCACCAAAGAAATACGCGGTCTTTTCCGGCAAGCTCATCGCCGGCCGCCGTTCGAATTCCGCCACCGACATGGCAAAACTCTGATCCACCAGAAAATACGCCATCACCGCCCTGAGGCCCAGCGGCGCCGCGCCAAAATGCGGCGCCAGCGCCACCGAATACATCAAAAGCCGCAGGTTCACCGCCAGCGCCGTCGCCAGCACCACCAGAACCGGCGCCTGATCCTGCATCAGTTGCAGGGCGGCAAACTGCGATGCCCCGGCAAACACCACCACCGAAAACGCCCCCACCTCGAACCGGCTCAACCCCGCCTCGGTGGCCAACAGGCCAAACAGCATCGCAAACGGCACGATCACGATGATAAAGGGCAGCGCATCGCGCATGCCGCGCAAAAAGGCAGATCGGGGCCGCGTCATGAAACCTCGCAAGCAGACCGGCTTGTCGCCGCGTGCCGAAGGGCTTAGGGCTTTGGGCCAGCAAAGAGAAGGGAAAGCCGTGCCGCTGGCCAAAAACATCGCGCCCCGATGATCCACCGCTTGCAATCCGGCCTGCCCGAACCGCTGCGCGCCGCCGCAGCCCTGCTCTATTGGGAGGCGTTCGGCGGCAAGCTTGGCCGGATCATGGGCCCCGCCCCCCGCGCGCTGGCCTATCTGGAGCGGATCATCCGCACCGATCATGTCATCGTCGCCCTGTCACCCGAGGGCGGGCTTTTGGGGCTGGCCGGGTTCAAAACCCCCGATGGCAGCTTTGCCGCTGGCGAGATGGCCGATCTGCGCCACGAATATGGGGTGATCGGGGCCGGCTGGCGGGCGCCGCTATTGTGGCTTTTGTCGCGCGAGACGGATAACGAGCGGTTTTTGCTGGACGGCGTTTGCGTGGCCCGCGCGGCAAGGGGTTCGGGCATCGGTGCCGCCCTGATGCAGGCGATCTGCGACGAGGGCCGCGCGCGCGGCTATCTGGCGGTGCGGCTGGATGTGATCGATACCAACTGGCGCGCCAAGGCGCTTTACGCAAGGCTGGGATTCGTGGTCGAGAAAACCGCAAGCATCGGCGCGTTGCGGCATGTGTTCGGCTTTAGCAGCACCACGACGATGGTAAAGCCGCTTTAGGGT
>JANNAV010000221.1:0-26289 GCA_031384695.1 Paracoccaceae bacterium
GATCACCCGGTTACAGAGCTTTGGCAGGTGATCACGGGCCAGGCAACCGGGCGCCGCAGCAGCCAGGAAATCACCCTTTTCGACTCGGTAGGCTTTGCCGTCGAAGATTTCTCGGCCCTGCGCTATATCCGCGCCAGGATGCTGGAGACCGGGCTTTATGACCAGTTGGATATGATCGCCGATCCCGATGATCCACGGGATCTGTTCGGGATGCTGCTGCGCGCCCAAAGCTGACGCCAAAGCCCGCCATTGCACCCCAAATGCGCAATGGTGTAAGGTCTGTCCAACCCAATGGGCAGACCTAACAGGAAGGCGCGGCCTCAGTGACTGATACCCCGATCGACATGCCGGAACCCACTGATATCCCAGACGAAAAGCCGCTTCGCAGCCACCATGACGGCCCGCAGATCGATATCGTCTCCGAGATGAAAACCGCCTACCTCGATTACGCGATGAGCGTGATCGTCTCCCGCGCCATTCCCGATCTGCGCGACGGGCTTAAACCCGTGCACCGCCGGGTGCTTTTTGCCATGCACGAGACGAATAACACCCACGATAAACCCTACCGCAAATCGGCCCGCCCGGTGGGCGACACGATGGGAAAATACCATCCCCACGGCGACAGCTCGATCTACGATGCCCTTGTGCGGATGGCGCAGCCGTTTTCGATGAGCCTGAAACTGCTGGATGGTCAAGGCAACTTCGGCTCGATGGACGGCGATAATCCGGCCGCGATGCGCTATACCGAAGTGCGGATGGACAAGCCCGCCGCCTTTCTTCTGGCCGATATCGACAAGGACACCGTCGATTTTCAGGACAATTACGATGGCAAGGACCGCGAGCCCACCGTGTTGCCCGCGCGCTTTCCCAACATGCTGGTCAACGGCGCTTCGGGCATTGCCGTGGGCATGGCCACCAACATCCCGCCGCACAACCTTGGCGAAGTGATCGACGGCACCCTCGCCCTCATCGCCAACCCAGATATGTCCACCGAACAGTTGATGGAAATCATCCCCGCCCCCGATTTCCCCACCGGGGCGCTGATCATGGGCCGGGCGGGGGCGCGCAAAGCCTATCTGGAGGGGCGCGGCTCGGTGATCATCCGCGCCAAAACCCGGACCGAGGAGATTCGCGCCGGCCGCTTTGCCATCATCGTCGATGAGGTGCCCTATCAGGTCAACAAGGCCCGGATGATCGAGATCATCGCCGAACAGGTGCGCGAAAAGAAGATCGAAGGCATCGCTCATGTGCAGGACGAATCCGACCGCATCGGCGTCCGCGTGGTGATCGAACTCAAACGCGATGCCACCGCCGACGTGGTGCTGAACCAGCTTTATCGCTTTACCCCGATGCAGATCTATTTCGGCTGCAACATGCTGGCCCTGAACGGCGGCCGCCCCGAACAACTGACCCTGCGCGATTTCCTCAGCCATTTCATCACCTTCCGCGAGGAAGTTGTCGCCCGCCGCACCGCTGTTGAACTCCGCCGCGCGCGCGAGCGCAGCCACATCCTGTGCGGCCTCGCCGTCGCCGTCTCCAACGTCGATGAAGTTGTCGCCACCATCCGCACCTCTGCCGATCCCGCCGAGGCCCGCACCCGCCTGATGACCCGCCGCTGGCCCGCGGGCGATATCATCCCCTATATAAAGCTGATCGACGATCCCACCCATCCGGTGAATGCCGATGGCACCTACAACCTTTCCGAACTGCAGGCCCGCGCGATCCTCGATCTGCGCCTGCAACGCCTCACCGCGATGGGCGTCAAGGAGATCACCGACGAGTTGCAGGATCTGGCCTCACGGATCAAGGATTATCTTGAAATTCTCGGCTCGCGCGACCGGATCATGGCGATCATCGCCGAAGAACTGGCCGAGATGAAGGCCCTGTTCGCCGTTCCCCGCCGCACCGAAATCGTCGATTGGGCCGGTGACATGGAGGACGAAGACCTGATCGAGCGCGAGGATATGGTGGTCACCATCACCTCGGGCGGCTATATCAAGCGTACCCCCCTGTTCGAGTTTCGCAGCCAGAATCGCGGCGGCAAGGGCCTGGCCTCGATGGCCACCAAAGAAGACGACGTGGTGACCACGCTGTTCGTGGCCAACACCCACACGCCCCTGTTGTTTTTCACCACCGATGGCATGGTGTACAAGCTGAAAACCTGGCGTCTGCCGCTGGCGGGCCGCACCGCCAAAGGCAAGGCGATGATCAACCTGCTGCCAATCGCCCAAGGCATTTCCATCGCCGCCCTGATGCCGGTGGATGCGCCCGAAGAGGAATGGGAAAACCTGCAGATCGTGTTTGCCACCTCGGACGGCGATGTGCGCCAGAACGATCTGTCCGATTTTACCAACGTCAAACGCAACGGCAAGATCGCGATGAACCTGCCCGAAGGCGTGTTCCTGATCAACGCCGCCATCGCCGACGAGAACGACGATATCATGCTGGTCACTGCCATGGGCCGCGCCATCCGCTTTCCCACCACCGAGATTCGCGTGTTCAAATCGCGCGGCTCGACCGGCGTGCGCGGCATCCGGCTTTCGGGCGATGATACCGTGGTTTCCATGGCGATCATCCGGCATTTCGAGGCCGACCCCGCCGAACGCGCCGCCTATCTGAAACGCCGCAGGCTTGAGGCGGGCGCACCGGACGAGGCCGAAGACAGCGATGACGATGCAGCCCCCGAAGGCACGCTGACGCAAGACCGCTATGACGAGATGGCAAAGGCCGAAGATCTGATCCTCACCATCACATCAGGTGGGGCCGGTAAACTCTCGTCCAGCCACGATTATCCGGTGCGCGGGCGCGGCGGCATGGGGGTAAAGGCGATGGACGGCGCCATGCGCGGCGGCCCGTTGGTGGCTTCTTTCCCGGTGGTGGCAACGGATCAGATCATGCTCGCCACCTCCACCGGCCAATCCATCCGGGTGCCGGTGGACCAGATATCCTTCCGCTCACGCTCGGCAGGCGGGGTACGGGTGTTCAACACCGGCGGCGATGAACAGGTGGTTTCCGTGGCCCGCGTCGCCGAACAGGGTGACGCGTGATCGCAGCGCTGGAGGTGGCTTTGGCCCGATTGGCCGCCTCTGGCCACACCATCACCTATGGCGCTTTGGCGCGGGATCTGGCCATTCCCGGCCCCGGCGCCATCGCCAGGCTGACAGCAGCGCTGGAAAATCTGATGCACCGCGATGCCGAAGCCAACCAGCCGCTTCGCGCCGCGCTTTGCGCTGGCCGTTTGATGAACGGCCTGCCCGCCAACGGTTTTTTCCTGCTGGCCAGAACACTCGGCTGCTTTGACGGCGCGGACCCGTCCGGCTTTGTTCTGGCCGAACGACAGCGGCTGTGGGCGGCATCCACAGCAAGATAACCGCAGTTCTGTGCATTTTTACACAGCTTACCGCGCGCAGATGGGGGTTTCCCACACGGGTGAGCTGTTCTACGCAAATCGCCTTGCCGATCCGGCTTTTGGCGGCGCAACAGAACAACAGGAACCGTACACCCATGGAACAAGCTACCAAATACGCCCCCCTCGCCGCCCGCCTGCTGATCGGCGCGCTCTTTATCATGGCGGGCCTCGGCAAGCTTGGCGATGTTGCCGGCTTCACCGGTTATCTGACCTCGGGCGGCCTGCCCGCCGTTCTCGCCTGGCCATCGATCATCTTCGAACTTGCGCTGGGTGCCGCGATGATCGCTGGCTTTCAGGTGCGGATCATGGCGTTGCTGGGCGCGGGTTTCTGCGTGCTCTCGGCGTTGCTTTATCACTTCAACCCGGCCGATCAGTTGCAAATGACGATGCTGCTGAAGAACTTCGCCATCGCCGGTGGGTTCCTCATGCTGTTCGCCCATGGTGCCGGTGCAGTGGCCATCGACAAACGCTGAACCAATCGGGCCGGGTGCTACCCCGGCCCTCTTTCCATCAGGGCGAAAACCACCTAGATCGCGGGTATGGAACACATCCTTCACATCGTAGGCGGCGGCATGGCCGGGTCCGAGGCCGCGTGGCAAGCGGCCGAGATGGGCGTGCCCGTGGTCATCCACGAGATGCGCCCCAAGATCGGCACCTTCGCCCACCGCACCGGCCATCTGGCGGAAATGGTCTGCTCCAATTCGTTCCGCTCGGATGATGACGAGCGTAATGCCGTGGGTCTTCTGCATTGGGAAATGCGCGCAGCGGGCGGCGTGATTATGGAAATGGCCACTGCGCACCGGCTGCCTGCGGGCGGCGCTTTGGCGGTTGACCGCGATCCTTTCGCCGCCGCCGTCACCGCGCGGCTTTTGGCGCATCCTCTGATATCCGTTTCGTTGCATGAGGTTACCGAACTTCCCTCAGACGGACACTGGATCATCGCCACCGGCCCCCTCACCTCGGGCGCTTTGGCGGCAAGCATCCGCACTGCAACCGGCGCCGATGCGCTGGCGTTTTTCGATGCCATCGCCCCCATCGTCTATGCTGATTCGGTGGATAGGACTCAGGCCTGGATGCAAAGCCGCTATGACAAGGGCGAGACGGAAGAAGAACAGACCGCCTATATGAACTGCCCGATGACCAAGGCCGAATACGAAGCTTTCATCGACGCGCTGCTGGCCGCCGATAAATCAGAGTTCAAGGAAGGTGAAACCGCTGGCTATTTCGACGGCTGCCTGCCCATCGAAGTGATGGCCGAACGTGGCCGCGAAACCCTGCGTTTTGGCCCGATGAAACCGGTGGGCCTGACCAACGCCCATCAGCCCGGCATCAAACCTTATGCCGTGGTGCAGCTGCGGCGCGATAACAAACTGGGCACGCTCTACAACATCGTGGGCTTTCAGACCAAGATGAAGTATGCAGCGCAAGTTGATGTTTTAAGAATGATTCCTGCGCTTCATGCCGCAGCTTTCGCGCGCCTTGGCGGCATCCATCGCAACACCTTCATCAACTCTCCCACCCTGCTCGATGATCAGATGCGCCTGAAATCGCACCGCCATATCCGCTTTGCGGGCCAGATCACCGGGGTGGAAGGCTATGTCGAATCCGCCGCCATGGGCCTGCTCGCAGGCCGGATGGCGGCCGCGGAAATCCTCGGAAAAACCCTGCCACCGCCGCCCCCCGATACCGCAACCGGCGCGCTGATCACCCATATCACCGGCGGCGCCGAGGCGAAAACCTTTCAGCCGATGAACGTCAACTTCGGCCTTTTCCCCCCGATTGATGCCAAAGGCGGCCGCAAGGGCCGCAAAGACCGTTACAAAGCCTATACAGACCGCGCCAAAGACGCCTTCACCCTATGGCTGACCGCGTAACCCGCTTTGCCCCCTCGCCCACCGGGCCGCTGCATCTGGGCCACGCCTATGCGGCATGGGTGGCGGCAGACCGGGGCGACCGGTTCCTGTTGCGCATCGAAGATATCGACACGCCGCGCTGCAAACCCGAATGGGAAGCGGCGATCTATGCCGATCTCACCTGGCTGGGCCTCAGATGGGAAACCCCGGTGATGCGCCAATCCGCCCGCCAGCTCGCCTATGCGGCAGCCATCGCGCAACTTGCCGCCATGGGCCTGACCTATGCCTGCACCTGCACCCGCGCCGATATCCGCACCGCCCTTTCGGCGCCGCAAGAAGGTGTTACCGGCCCCGACGGGCCGGTTTATCCCGGCACCTGCCGGGGCAAAACCGGTGCAGGTGCCATCCGGCTGGACATGGCCAAAGCGATGGCCCGGCTGGGAACCGTCAGCTTCACCGATCAGACCGACCACCGGTTTGACGCCGGTTTCATGCTCAAAAAGGTTGGCGATATCGTCCTCGCCCGGCGCGACATTGGTTGCGCCTATCATCTGGCCGTGGTGGTGGACGATGCGGCTCAAGGCATAACCGAGGTGACACGCGGCCTCGATCTGCTGTCCGCCACGCCGATTCATGTGGTATTACAAAGCCTTCTGGCACTGCCAACACCAAACTACTACCACCACCCCCTGATCCGCGATGCCACAGGCCACCGCCTCGCAAAACGCGATGACGCCCGCGCGCTTGCAACCTACCGCGCTGAAGGTGCCACAGCACAAGATATCCGCCAGATGGTCTTCACAGCATCGGTTTGATCAGCTCAACCTCGCCGCCGTCGCGAATCGCAGTATAAAAACAGCTCATCCGGTTGGTATGACACGCCGGCCCCTCTTGCCACACCAGCGCCAGCAGGCAATCGCGGTCACAGTCCAGCCGCAGATCCTTCAGCTTCTGGCTGTGCCCCGAGCTTTCCCCCTTGACCCAGAACGCCTGCCGCGAGCGTGACCAATAGGTCATCCGCGCGGTATCCAGCGTCCGCGCCACCGCCCCGGCGTTCATCCAGGCGAACATCAGCACCTCTCCCGAGCGTTCGTCCTGCACGATGCAGGGGATCAGCCCCTGCGCATCATATTTCAGACTGGCCGGATCAAATGCCATGACGGTTCTCCTTGGCGCGGGCCTGCGCGCAGCCTATCTAAGGGCCAGCGGGCGGCTTTACCACCCGCGACAAACGGCGGGCAAGATGAGCGACGGCGATCTGATGAAGCTTTATTCGGCCCGCATTCTGGCGCTGGCCGCAGATATTCCGCATCTTGGCCGCCTGCCTGCGCCGGATGGCACCGCGATGCGCCGCGCGCCGCTGTGCGGCTCGCAGGTGACGGTGGATCTGTGCATGGCCGCTGGGCGGATCACCCAATTTGCGCAAGACGTAAAAGCCTGCGCCCTGGGGCAAGCCGCCGCTGCGGTGTTGGGGCAAGTGGTGATCGGGCTTGACAGGCCCGGCCTCAACGCAGGCCGCAACGCCCTGCGCGCGATGCTGGCCGAAGGCGGCCCGGTGCCCGGCACGCCGTTTCAGGGCTATGAGGTGCTGCTGGCCGCGCGCGATTTCAAGAACCGCCACGCCTCGATCCTGCTGGCGCTTGATGCCACCTGCGAGGCGGCAGATTTGGCCGCAACCTGAAAAAAAACCGCCGCGCATCCCAATGGATGGCGGCGGCAAGGCGCGTGTCTTTAACCGGGCAAAAGGCGCAGGTCGCCTTGCGCATCCCTTGGGGACAGATGCGAGGCCCGGTATCAGCAAGACCGCAGGCAGAACTCAGGCAGCGCCGGACAGGCTCAATCCGGCGAAAAGCAACACAAACAACGCGATCACCCCAAGCGCATCGGCCATCAGACTGGCTTCGGCGCGGGCGAGGATAGCTTTCAGCTCTTGCAACATCGTAGCCTCCGTTTGCGTGTTGCTGTATTGTTCTCATATTCTTAACCATATGTAAAGAACTTTTTAGGAACATATGAGAACAAACACAAAACTACCCCACCGACAGCAGCCGGATCGCCCGATCCTGATCCAGCAGCCACAGCAAAAGCCGCGCCGCCCGCCCGCGCGCCGATGTCAGCCCCGGATCATCCGCCAGCAGCCTGCGCGCATCGCTTTGGGCCACAGCCATCAACCCCGCCTGCCGCTCCATATCGGCCACCCTGAATTTCGGCAGCCCCGATTGCGCCGTGCCGATCAGATCACCCGCCCCGCGCATCGCCAGATCTTCTTCCGAAATGCGAAACCCGTCCTCGGTATCGCGGATGGTGCGCAGCCGCCGCGCGCCGCTCTCGCCCAACGGCCCCTGATAAAGCAGCAGGCACGTCGAATGCGCCGTCCCCCGCCCCACCCGGCCGCGCAGCTGATGCAGTTGCGCCAGGCCGAAAATCTCGGCCCGCTCGATCACCATGATGCTGGCGTTGGGCACGTTCACCCCCACCTCGATCACGGTCGTGGCCACCAGAACCGCCGTCCGCCCCGCCACAAACGCCGCCATCGCCGCGTCTTTCTCGGCGGCAGGCATCTGGCCATGCACCAGCCCCACCACCCCTTCGCCAAGCGCCGCCCGCAAGGCCGAAAACCGCGCCTCGGCACTGGCGTAATCCACCAACTCGCTGTCTTCCACCAGCGGGCACACCCAATAGGCCTGCCGCCCCTCGGCCACCGCGCGGCGCAGATGCGCTATCACCTCGTCAATCCGCTCCGAAGGGATCAGCGCCGTCTTGATCGGCAACCGCCCCGCCGGTTTCTCGTCCAGCACCGACACATCCATATCGCCGTAACTGGCCAGCGCCAAACTGCGCGGAATCGGCGTCGCTGTCATCACCAGCACATCTGCCGCCTGCCCCTTGGCCCCCAACTCCATCCGCTGCGCCACGCCAAAGCGGTGCTGCTCATCCACCACGGCCAAGCGAAGATCCTGAAACTGCACATCTTTTTGAAAAACCGCGTGGGTGCCCACCAATATCTGCACCTCCCCCCCCGCCAGCGCCTCCAGCTTTGCCGCCCGCTCCGCCCCCTTGTCGCGCCCGGTCAACAGCACAAGGCGCACCCCCGCACTCGCGGCCAGCGGTGCCAGCCCCTCGTGATGCTGGCGTGCCAGAATTTCGGTCGGCGCCATCAGCACCCCCTGCCCGCCCGCCTCCACCGCAATCAGCAGCGCCATGAACGCCACCAGGGTCTTGCCCGACCCCACATCGCCCTGCAGCAGCCGGTTCATCCGCAGCGGCGCCGCCATATCGGCGGCAATCTCGGCAACCGCCCGGGTTTGCGCGCCGGTGGGCGCATAGGGCAGGCCCTGCAACACCTTCGCCTGCAACCTGCCTGTCGCTTCCGACGCAAGCCCAACACCGCGCCGCAACTGCGCCCGCGCCAGCGACAGCGTCATCTGATGGGCAAAAAGTTCATCATAAGCAAGGCGTTGGCGCGCAGGTGTGGTGATCGCGAGATCCGCAAGGCTTTGTGGCGCATGCGCCGCGGCCAGTGCTGTCTGCCAATCCGGCCAGCCCTCGCGCGCCAGCAGCGGGCCATCAATCCACTCCGGCAAGGCAGGTGCGCGCAGCAGCGCCGCCGCCACCGCCTTGGCCATCAGCTTTTGCGTCACCCCCGCCACCAGCGGATAAACCGGCTCGAACAGCGGCAGATCGCCCGCCTCCTCAGGCCGCAGCACATGATCGGGATGCGCCATCTGGGCAATCCCGTCAAACAGTTCCACCCGCCCCGAGATCAGCCGCCGCTGGCCCGTCGGCAGCAGTTTTTGCAGAAAATCCCCCCGCGCGTGAAAAAACACCAGTTGAAACTCAAGGCCGCTGTCACGCACCATCACCCGGTAGGGCCCCTTGCCGCGCGGCGGAAAATGCGCGCCCACCTCCACCTCAACCGTCACCGTCACCGGCGGCACCACATCGCGGACCGAGGCTTTGCGCCCCCTATCCACCCCCGAATGCGGCAGCAGATAAAGCAAATCCTTCGGCCGCTCCACCCCCAGCCCCGCCAGCGCCAGCGCCGATTTCGGCCCCACGCCCTCCAGCGTCTCCAATCCCGCGAACAGCGGGAAAAGCTGCTCCGGCCGGCTCATCCGCGCCCGATCAGGCGCAGCCAGCCGTCTTCGTCGATCATCCGCACCCCCAGCGCCGCAGCCTGTTTCGCTTTCGATCCCGCACCGGGGCCGGCAATCACCAGATCAGTCTTGGCCGATACCGATCCTGCCACCTTGGCCCCCAACTGCTCGGCCAGCGCCTTCGCCTCGGCCCGGCTCATCTTTTCCAGCGTGCCGGTGAACACCAGCGTCATCCCCGCCACCGGGCTGTCCACCGGCGCGCGCGCGACCACCGGTTCCACCTGCAACTGCGCCACCAGCGCGTCAATCGCCCCCCGCTCCGCCGGGTTGGCAAAGGCCGCCGTCAGGCTGGCCGCCAGCACCCCGCCCACACCGTCAATCGCGTTCAGATCGGCCCATTCCACGCTTTGCGGCGCCGCATTGGTGATGGCCGCCTCAAAATTCTGCCAACTGCCATAGTGGCGCGCCAACAGCCCCGCCGCCGCCTCCCCCACATGCCGGATGCCCAACGCGAATATCAGCCGGTCCAGCGGAATCTGGCGCTTCACCTCGATGGCCGCATACAGGTTGCTGGCAGACCTCTCGCCAAAACCATCCCGGTTTTTCAACCTTTTCAATCCGTTGACCGCGTCTCTTGCCGCAAGCGTAAAGATATCCGCGGGCAACCTGATCGGCAGGTCGGCATCGCGAAAGAACATCTCGATCTGCTTTGCCCCCAGACCCTCGATATCAAACGCCCCGCGCGAGACGAAATGTTTCAACCGCTCCACCGCCTGCGCCGGGCAGATCAGCCCGCCCGAGCATCGCCGCACCGCATCCCCCGCCTCGCGCACCGCAGCCGAACCGCATTCGGGGCAGATATCAGGAAACACAAACGCCACCGCAGCCCCCGGCCGCTGGCCCATATCCACATCGGCAATCTTCGGAATGACATCGCCCGCGCGGTAAACCTGCACCAGATCGCCCACCCGGATATCGCGCCCCTCGCGCAGGGGCGCCCCCTTGGCGTCGCGGCCCGCGATGTAATCCTCGTTGTGCAGCGTCGCGTTCGACACCACCACCCCCCCCACCGTCACTGGCCGCAACCGCGCCACCGGCGACAGCGC
Organism: Paracoccaceae bacterium; assembly: GCA_031384695.1. Taxonomy (GTDB): domain Bacteria; phylum Pseudomonadota; class Alphaproteobacteria; order Rhodobacterales; family Rhodobacteraceae; genus JANNAV01. Next base: position 10,466 of record JANNAV010000221.1, read on the forward strand.
CCCCGTGCGGCCAACCGAGATGTCAATCGCCTCCAGCCGCGTCCAGGCCAGCTCGGCCGGAAATTTATGCGCCACCGCCCAGCGTGGCGTGGTCGAGCGGAACCCCAGCCGCGCCTGCAACGCCAGATCGTCCACCTTGTAGACCACCCCGTCGATATCATAGCCCAAATCCGCCCGCAGCCCTTCGATGGCGCGGTACTGCGTCAGCATGCCTTGCGGCCCGTCACACCGCACCGTCAAAGCATTTGTCTTGAACCCCAGCGAGTTAAGCCGCGCAATGGCCGCCAGTTGGCTGGCCGCCAACGGCGCGGACAGCGCCCCCCAGGCATAGGCGAAAAACCGCAGGGGCCGGGCGGCGGTGATGCCGCTGTCCAACTGCCGCAAAGATCCCGCCGCCGCATTGCGCGGATTGGCGAACACCTTCTCCGCCTTCGCCGCCTGCCGCGCGTTCAGCGCCTGAAAATCGGCATGGCTCATGTAAACCTCGCCGCGCACTTCCAGAACCTCGGGCGCGCCGGTCAGACGCTGCGGGATATCGCCGATGGTGCGGGCGTTGGCGGTGACATCCTCACCCACCTCGCCATCCCCCCGCGTCGCCGCCTGCACCAGAACCCCCGCCTCATAGCGCAACGATAGGGATAGCCCGTCGATCTTCGGCTCGGCGGTGTAGAACAGCGCGCCGTCATGCCCCAGAAACCGGCGCACCCTGTCATCGAAATCGCTGATATCCGCCGCCTCGAATGCGTTTTCCAGCGACAGCATCCGCACCTGATGCGCGATCTTGCCAAAACCCTCGGCCACCGCCGCACCAACTTGCCCCGATGCGCTGTCCGCCCGGCGCAACCGGGGAAACCGCTGTTCGATCGCCGCGTTGCGCGCTTTCAGCCCATCAAACTCCGCGTCCGCCATCTCGGGCGCATCGTCGGTGTGATAGGCCCGGTTCGCTCCGGCCAACACCGCCGCCAGCCGGGCCAGTTCTGCCTTGGCCTCGGCTTCACTCAACTGCCCGACAGCTTTGCCCTGTGCCACCGCCGCCCCCTGCTGGTTTCTGATGCAGGTTTAGGGGGCCTTGCGGCCAAGGTAAAGTCTGGCCGGGGTAAAGTCAGGCCGGGGTAAACTCAGGCCGCGCCAAACTCAGGCAGAGGCCGCAAGCCGCGCCTGCCCCGCCACCGGGCTTGGTTCGCGCAACACATAGCCGCGCCCCCAGACGGTTTCGATGTAATTCGCCCCGCCCGTCGCCTCGGCCAGCTTTTTGCGCAGCTTGCAGATGAAAACATCGATGATCTTCAACTCGGGCTCGTCCATGCCGCCGTAAAGATGGTTCAGAAACATCTCCTTGGTCAGCGTGGTGCCCTTGCGCAGGCTGAGAAGTTCCAGCATCTGGTATTCCTTGCCCGTTAGATGCACGGTCTTGCCCTCCACATCCACGGTTTTCGCATCAAGATTGACATTGAATTGCCCGGTCTTGATCACCGACTGGCTGTGCCCCTTGGAACGGCGGATGATGGCATGGATGCGCGCCACCAACTCCTCGCGGTGAAACGGCTTGGTCAGGTAATCATCGGCGCCAAACCCGAATCCCTTGATCTTGCTTTCGGTATCGTCCGAGCCCGAGAGAATCAGAATCGGCGTATCCACCCGCGCCAGCCGCAACTGCCGCAGCACCTCGTGCCCGGACATGTCAGGCAGGTTCAGATCGAGGAGAATCAGGTCATAATCGTATAATTTCGCCAGATCGATGCCGTCTTCGCCCAGATCGGTACAATAAACGTTCAGATTGGCATGGGTCAGCATCAATTCGATGCTGCGAGAGGTGGTCGGATCGTCTTCTACCAGCAAAATTCTCATCTTTTTACTCCGTCAGAGGCGCTTGTTCGTTAACGACATTGGCGGGCAATGGTTAACTGACGGTTACTCTGCCAGAGGAAGATCAAAAAACAATCTAAAGTTGCCTGTATTTCTGAATGGTCGTCACCCGCAGCGCTTTTTCACCATGTTTATCAATCGCCTGCCGCCAAAGGGTAAACTCCTCCTCCGACAGGGCATAACGTTCAAGCGCCTCCGACTGGCTGATCAGGCCATAAATCACGGCTTTCACCACCACCGCCTTGCGGCTGGCCACCCAGCGCCTTGTGTCGGCACTGGGCAAATCGGCGCGCGACAGGATGCTGCCATCGGGCAGGGTCACCTGCCGTGGCCCGTCTACTCGTTTCAGATACATCAGCGGTTCCTCATTCATTCACCCCACTTTCTGCCATCAGGCTTAAGCATCGGTGAAGCGGGGGGTTGGATGTGTTTTGCATTTTCCTATATTGCGCCCGAACCGGTTTTGCCGCAAAGCCGCGCGATGTCACTTGATCAGCCCCTGAATTCGCTCGGCCTGCCAAAACCTGCGCCCGAGACGCGGGTAGTGGTCGCCATGTCGGGCGGCGTTGACAGTTCGGTCGTCGCCGCCGTTCTGTCCGAGCAGGGCTATGACGTGGTGGGCGTCACCTTGCAGCTTTATGATCACGGCGCGGCGCTGGCGAAAAAAGGCGCCTGCTGTGCGGGCCGCGATATCGAGGACGCGCGCCGGGTGGCCGAAACCATGGGCTTTCCCCATTACGTGCTGGATTACGAGAACATGTTCCGCGCAGCGGTGATCGAAGAATTTGCCGACGCCTATCTTGCCGGTTCCACCCCGGTGCCCTGCATCCGCTGTAACGAGCGGGTGAAGTTCAAGGATCTGCTGGCCACTGCCCGCGATCTGAACGCCGACTGCATGGCAACCGGGCATTACATTCAGCGCAAACCTGGCCTTGCAGGGCCCGAACTGCATATGGCGGCGGATGCGGCGCGCGACCAAAGCTATTTCCTGTTTTCAACCACGCCTGACCAGCTGGCATATCTGCGCTTTCCGCTGGGGCATCTGCAGTCCAAGGCCGAAACCCGGGCGCTGGCGCAGCGCTACGGCCTGCCGGTGGCGGACAAGCCCGACAGTCAGGACATCTGCTTTGTGCCGAACGGCAATTACGCCGCCGTGATCGAAAAGCTGCGCCCCGGCTCGGCCGATCCCGGCGAAATCGTCGATCTGCAAGGCCGGGTGCTGGGCCAGCACCGCGGTGTGATCCATTACACCATCGGCCAACGCAAAGGTCTGGGGATCGGCGGGCTGGACGATCCGCTCTATGTGGTCCGGCTTGATCCGCTGCTGCGGCAGGTGATCGTCGGCCCGAAAGAGGCGCTGTCAACCCGCCGGGTGCCCCTGCGCGAGATCAACTGGCTGGGCGATGCGCCGCTGCAGACCCGGGCCGAATGGCATGTGGCGGTCAAGGTCCGCTCCACCCGCCCGCCCCGCCCGGCGGTGATCCGGCCCCTGTCGGCCACCGAGGCCGAGGTGGAATTGCTGAACCCTGAGGATGGCATCTCGCCGGGGCAGGCTTGCGTGTTCTACGCCCCCGAAGGCAGCCGCGTTCTGGGCGGCGGCTGGATCTGGCGCGGGCGTTAACCCTGCGCCAACACCGCCAGCACGGACTTCGCCGCACGCAAGCCCGGCGCTTCCCCCCCCCGGCCCAACCGCTCCATCGTCACCCGCATCGGGGCGGTTTGCGCCGATGCATCGCGCAGCAGCGCCAGCACCGTCGGCGCGATCAGACCCGCCCTGCAACGCGCACCGATAAACTCCGGCACCTGGCGGGTTTCCGACACCAGATTAACCAGCGTCACCGTATCAATCAGCGCCGCCCGCCGCATCAGCCACAGCGTCAGCGGATGCATGTCATAGGCGATCACCATCGGGCAGGCGTTGGCGGCAAGTTCCAGCGATACCGTGCCCGAGGCCGCGATGGCCACATCGGCCTCGGCAAAGGCCGCGCGTTTCAGGGCCGCGTCTTCGATGATCATCGGCGTGACCGGCCAGTCGCGGCTCAGATCGCGCACCAGCCCCGCAACCCCGCGCACCGTAGGCAGCGCCACCCGCACCTGCGGATGCACCGCCTTCACCGCCGCCAGAACCGCGCCGATCACCGGCGCAAGCCGCGTAACCTCGCCGCGCCGCGACCCTGGCAGCGCCAGTATAAGGGGGCCTTCGCCTTTGATCATCGCGCGCTCCTCCGCCGTGGCCACGGCTTCCGCCACCACCGGATGGCCGACGAAATCGCAACTCATCCCCGCCGCCTGCATCAGCGGCGGCTCGAACGGCAACAGCGCCAGCACATGGTCGATCACCCGCGCCATCTTTGCCGCCCGCCCCGGCCGCCAGGCCCAGACCGAGGGGGCGACATAGTGGATGGTGCGCAGATCGGGCCGCGCCGCCTTGACAATTCCCGCCACCCGCAGGCAAAAATCGGGGCTGTCGATGGTAATCAGTGCCGCAGGGCCTGCCGCCAGCACCGCCGCCGCCGCCTCGGCAATCCGCCGCTTTAGCGCGAAATACCTTGGCAGCACCTCGGCGATGCCCATCACCGACAGCTCTTCCATGGCAAACAGACTGTCCAGCCCCGCCGCCTGCATAACCGGCCCGCCAATGCCCACGAAACGCACCTCGGGTACCAGCAGCCGCAGCCCCGCCATCAAAGCCGCCCCCAGCCTGTCGCCCGAAGGCTCGCCCGCGATCAGAAAGAATTTCACACCCGCGCCCAAAGGAACAGGCCGCGCACAGCGGCCTCGGCCTGCATAGCGGCAAGGTCCAGACAGATCACCGCCTCGGCCTGCCACGCAATCCCCGCAAGCCCCGCCTCTGCCACCAGCCGCAGCGTTGCCACCCCCAGCGTCGGCAGATCAATGCGCAAGTCCTGCCCCGGTTTGGCCGCCTTGTAAAACACCCCCCGCCCCTGCGCCGGATCGGGGCGTAACGCGGCAGGCATGGCCGCAACCGCCGACAGCAACGCATCAGTGCCGCTCAGCACTTCAACCCCAAGGCAAAGCCCCTGCGCCACCACTGCGCCCTGCCCTACATCCACCGCCCCCAGCGCCGCCACGATCGCCGCCGCACGGTCCGCATCCAGCACGTCACGAACCGAGGGTGCGCCGCACAAAACCCCCGCCCCCGGCACCAGCCCCGGGGCCACCTCGCCCACCCCCACCACCGCCAGCCCCGCCGCCTCGAAAATCGCAATCACCCCCCGCAAAGCGGCATCATCGCCCGCCTGCATCGCCGCCAGCAGTTGCGGCACCAGCACTGCCGTTTCCGCATCAAACATCGCCGGGTCCAGCCTTGGCCGCGTCACCGCACCGGCGAAAATCACCCGGTTCACCCCTGCATCCTCCAGCAGATGCAAAAACGGCACCAGCCGCTCGATGCGGAACACCTGATCCACCACCACGCCGTCCGGCGAAAACCCCTGCAGCGCGCAGATCAGCGGCACCTCCGCCATCGCCGCCAACAGTGCCCGCGGCAAGCCGCCACTCCCGGCGATAATCGCCGCGCGCCCGGCCCCCACGCTCATTTCGGCGTCAGAAACGAGCGGCCCGAGGCGGCAAGGATGAAATCGGTCATTTCCTGCACATAGGCGCTGTCGGTGTCCTCGGCCATCCGCCGCGCCCGGTCCAGAAAGGTGCCCTCGCCTTGCGCCAGCATCTGGTAGGCCGCCCGCATCGCGGTGATATCGACGCGCGACACCCCGCGCCGTTTCAGCCCCACCAGATTAAGCCCCTCCAGATCGCCGCGCGGCCCCTGCACAAGGCCAAACGGCAGCACGTCATTGGTCACCATCGTCACCGCACCGATGATCGCCCCCCGACCGATCCGCACGAACTGATGAATGCCCGAAAGCCCGCCGATGATCACCTCGTCGCCGATCTGGCAATGCCCGGCGATGGCCACCTGATTGGCCAGAATAACCCGGTCGCCCAGCCGCGCGTCATGGCCCACATGCGCGCCGGTCATCAGCAGGCAATCATCGCCCACCTGCGTGATACCGCCCCCCCCGTGGTGCCGGTGTTCAGCGTCGCCCCCTCGCGGATGCGGCACCGCGCCCCCACGATCAGCCGCGTCCGCTCGCCCTGAAACTTCAGATCCTGCGGGATCTCGCCGACGCAGGCGAAGGGAAAGATCACCGTATCGGCGCCGATCTCGGTCCATCCGGTGACCACCGCATGCGATTTCACCTGCACGCCCGCGCCCAGCACCACCTCGGCCCCGATCACTGCGAACGGCCCCACCACCGCACCGGCACCGATCACGGCCCCCGGCTCGATCACCGCCATCGGATGCACCTGCGCCAGGGGGGAAACCGCCATGCCTCAGGCCTTTTTCGGCAGATCGAACATCGCCGAGAACGTGGCCTCGCAGGCCAGCTCGCCGTCCACCAGCGCCCGCCCCTCGAACTTCCACACCCGCCCGCCGCCGCGCACCGCCTTCACATGCAACTCCAGCACGTCGCCCGGCACCACCTTGCGGCGAAATTTCACCCCATCCACGCTCATGAAAAACACATTGGCATTCTTGTCCACCAGATCCATCGAGAACCCCACCAGCACCCCCGATGTCTGCGCCATCGCCTCGATGATCATCACCCCGGGAAAGATCGGCATCCCCGGAAAATGCCCCTGAAACTGCGGCTCGTTGAAGGTGACATTCTTGATCCCGACGCAAGATACGTTCACGATGATGTCACGCACCTTGTCTATCAGCAGAAACGGATATCGGTGCGGGATGATGCGCATGATCATGCCAAGATCGGCAGATTGGGCGGCACTCCGGGCGGCACCTAGGGCGGCAGGCTGGGTTGCGGCGGTTGAAATATTCATGCTGTCTCCTGATGCTTGACCCTCTTGGCGGTGCCTCCGCCCTGAGTAGAGCGTTTTGATCTTGTTGTGAAACAGGATTCGCAAAGCCACATGAAATTTTGCGGCGGCAAAGACGCTTCTGCCGCCTCAAGGCAGGATCAACCCCGGCGGAAACACCACCCCTCTGCGACTCCACCCGCTTAAGGTGCCACAGGCGGCACCGTACCGTCACCCAGCACCGCGTCAATGCGCGTGATGGCGATCGGGGTCAGATCAATCGCCTCGAACCCCAGCACCACCGCCCGCTTGTCGATGATCGCATAGGCCCCGCGCTCGGCCATCAAAGCCCCCAGCACCGGCCGCGCCGCCTCGAAAAACTTCAGCTTTTCATCGTCCAACGCCTTTTGCAGCGCCGCCGGCCGGGCTTTCTGCGCCGACCGGATCGCCTCTACCCTGGTGTCAAAGGCCTGCGCCAGCGCCGCGAACTCGGTCGCAGGCAAAGTCGCCCTCAGCGTCGTTAGCGCGCGTTCTTCGGCGGCAAGCGCGGTTTCAATCTGCACAAATTCCGCCGCCAGCGCATCCAGCGCCTGCTTGTTGGCGCTCAGTGCTGCGCGTCCGAACTTTGATTGGGTGAAAAACTGCTCCTGATCCAACGACAGAACCGGAATGCCCACCGCCGGCAATTGCTGTGCGCGCGCCATGCCCGGTGCCGCCAAAACCACCAGCAGCAACGCCAGCACCCCGGCGCACTGCCAAAACCCGCGCGGCATCCACCGCCCGCGCATCAGAATTTCGTCGAGATCGTCAGGTCGAACTTCTGCTCAAGATCATAATCCTCTTTCAGCAAAGCCTTGCTGAAATTGAACCGCAGCGGCCCGATCGGCGTGGTCCAGAACACCGATATCCCGATGGTCGAGCGCAGATGCAACTGATCATCCACCACCACGCCATTGCTGCCCACCGTGTTGTCCAGATCCCAAACCGAACCCACATCCAGAAACAAGCCGCCCGTCACGTTGTATTCTTCGGGCAGACCAATGGGAAACTCCGCCTCCAGCTTGGCCACCGCAAAGGCGTTGCCGCCCAAAGCGTCGTTGTTCGACGCGCCGCCCAGATCAAACCGGTCCCGCGGGCCGATGCCATTCGGCTCGAAGCCGCGGATTTTCCGGGTGCCAAAGAACCGGTCGGTCACGCGGGTGGTATAACCGCCGAACGAGCTGACCAGCCCGCCTTCAAACACCGCGCGCACCGTCACTTCCTCTTTCAGGATCTTGGTTTCCGCCAGCGCCAGCGCCGTGGTCGAGACGTATTTCACATCGCCCCCCAGCCCGCCGAAATCCTGCCCGAACCGCAGCAGGATGCCGCCATTGGGATTGATCCCCGAAGTTCGGGTGTCATAGGAATAGGCATAGCCCAGCGTCGCCCCCAACAGCTTGCCCGCCGCCTCCTCCGCCTTCAGGATCGCCGAAGACCCGGTCAGCGGCAAAATCCCCGCATCGACGTTCTTCACCTCGTCCTGAAACACCCGGAAGTTCAGCTCCAGCCTGCCATTCTCGCTGACCGGAAACACGATGGCCGGGCTGATCGAGATGTTCGACGTGTCATAAAACGCATTCGCCTGCGTGGTGATCCGGTACACCGCACCGAATTTCAGCGCCAGATCACGCCCCAGCAGCGCCGGCTCGACAAACGAGATCGAAGAGTTGGTCGCATTCCCCCCCGTCGCGATATCAATCCCCACACTCTGCCCGCGCCCAAGGAAATTCGATTCCGTCAGCCCCACCGTCAGGCCGATGCCGTCACTCACGCCGTAGGTCGCCCCGATGTTGAACGAGCCGGTCGGCTGTTCTTCGACGTTCACGTTGACCACCACCTGATCGCCGTCCGAGCCGCCCTCGGAATTCACTTCGGCATCGGCAAAATACCCCAGCGCCCGGATGCGTTCCGCCGCCTGCCGGATTTCGCGCGGATTGAACGGATCGCCCTCAACCGAACGGAACTCGCGCCGCACCACCTCGTCAAGCGTCGTGGTATTGCCTTCGATATCAATCCGCTCCACGAACACCCGCTGCCCGCGCGACAGCACAAACTCGATGTCCAGCGTCTGATTGCGGTCGTTGCGGGTGATGCGCGGCTCGATCCGCACAAAGTTCAACCCCTTCTTCAGCGCCAGATTCTCCATCCGCGCGATATTGTTCTCGATGATCGCCGGCGTGTACGTCACCCCCGAGCGCAGCTTTTGCACCGCGATGAACTCGGCCGCATCCACCTCCGGTATCTCGGACACCGTGGTGATCGCGCCGATGCTGAAGCTTTTGCCCTCACGCACCGAAAAACTCACGAAGGACGCATCGCGCTCGCGGGCAAGCTCGCTGGAGGCGTCCAGCACCTGCGCGTCGATATAGCCGCGCGACAGGTAGAAATCGCGCAGCAACTGCTTGTCGGTTTCCAGCCGTTCGGCAACAAAGCTGTCTTCCTTGATCAACTGGCGCAGAAACCCCGCCTGTTTGGTCTGCAGAACCTGCCGCAACCGCCGGTCCGAAAACGCCCGGTTGCCCACAAAAGACAGCCGCTCGATCTCCACCACGCGGCCTTCGCGGATCTCGAACACCAGGTCTACCCGGTTGTCCGACCGCCGGATGATGCGCGGATCAACCGTCGCTGCCAGCCGCCCCTGCACCCGGTAGATATCGGCAATCAGCGCCGCATCCGCCTCCGCCGTGCCCGGCGAATACACCCGGCGCGATTTGCTGGCGATGATCTCGTTCAGCTTTTCGTCTTTCAGCCGCTTGTTGCCCTGAAAATCCACCACGTTCAGCATCGGGTATTCCTTCACCCGGATCAGCAGCGTGTTGCCCTGTGGCAGCAGTTCCACCGTCTCGAACAGCCCCGAATTGACGATCCGCTGATAGGCGTCATTCAACGCCCCCGCCGAGATCTCCTCCCCCCGACCGATTCCCGCCTTGCTCAAGATAGTGGCGGCCTCAACCCGCTGGTTGCCCTCGATCACCACGTTGGCAAAACTGTAGGTCTGGGCTTGGGTCTGGGTAAGCATCGGACCGCAAACCATTGCCCCCGACAGGATAATCGCAAAAATTGCCCGCGCGATGAAACCGGAGTGCCGCCCGCTGCGCCCGATATTTGCGCATACCATTTCAAGCATTATCCACCCCAGTGCCACCATAAATCTCTGGTCTTGACTAGCTTGAAAGGCAGGGGTTGTCAAAAGGCTGGCCATGCGCAAACCCAAAATCCGCGCAACAATCCGAACTATCTGTGGATATCTTTTCGCGCGGTGCCCAAGGGCTGCGGAAATTCCCCTGACATATCAGGGATGCAGGATCGCGGCCCCCAGAAACGCCCCGGCCAACAGCCCGACCACAACCGTACCAAGGGCAAATACCCGGTCCCAGTTCAGCCACACCAACAGCGAAAGCCCCTTGTACCCGTCCATGACAATCTGCATTTCCGCGCCCCTGCAAGCTTTGATCCAAGTTGCTTTCATAGGCCCGGAATATGTCAACACTATGGCTTCACCGCCATCGCCTCAGGCGCAAAACAGATCGTTGCTGACCGCGAAGGCCATGAACCCCAGGATCAGCACCAGCCCCGCCGTCATCAACACCTGCAACACCCGCCCCGAAGGTGGCCTGCCTGTCACCGCCTCGAACGCATGAAACACCAGATGGCCGCCGTCCAGCACCGGAATGGGAAACAGGTTCAGCATGCCGATCCCCAGCGACAGCACCGCCAGCATCGAGAAAAACACCTCCGGCCCCGACCGCGCCGCATCGCCCATCACCTCCGCCATCCCAATCGGCCCCGACAGGTTGCAAGACGATATCGCCCCCGTCACCACATGCCACAGCCCGGAAAGCGAGGTTTTGGCCACAAACCACGTCTGCGCGAACGCCAGTTGCACCGTCTCCAGCGGCCCCGCCCGCCGCACCTCCGGCTCAAACAGCAAACCGCCCGACAGGCCGACCAGCCAGCGCGTCTCGAACCCGCCCTCGGCCAGCGGCAGATCGCGCCGGTTGGCCTTCAGGCTCATCATGATCTCCTGACCCCCCCGCCAGATCACCAGCGCCACTGGCTTGCCCGCCGCGGCCTCAACAATCGGCGGCAACTCGGCAAACGCCCAGATCGGCTTGCCATTGGCCGATATGATCACATCGCCCGCCTGCATCCCCGCCGCCATCGCGGCATTCTTGGAATGCACCTGCACCACCACCGGCGGATAGGGGTGCGGCCCTTGCAAGGTGATGTCGGCCCCGCCCCGCTCCACCCGGTATTCCACCGAAGGTGCGGCTGGCAGCTTGCTTGCCATTGCCACATAGGCCGTCATGTCCGGCGTCTCGATGCCGTTCACCGCCAGAACCAGATCGCCCACCTGCAGCCCTTGCGCCGCAAACGGCACCGTGCGCAATTCGCCCACCACCGGCCGGTCGGTGGCAACGCCGACAACGCCGATCATGCCGATAAACACCACCAGCGTCAGGATCAGGTTGAACAGCGGCCCCGCCGCCACCGTCGCCGCCCGCGCCCACAAGGGTGCGCCGTGCATGGTGTGCCGCCGCTCCTCTGCCGACAGCGCGCCCATCGCCCCCTCGTCGCGCCCCGAGGCCGCATCGGCGTCGCCCATGAACTTCACATAACCGCCCAAAGGCACCGCCGCCAACTGCCAGCGCGTGCCCCGCCGGTCGGTGCGGCTGAAGACCACCGGGCCGAATCCAAGACTGAACACCTCGGCATGGATCCCCGACCAGCGCCCGACAATGTAATGCCCGTATTCATGCACCGCCACGATGATGGCAATCGAGATCAGGAAGAACAACACCGTCCAGGCCACACTGCCCGCGCCCGAAAGAACCGTCAGAAAATCCACGCCTCACCTGCCTTTTGTCAGTATGCCGGCCACTTCGGTGGCCCTTACCCTCGCCAGATGGTCCATTTCCAGCACATCCTCAAGGGTCATCGGCGAATTTTGCCCGCCGCAGGCCGCCGCAACCTTACCCAACACCGCCTCGACCACCGGCGCCATCTGCATGAACCCAAGCCCGCCGCCGATGAAATGATCCAGCGCCACTTCCTTGGCGGCGTTGAAGGCGGCCCCCGCCAGACCGCGCCGCGCCATCACCTCGCGCGCCAGCCTGAGTGCCGGATAGCGCGTATCATCCGGCGCGCGGAACGACAGCCGCCCCAGGCCTGCAAAATCCAGCCGCGCCACCGGCAGGGCACGGCGATCCGGATAGTTGAGCGCAAAGCCGATAGGATGGCGCATATCGGGTGCCCCCAGATGCGCCATCACCGCCCCGTCGCGGAACCCTACCATCGCATGCACGATGGATTCCGGGTGGATTATCACCTCGACCTGCGCAGGCTCAACCCCGAAAAACTCGCGTGTTTCAATAACTTCCATGGCTTTGTTGAACATGGACGCGGAATCGATGGTGATCCGCGCGCCCATCGCCCAGTTCGGATGCGTCAAAGCTTCCGCCACCGTCGCACTTGCCAGCCGCTCCAGCGGCCAATCGCGCAGCGCGCCCCCTGAGGCGGTGATGATGATCCGCTCCACCGCCGCCATATCCTCGCCCGCCAGCGCCTGAAAAATCGCCGAATGCTCACTGTCCACCGGCAGCACCTGCCCGCCATGCGCCCGCGCCGTGGCCATCAGCAACGGCCCCGCCGCCACCAGACTTTCCTTGTTGGCCAGCGCCAGCGTGGCCCCCTGCTCCAGCGCCCGCAGCCCCGGCACCAGACCCGCCACGCCCACAATCGCGCTCATCACCCAATCCGCAGGCCGCGCCGCCGCCTCGGCCATCGCCGCCGCCCCCGCCGCCACATCGATGCCACTGCCCGCCAGCAAGTCGCGCAACTCGCCCGCGCATTCGTCAAACGCCGTCACCGCCACCTCGGCCCGCAACGCCCGCGCCATCTCGGCCAGCCTGCGCACATTGCGCCCGCCGCTCACCGCCACGGTGTGATAGGCCGCAGGCCCCCCCGCCCGCATCACCAGATCAAAGGTGCTTTCGCCCACCGATCCTGTCGCGCCAAACACCGAGATCCGCCGCACCCTAGCCGCCCACCGGCAGCGTCATCAGCACGCGCGCCGCCATCACCACCACCATCGCCCCCACCAGCGCATCAAACCGGTCCATCACCCCGCCATGGCCGGGGATCAGCGATGACGCATCCTTTACCCCCGCCCGCCGCTTGATCCAACTCTCCGCGATATCGCCCGTCTGCCCGGCAAGGGCGATCAGCGGCGACAGCCAGATCAGCGCCGCCCCGCCAAGACCCTGCACCCAGAACCCGTAGCCCAGCATCGCCGCCCCGATCCACCCCGCCACCGTGCCTGACCATGTTTTCTTGGGGCTGATGGCCGGCCAGAACTTCGGCCCGCCCACCAGCCGGCCCACGAAATACCCCGCCACATCCGATACGATCACGATCCCCAGCACCCACAGGATCGCCACCACCCCCGCCTCCTCGCGCAGCACGAAAAGCCCGTGCCCCGCCAGCATCACCGCCGCTGCAAACCCTGCCGCAATCACCCGGTCACGCCGCGGGCTGGCCAGAACCGCCAGCACCGGCAGGGCCAGCGCCGCAACCGTCAGCACCCCCGGCACCGCTTCGGCCAGCGCCAGCACCGCCGCCGCCAGCACCCCAAGCCCCACCGCCACCCCCGGCGCATCGGGTGCGGTCAACCGGCTCAATTCCCAGATCATCACCCCGATCAGCACCGCCACCAGCAGCAGAAACCACACCCCGCCCAGCCAGATTTCCACCGCCCCCACGGCCAGCATCACCGCCGCCGATATCACCCGCGCCCGCAAATCACCCCAGCGCGCGCTCATGCGCTGGCAACCCCGCCAAACCGCCGGTCCCGGTTGCCAAACCGCGCCAGCACCTGTGCCAACTCGTCCGGGGTGAAATCCGGCCAAAGCGTGTCGAGAAACTCGTACTCCGCATAGGCCGCCTGCCATGGCAGGAAATTCGAAGTCCGCGTCTCGCCAGAGGTGCGGATCACCAGATCCGGGTCCGGCAAATCCGCCGTATCCAGCCGCGACGATATCAGCGCCTCGGTCACATCGCCCGGCAGCAGCGTCCCCGCCGCCACCTCGGCGGCAATCGCGCGGGTGGCGCGCAACACCTCGTCGCGGCCGCCATAATTGATCGCCACCGTCAGGTTCAGCCGCGAAAACCCCGCCGTCCGCGCCTCGATCCCCGCCATAAGGCGCTGCAATTTCGCGTCCAGACGGCTGCGGTCGCCGATAAAGCGCATCCGCACGCCTTCCGCCGCCAGCCGGTCGGCCTCGCGCTCGATATAACGGGCAAAGATCGACATCAGCCCCAGCACTTCCTCGGTGGAGCGTTTCCAGTTCTCGGTGGAAAACGCATAGATCGTCAGCCACCGCACCCCCAGATCGGGGGCGCAACGCACGATCTGCTTCACCCGCTCGGCACCCTTACGGTGCCCCACAAGGCGCGGCCAGCCCCGGTTGGTGGCCCAGCGGCCATTGCCATCCATGATGATGGCCACATGCTCCGCCGCGCGCGGGGAGGCCGGTCTGGTCGTGTCGCTGGCAGCCAAGCCCCCGCCCCCCTTGCTTGAAATTCAAACCTGCATGATCTCGGCTTGCTTGCTTTCCAACGCCCGATCAATGCCCAATATCGCCTTGTCCGTCAAATCCTGCACTTCTTCCGACCACATCTTCTGATCATCCTCGCCCATCCCGGCGGCCTTGGCCTTCTTGATCTGGTCCATCCCGTCACGGCGCACATTGCGCACCGCCACCTTGGCGTTTTCCGAATAGGTCGCGGCCACCTTCGACAATTGGCGGCGGCGCTCCTCGTTCAATTCAGGGATCGGCAGCCGGATCAGCGGCCCATCAGTGACCGGGTTGATGCCAATACCGGAATCGCGGATCGCGCGCTCCACCTTGGCGATCATCGCCTTGTCCCAGACGTTGATCACCACCATGCGCGGCTCGGGCACATTCACGGTGCCCAACTGGTTGATCGGCGTCATCTGCCCGTAGGCGTCCACCATGATCGGCTCGACAATCGAGGCCGAAGCCCGCCCGGTCCGCAAACTGGCAAACTCGGTTTTCAGCGCGTTCATCGCCCCGTCCATCCGGCGCTGAATGGCATCAAGGTCAATTTCCAGATCGTCAGACATCAAAAGGCTCTCCGCTGGCCGAATGGCCGGTTTATACCAGCTAACGCCGCGCTGGCTACAGGATTTGCGGCGTTAAGCAAGGGCCGGGTGTCACGCAAGGGCTGGGTGTCACGCAAGCGCTGGGGCACCGCCGCCATCCCGCGCACCCGGCACACCACTGGTCACCCGCGTATACGTTCCCTCGCCGCGCAGAATGCCGCAAAAGCCGCCCGGCTCGTCCAGACTGAACACGATGATCGGCAGATCGTTGTCGCGGGCCAAAGCGATGGCGCTGGCATCCATCACCCCAAGGTTCTTTTGCAACACCTCGTCGTAACTCACCTCGGCATAGCGCTTGGCATCGGGATATTTCTTCGGATCCTTGTCATACACCCCGTCCACCTTGGTGCCCTTGAAGATCACCTCGCAGGCCATCTCGTTGGCCCGCAGCATGGCGGCGGTGTCGGTGGTGAAATACGGATTGCCGGTACCCGCCGCGAAAATGCACACCCGCTGCTTTTCCAGATGTCGCACCGCCCGCCTGCGGATATAGGGCTCGCAAACCTGATCCATCGGAATGGCGCTGATCACCCTTGTATGAATGCCCAGCGCCTCAAGGCTGGCCTGCATGGCAAGGGCGTTCATCACTGTGGCCAGCATGCCCATATAATCCGCCGTGGTCCGCTCCATCCCCTGCGCCGAGCCTTGCAAGCCGCGAAAGATGTTGCCCCCCCCGATCACCATGCAGATCTCCACCCCCAGATCATGCACCGCCTTCACTTCGGCGGCGATTCGCGCCACCGTCGGCGGGTGCAGCCCGTAACCAAGATTGCCCATCAGCGCCTCGCCCGAGATTTTCAGCATGACGCGCTTGTAGGATATGCGGGGTTCGGGGCCTGCATCTGACATGGGTTTTCCCTGCTTTTCGTGGTGCATTCTGATTGCGCCACAAAAT